>NZ_JADQDD010000049.1 GCF_019263595.1 Pseudonocardia sp. KRD291 | reverse complement strand
GTCGAGCCGGCTCCACACCGGCGCGTAGGGGCGGTCCTTGTGGTTGCCGACGCCGGTGTCGACCAGGATCGTGCGGCCCTCGCTGCGCAGAAGCCAGGTCTGGACGGCCGAGACGCAGTCCTGTGACGCCGGGTCCCAGAAGTCGGGGGCCAGCCAGTCGCGGTGCTCGGCCCAGGCCTCGTCCCGGCTGCCCGGGAAGAAGGTCGCGGGGTCCATCCCGACCGACCCGTAGTACTCCTTGATGCGGGTGACGGTGACGTCGCCCAGCGTGATCTCGTCCATCGGTCCGTCCTCGGGGTCGCACCCGGCCGCGGTGGTGGGCCGGGTCGTGTGCAGCCGAGAGTCCTGCGCGGAGCGGGCGACAACCACTCCCGGCCGGTCCTACCCCTGCCGGGGTGTGGCTGCGCGGCGCCCGGCCGCGGACACTGACGGGATGGACGGATCGGTTCCCCTCGGCGAGTTCCTGCAGGCGCGGCGGGCCGGGCTGCGGCCCGAGGACGTCGGGCTGCGCGAGGTCGGCCCGCGGCGGCGGGTGCAGGGCCTGCGCCGGGAGGAGCTGGCGCAGCTGGCGGGGGTCAGCGTGTCCTACTACACGCGGCTCGAGCAGGGACTGTCCCGCGGTGCGTCACCGGAGGTGCTCGACGCGATCGCGCGCGCCCTCGGGCTCGACACGCACGAGCGGGAGCACCTCGAACGGCTGGCCGTCGCCGCCCGGCGTGCACCGCGGGTGCGCCGTCCGCGCCCGGAGAAGGTGGCCGGCGAGACGCTCGACCTGATGCGGGCCCTGGGCGGCGCCCCGGCCCTGGTGCTCGGACGACGGACCGACGTGCTGGCCTGGAACGGGCCGGGGCATTCACTGCTCGCCGGTCACCTCGACCCGGACTTACCCGAGGACCCCGCGAACCGGCCGAACATGAGCCGGATGATGTTCCTGGACCCGCACTGCCGCGAGCTCTACACGGACTGGAGGCGCAAGGCGCGCGCGGTCGTGGGGAACCTGCGGATCGCCGTCGGCCGGTACCCGGACGATCCGCATCTCGCGGCCCTGATCGGCGAGCTCACGATGAAGAGCCCCGAGTTCGTGGCGATGTGGGGCGATCACCGGATCGCCCCGTGCGATGCCGCGTCCTACGACCTGCACCACCCGGTGGTCGGCGCGGTCACGGTCACCCAGCAGACGCTCGCCGTCCTCCGCTCGCCGGACCAGCACCTGATCGTCGTGACGACGTCCGCCGGGTCACCCTCGGAGGAGGCACTCGCGTTGCTCGCGCAGGCCGGGGACCCCGGGGACCGGACGGCGGCGTCGCTCCGGACCCACCGCCCGGCCGGGCACCGCTGAACCCCGACCGATCCGCCTCAGCCCGCGTTCTGGACCTTCGACGCCAGCAGCTCCCAGCTGCGCCACCAGCTCTCGCGCTCCGGGGCGGGGCCGGTGACGATGAGCTCGTCGGCGTCGGCCCGGGTGGCGAACTCCTCGAGGTAGCGGACGACGGTGTCGGGTGTGCCGACGGCGCTGTACCGGGTCATCGACCGGATCTGCTCGCCCGCGGGGCTCTCGAGCACCGAGTCGGCCTCCGCGTCGGTCAGTGAGCTCCCGCGCCGGCCGGAGAACAGGCGCAGCCGGTCGCGCTGCATCTGGCGGAGCTGGGCGTTCGCCTCGTCGTCGGAGTCGGCGGCGATGACGTTGACCCCGGCGAGCACCCGCGGTTCGGCGAGCTGGTCCGACGGGCGGAACTCCTGCCGGTAGAGGGCGACGGCCCGCTCCAGGGCGTCCGGCGCGAAGTGCGAGGCGAACGCGTAGGGCAGGCCGAGCACGGCGGCGACCTGGGCGCCGTAGAGCGAGGACCCGAGGATCGACAGGGGCACGCCGGTGCCGTGGCCCGGGTAGGCGTTGACGTTCGGGACCAGGCTGTCGTTCCCGAGGAACGCCTGCAGCTCCTGGACGTCCTGCGGGAAGCGGTCGGACGCGGCGGGGTCACGTCGCAGGGCGCGCACGGTCTCCTGGTCCGTGCCGGGAGCACGTCCCAGGCCGAGCTCGATGCGGCCGGGGTGGAGTTCGGCGAGGGTGCCGAACTGCTCGGCGATCTGCAGCGGCGAGTGGTTGGGCAGCATCACGCCGCCGGAGCCCAGGGTGATCCGCTCGGTCCGTGCCGCGACGTGCGCGATGAGCACACTGGTCGCGGCCGAGGCGATGCCGCGCATGTTGTGGTGCTCGGCGTACCAGATCCGCCGGAAACCCCAGTCCTCCGCTCGCTCCGCCAGCGTCGTGGTGGTTTCCAGCGCCTGGGCGGTGGTCTCGCCCTTGGCGACGGTGGCCAGATCGAGGATCGACAACGGTAGGGGCAGGGACACGGCAGTACCTCTCGTTCAACATGAGCTCGTCCTACTGCGCAACAACGCAGGACGGTCCCAACTTCCTCCCGGCGAGTGCGGTCCGCCTCCTGAACGCACCAGTCCTCGTTCGCGGGGTCAGCTCCCCAACGCGTCCGACGCCGCCGCCGCGGTCTTGCGGACCATCTCGACGATCTCGTCACGGCGTGCGTCGTCGACGCGGAAGACGGGGCACGGTGCGGAGATCGCCGCGACGATCCGTCCGTCCTCGTACACCGCGGCGGCGGGGGCCCAGACCCCCTCGTCGATCTCCTCGTTGCTGACCGCCCAACCGCGTGCGACGTCGCGCTCGACCTCGCCGAGGTAGCCGTCGCGTCCGTTCACCGGCGGCAGTGCCCCGGACTTCAGCGCCTCGTCCACGTAGTGCCGTCGGCCTTCCGGGTCCAGCGCACCGAGCAGCAGCCGCACGCTCGCACCGCGCAGCGCAGGGAGGAGCTGGCCCGGTTCGAACGAGAGCCGGAACCGGCTCGGTGACTCCACCCGGTGGATGCACACCGGTGCGCCGTGCACCAGGCGCATCAGCAGCACCGACTCTCCGGTCCGCTCCGAGAGTGCCCGCATGAGCGGCTCGACGGTGTCCACGATCGGCGCGGCACGGCGCGCGGCGCGGCCGAGCGCGGCCACCCGCATCGACAGGTGGTAGCGCCCCCGCGACGACTCCTCCAGCAGGCCCATGTCCCGTAGCAGCGCCACGTAGCGGTGCACGGTCGGGGCCGGGATGTCGAGGATCTCGGCCAGCTCCCGCACAGCGAGCACCGGCCGTTGCTCGGTGAACGCGAACAGAACGTCCAGGGCCCGCCGTCCACTGTCTGCGCCGGCCCTCGCGGTAGCCATCGTCGGTTCCTCCATTGACGCCTCCTGGAACGCGACCTACTCTACTGAGATCACACAGCGATAATAAACTATCGCAGAGTGATAGTAAAGGAGAAGATCACGATGGGTGCCTTTCGGTCGACACCGGTGCTCCCCGCCACCGCGCGAGCGAGCGTCGCCCTGCCCGGTGGCGGGTGCGAGGTCCGGGAGATGCCGGTGATCGCGCCCGGCGCGGACACCGGCTGGCTGCGCGTGGCCGCGTCCGGGATCTGTGGCACCGACGTCGCGCTGCAGGACCGGGGTGTGGCGGAGCCGACCGTGCTCGGACACCACGTTGTCGGCGCGATCGCCGCGGTGGGGGAGTCGGCCGCGCGGCGTTGGGGCGTCGGCCCGGGGGATCGGGTCGTGATCGAGGAGTACCTGCCCTGCGGCTCGTGTCCGACCTGCCGTACCGGCCCGTACCGGCTCTGCCCGGACACCGACATCTGGACCGGCGGCCGCCGGATCGGCACCGTGCCGCTGACCGAGTACCCGGGCCTGTTCGGTGGCAACGCCGAGTACCTCCACCTGCCCGCCAACGCCGTACTGCACCGCCTTCCGGATGCCCTCGACGACGAGCTGGCCGCCTGGGTCCTGCCGTACGCCAACGCCCTGGACTGGACTTCCGGGGCGGGCGGCCTGCGCCCCGGCGACACCGCGGTCGTGCTCGGGCCCGGCTACCACGGCCTCGCCGTCGCAGCGGCCGCGCTGGCCGGCGGTGCGGAGCGCGTCGTCGTCACCGGGCTGGCCCGCGACGCCGAGCGGCTGGGCATCGCCGAAGCCCTCGGCGCGGTCCCGGTCGTCACCGACGACCCAGCACGGCTCGAGAGTGAGCGTCCTGATCTGGTGGTGGACACCACGGGTGGCGCGCCCGAGGTCGTCGGGCCCGCGTTGACGCTGCTCGGCCACGGCGGCCGGCTCGTGCTGACCTCGCCGAAGGCGCCCGCGGCCGTCCCGATCGACACCGCCCGCATGATCCGTCACGGGCTGTCGGTGCACGCCGTCCGTGGTCGTTCGCCCGAGGCCGTCCGCGCTGCCATCGCGGCGCTGGCGGCCGGGGGCTCGCTCCTGGAGCGGATTCCCGTCGCCGACGTCCCGCTCGACGACGTCGGGGACATGCTCGCCCGTCTCGCGGTCGGGGACGGGCCGCGGTCCCCGCACGTCGTCGTGCGCCCCACCACCAGCTGACCTCGTCCCGCCACCCGCCCGAAGGGAACCACCACCGTGCTGACGCGCGAACAGAACGAACGCCTGGTCCGTACCGACCGGGGAACCGAGATGGGTGCCCTGCTGCGCCGTTACTGGATCCCGGCTCTGCAGGCCGACCAGATCCCGGAGCCGGACTGCCCGCCGGTGCGGGTGCAGCTGCTCGGCGAACGGCTGATCGCCTTCCGCGACAGCGAGGGCCGACTCGGCCTGCTCGACGAGTTCTGCAGCCATCGCACGGCGTCGCTGTTCTTCGGCCGCAACGAGGAGTGCGGGCTGCGCTGTGCCTACCACGGCTGGAAGTACGACGTGGACGGCAACTGCGTGGACATGCCCTCGGAGCCGCCGGAGAGCCGGTTCCGGGAGAAGATCAAGCAGAAGGCGTACCCGTGCGTCGAGCGCGGCGGCGTCATCTGGACCTACATGGGCCCGCCCGAACATCAGCCCGATCTGCCGGAGCTGGAGTGGGCGACGTTGCCCGGCTCCCGGGTGTTCGTGTCCAAGCGCATCCAGGAGACGAACTACATGCAGGCCATGGAGGGTGGCATCGACTCCAGTCATGTGTCGTTCGCGCACCGGTTCAACATGGATGACGACCCGATGCACGCCGGCACCGAGGGCCTGACCTACCTCAAGGCCGACACCCGACCGAAGTTCGAGGTCATCGAGTCCGACGGGGGCCTGCTGATCGGGGCGCGGCGCAACGTCGACGACGAGCGCTACTACTGGCGCATCACCCAGTGGATCATGCCCTGGTACACGATCATCCCGCCGTTCGGGACGCACAACCCGCTCGGCGCGCACGCCTGGGTCCCGATCGACGACGAGACCTGCTGGGCGTGGAGCATCAACTACCACCCCACCCGCGACCTGCGCGACGACGAGCTGGAGTCGATGCGTCGCGGCGACGGGATCCACTCCCGCAACATCCCGGGTACCTACCGCACGGTCGCGAACAGGGGGAACGACTACCTCGTCGACCGGAAGGCCCAGCGCGAGAAGCGCAGCTTCTCCGGCGTCGAGGGCATCGCCGCCCAGGACTTCTCCCTGCAGGAGAGCATGGGCCCGATCGTCGACCGCACGAAGGAGCGTCTGGGCACCAGCGACGCTGCGATCATCCTGGCCCGTCGCCGTCTGCTGGCCGCGGCCGAGGACGCCGCCGAGGACACCGCGGACCTGCCCGGCGAGAGCGCCGAGCACCACCGGGTCCGGTCCGCCTCGGTGCTGCTGCCCAAGTCGGTCCCGTTCCAGGACGGGGCGCAGGAGGCTCTCACCGTGAAGCCCGGCGAGGACTTCGTCTCCATCTGATCCTTCCCCCGGAAAGGAGGGTCGCCGACGATGACGTCGATCCCCACCCGACAATCCTACGAAGCGTCCGTGCTGCTCGTCGCGCTCGATCCCACTGCTCGGCTCTGGCTCGACGGCCGCGACCCGTCCGAGTTGGAGGGCATCACCGTCGCGGACGACGAGCTGGCGGTCCCGGACACCGCCCCCGCCGCGGGGAGCTCGGCCGCGGTGAGCAGCCCGCTCGAACACGCGGTGCACGCCGTTGACGTGGTCGTCGTCCTCACCCACGACCTGGCCCGCGTCGACGGTGAGGTGGTCATCCGGATCGGCGACGCCGCGCGGGCCAACGGCATCCTGCTCGGTGCCGTCGTCGTGAGCCCGGGCGCCCGGTGGACCGCCGCGGCCGCCGAGCGTTCGGCGACCACCGTGCGCGAGGCCGCGGACAGTGTCGTCGTCCTCGACGACATGCGGCTCGTCCTACCGTTCCTGCAGGTCCTTCGCGGCGGCGCCCGCGACGGCGGTCTCGCGGAGGTGTCCTCGTGAGCGGGGACGACACGCACCAGGTCCTGGTCACGCAGGCCCGCCACGAGGCGGAGGGAGTGCTGTCGCTGCGTCTGCGCGGCGACGGCCCGCTCCCGGCCTGGACGGCGGGCGCGCACGTCGATCTCGTGCTGCCGTCCGGGCTGGTGCGCCAGTACTCGCTGTGCGGCGAGACCGACGACCCCGAGTACACCGTCGCGGTACTGCACGACGCGGACGGCCGCGGGGGATCCGCGGAGATCCACACCAGCGGCCTGGTCGGGAGACGGCTGCTGATCCGCGGACCGCGCAACCGATTCGCCCTCGAACCGGCCGCCTCCTACGTGTTCGTCGCAGGCGGTATCGGAGTCACGCCCCTGCTCGCGATGGTCCGCCACGCGGTCGGGGAGGGCACTCCCTGGCAGCTGCATCTCGGCGGTCGGCGCGCGGACACACTCGCCTTCACCGCCGAGCTGCGGCGGCTCGCCGCCGCATCGGGCGGCGAGGTCTCGCTGCGCAGCGACGACGTCGACGGCTCGCTTCCGTTGGCGGACATCCTTGCCGCGGCCCCGGCGGCCTCCGCGGTCTACGGCTGCGGGCCGCCCGGGCTGCTGACGGCGCTCGACGAGGTCGCCGCGCGCACCCGCCCCGAGCTGCCGGTCCGGTTCGAGCGTTTCGCCGCCGACCCGAGCGGCGGCGTCGACGACACGGTCTCCGTCACCGGGGACGGCGGCTTCGAGGTGGAGCTGGCCGGCACGGGCGAGACCGTCCCGGTCCCGGTCGGGGTGTCGATACTCGAGGCCGTCCGGACGGTCCGGCCGGACGTCATGTCCTCCTGCGAGGAGGGCTTTTGCGGGACCTGCGAGACGAAGGTCCTCGAGGGGACCCCGGTGCACCGGGACACGATCCTCACCGAACGGGAACGGGCCCGCGGCACCTCGATGATGATCTGCGTCGGCAGCTGCTCGACCGCTCGGCTCGTGCTCGACCTCTGACACCGTCAGACGCCCCGGCGTCGCCGCGGGACGCGTTCCCTCGCCCCGCACCTCTCCCACCACGGAGGCTCAACGATGAGCACTGTCCCTGCCGCCCCGGCGGGCGCGGCGACGCTGTCGCCCTACCGCTGGGTGGTCCTGTTCGCCTGCTGGCTCTCGTTCACCCTGACCTCGGTCGACCGCTCGACCTGGGGTCCGGCATCGGTGTTCGTCGGTGACGACCTGGCGGTGCCGCTCGCCAGCCTCGGCGTGTTCGCCACCGCCTACTACGTCGGCTACGTCATCTCCAACGCGCTCGGCGGGATCGGCACCGACCGGCTCGGCGGGCGCCTGATGCTGTCGGTCTCGCTGTTCGGTGCGGGAGCGTTCATGACGCTGTTCGGCTCCACGACCTCGGCCACTGTCGGCATCGCTGTTCAGGCGCTGGTCGGGCTGTTCGCCGGGGCCGACTACTCGGCCGGGATCCGGCTGGTCGCGAGCTGGTTCCCGGCCTCGCAGCTCGGGCTGCCGATGGGCATCTTCGTCACCGCCACATCGCTGGGCACCGCCATCGCGAACTCCGTGGTACCGGCGATGATCGCCTGGCACGGGTGGGGCACCTCCTACCACGTCTTCGGCGTCATCTCGATGGTCCTGGCGGTGCTCCTGTTCTTCGTGCTCCGCCCGGGCCCGATGCTCGACGGCGGTCCGGAGGTGGCCGGGGCCGTCCCGCCGGCGGCAACGGAGCGGTCCCGGTCGAGCTGGGCGGCGATGCTCGCCAACCGGAACCTCGTGCTGACGGCGATCGCCGGGTTCGGTGGGTTCTGGGGCCTGTACGGCTTCATCACCTGGGCCAACGCATTGATGATCAAGGGCCACGGCATCGCGCCCGCGACGGCCGGAGCGGTCGTCGCCATCTTCGCGATCACCGCGGTCGTGGTGAAACCGATCGTGGGCTTCGTCAGCGACCGCTTCTTCGGCGGCGCCCGCCGGATGCCCGCGGCCCTGATCCTCGCCCTGTTCGTCGTCACACTGCTCGCCTTCGGCAGCCTGAGCTCGCCGACCGGCTTCCTGTGGCTCGCCCCGCTGCTGGGTGCGGCCGCCTACGGCTGGACTCCGTTGCTCGTCGCACTGGTACCGCGGCTCGTGCCGAGTGCCGTCACCGGCACCGCGTCCGGGTTCGCCAACGCGTTCTGGCAGCTCGGCAGTGTGATCGTCCCACTGGCGGTCGGTGCGTCCTATGCCGCGACCGGCTCGTTCATGGTCGCGTTCGTGACTCTCGCCGCGGGACCGGCGCTGGGTGCCGTGGTCATGCTCGCGGTCCGTGAGCGACGGCCGGACCGGTCCGGGGCCGACGTCGCCGGAGTCCGGTAGCAAGTCGGCGTCGGTCGCCCTCAGCCGAGGACGAGCACGATCCTGCCCCGCACGTGCCCGTGCTCGCTGACGCGGTGCGCGGTGGCGATCTCGTCGAGCGGGAAGGTCCGGTCGACCGGCAGCCAGAAGCGGCCGGTCTCGATCAGCTCGCCGATCTCGGCGAGGGCGTGGAAACCGTGGCCGTCGACGAACCCGTTGCTGAAGTGCACGTCGTACTTGTCGGAGCCCTCGAGGTCGGCGAGTGTCACCACGTTCTTCGGGTCGCCTGCCAGGTCGATGAGCTGGGGGAGGACGCCGCTGCCGGCGACGTCGAGCGCGACGTCGACGCCGGCCGGGGCGAGAGCGCGCACCTGCTCGACCATGCCGTCGCCGTAGGTGACCGGTTCCGCGCCGAGCTGGCTCAGGTAGTTGCGGTTGGCCGCGCTCGCGGCGCCGATCACGCGCGCGCCGCGGGCGACGGCGAGCTGGACGGCGGTGCTGCCGATCCCGCCGGAGGCGCCGTTCACGAACAGCGTGCTCCCGCCCGAGACGCCGAGCTGGTCGAGCGCGCGCGTGGCGGTCTCGAGCGCGATCGGTAGGCCCGCGGCGTCGACGAACCCGAGCGACGGGGGGATGGGGGCGCGGTGGGTCACCAGCGTCCGCTCCGCCGCGCCGGCCCCGTCGTCGGAGACGCCGAACACGCGGTCGCCGACGGCCACGTCGGTCACGCCCTCGCCGAGCTCGTCGACCACGCCCGCGACGTCGCGGCCCGTCGTCTGCGGCAGGCCCGCACCGAAGCTCAGCTCGCCGCTGCGCAGCTTCCACTCCGTCGCGTTGATCCCGGCCGCGTGCACGACGATCCTGACCTGACCGGGGCCCGGACGGGGCTCCGGCAGATCCACGATGTTCAGGACCTCGGGGCCTCCGAACCGACTGAACTGCGCTGCTCGCATGACGGACCTCTCGTCGCGGTGAACGGGTATCGACTCCCGTGACAGTGCTCCGCCGCACTGACACGGCGCTGGCGCGTCACTGACACCGCGGCCGGTCGGTCAGGTGGTGGGAGATGGCGAACCACTCCGGGGCGGGGCCGCCGCGCGGTGAACATCGCCGGGCGCCGACGTCGACGGACGATGCCCGCCATCGTCGGAGGCGATGGAGACCGGGCCGATCCCGGCGCGAGGGGTCAGGCGCGCACGACCAGGGTTCCGGCCGCGTGGTCACCGATCCGCTGCCGCCTGCGCGAGCAGAGGATGACGATCCAGCCCACCAGGCCGCCGAGGAGCGTGTCGAGTACCAGGAGCACCGCCCGGCCCGCGTGCTGGCCGACCGAGGGCCGGTCGCCGTCCACGCGGACGATCCGCAGGCCCAGCAGCGCCATCGCAGGCGTGCGGCCGGTGCGGTGGGGGATCACGACGAACACCGCCGCCCACACCAGCACGGTGAGCACGACGGCGACGACGGACGGAAGGCCCGGCTCGGCCGTGAGGTTGTAGAGCTCGGTCAGGCTTCCCGGCACCGACCGGAAGCCGCTCCTGGGAGCGACGGCGTTCGCGAGCAGACCGAGCAGGCCGAGCACCACGCCGGCCAGGAACAGGTCGAGGACGTACTGCACGATGCGCCGGCCCGTGACGCGCGTGTGATCGGTGTCGACGATGGTCATGGGTTCCTTCTTCTTGGAGCCGGCCGCCCCGGGGTTGCCCGGGAGACCACAGCATCGACCCTGCCCGCCGGTGATCGAACCGATCCGACCCGACCGGGGGACGCGGTACCGTCGATCGTGATCGTGGGCCCGCCGGCCGCGGCCGGACCGGACAGGAGACGACGTGCCCTCTCACCCGCTACCTCCGGTGCTCGACGACCTGGCGCGCGTGACCGAAGCGACGACCCCGGAGCAGGACGGGGCACCGACGCCGTGCGGCGGTCTCGACGTGGTGTCGTTGCGCCGTCACCTGCTCGGCGGGTTGGGGTACTTCACCGTCGTGCTGGCCGACCCCGCCGGCGACGAGCGACCGGATCCCCGGGCCTACACCGGCCCCGAGGGGCGTGCGGTCCTCCTCACGACCATCGAGACGCTGTCGGAGACCGTGCGCGCCGCGCTGGCCGACGGGGTCGAGACGGTCCCGGTGCGGGTCCCCGCGCTGGGCGGCACCTTCCTGGGGGACCGCGTCCTGAGCATGCTGCTCGCCGAGACCGTGGTGCACGGCTGGGACCTCGCCCGCGCCACCGGCCAGGTCTGGCGGCCCGACCCGGGGGCCTCGGAGCGGGCACACGCCCTGCTCGCGGAGCAGATCCAGCCGGAGTACCGGGGCGGCGAGGGCATGCCGTTCGCCCCCGAGGTGCCCGTGGACGCGAACGCCCCGGCGCTGGACCGGCTGCTGGCCTTCGCCGGCCGGTCGCCGGGCTGGACGCTGAGCTCGAACGCCGGCCGCGTCTAGGCCGGACGGGCCCGACGACCCCGGCCGAATGACCGAGGGCACTGGTCCCGTAGGGGGAGAGGGCACCGCTACAGATCTCCTCCCGTCCGCCGATGTGGCCGGGCGGGCCGCGCGTGCAGGGTGATGGTCATGAACGAGACGGACGTTGCCACTGCCGGGTGCCGGCACGGCGTCCGGACGGCGTTCATGATCGTCAACCGGAGGAGAGCAGCATGAGCAGGTCGACATCCCGTTCCGTGGGCCGGATCCTCGTTCCCGCGATGAGCGCGGCGGCGATGGTGGGGGTCGTGGCCGTCGGGCCGCTGGCGGCCGTGGCCGGTGCCGAGACGCCGGTCCCGCCGGGTGGCCCGGGCGACGTGAACGGCAACGGCGTGCTGGACTCAAGCGAGCGCCCCGACAACCCCGACCTGCTGCCGCCGCGCCCGGGTTCGCCGGTGCCCCCGGGGAGCCCCGGCGACGTCAACGGCAACGGACTGCTGGACTCCAGTGAGCGCCCGGACAACCCGGACGACGTCAACGGTAACGGGGTGCTGGACTCCAGCGAGACTCCGGACAACCCCGACCTCTGAGCGTCGGCCCCTGACCGCCGGCGCAGTCCCCCGGACGAACCCCACGAGCCCGAGGAGCGGGAACCGACCTGACCGGGCGGTCGTTCCCGGGATGGTGGGTATCCGTACCGGGAGACCAGCAGAGGAGCCAGGAGATGCGTAGCAACCTGTTCGCACCGGAGAACCAGGAGCAGGAGTCGGCGCAGCCGGGTCTGCGGCTGCAGAACTCGAAGATGCTCAAGATCGAGCTCAACGGCGAGGCGATGGCCCGGCAGGGCTCGATGGTGGCCTATCAGGGAGACGTCCGCTTCGAGGCGAAGGGCGCCGGGGGCATCGGGCGGTTCCTCAAGCAGAAGCTGACCGGCGAGGGTGTCCCGCTGATGAAGGTGGTCGGGCGCGGGGACGTGTTCCTCGCCGACGCCGCGTCGGACGTCCACGTCATCGACCTCGAGGGCCCGGACGACTCCTTGACGATCAACGGCAAGAACGTCCTGGCCTTCGAGCCGACGCTGTCCTACGACGTCCAGATGACCTCCGGCGCCGGATCGATGGGCGGCGCGGGACTGTTCAACTGCGTCTTCCGCGGAAAGGGCCGTCTCGCGATCACCGCGAAGGGCGCGCCGGTGGTCCTGAACGTCGACGTGCCGACCTACGCCGACCCGCAGGCGGCGATCGCGTGGTCCGCCGGCCTGCGGGTCGGGATGCACCGCGCGGAGCAGCTCGGGATCAGGACGCTGCTCGGGCGCAGCACCGGCGAGCGGTACACGATGGCCTTCTCCGGGACCGGGTTCGTCATCGTGCAGGCCTCCGAGGAGGTCCCGCTGGACGCGATCGGCGGGACCGGCAGCGGTGAGGAGAGCGGGGTCGGCGGCCTGATCGGGGGGTTCCTGAAGTAGGACCCTCATCCGCCGAGAGCGGGGACCACGACGAACGCGAGCACATTGCTCAGGACGTTGAGGGTCACGTGCACCGCGACACCCGGCCACACCGAGCCACTGCGGCGCCGCAGCTCGCCCGCGACGAGCCCGACGATCACGGCGACCAGGACCGTGGCCGGAGCGAGGTGGATCACCGCGAAGATCAGCGCACTGGCCACCACGCCCACGACGGCGCCGTACCGCAGCAGGGCGGTGGTGAGAACGCCGCGAAACAGCAGCTCCTCGCCGATCGGGGTCAGGACGCCGAGGAACAGGATGGACAGGAGCACGGTCGTGACGCCGGTGGTGGCCGCCGACTGCCAGAGGTCCTGGGCGTTGCCGCCGACACCGGTGAAGGCCACGTAGGCGGCGATCGCCGGGAACTTCAGGGCGAACGCGCCGACACCGCCCGCGAGCCCGACCAGCATCCAACCGCGGCTGGTCCGCCGGACCCCGAAGGCCGTCCAGGACCGGATCCGCACCACAGCGGCGACGGCGAACCCGCCACCGGCGGCGATGGCGGACAACGCGGTCAGGAACAGTCCGAAGGCGACCGGACCGACGTCCGCCGGCGTGATGATCCGCACCGAGACGACGGTGACCACGGCGAGGACTCCGAGCCCGACCGCGATCTCGGTCCATCCGGGCCGTGGCCGTGGCCGCGGCGTTCCCGGCGACGTCGGTGTCACGGTGGCCGGTCGGGCGTCGTCGGCAGGTGAGGGGGACATCGGAGCGCTCCCGGTGGTCGGTGCGAGCGGGCGACCCGGGTCGCCCGGGGCCGGCACGGCGCCGGCCCCGACGATCCTGGGGCTGCGGCGGGCCGGCGGGCTCCGTCGTCCGTCATCCCCGGACCCGTGACAGATCTCAGGGGTCGGTGCGCCGCCCGGGTGCTGTAGTCGTCGTCATGATCAGTGCGCAGAGAACCGGAAGGACGCCGGACCGGTACGTGCTCAGCCGGGAACGCCGGCCGGTCGGCACCGTCACGCTGGGGCGCGGCATGTCCGGCGCCACGCTCGAACTGGGTACGACGGTGTACGAGATCCGGGCCGGCGCCGACCGCGGATCCTACGAGCTGCTGGCCGTCGACCGGGTCGTGATGGCCACGGCCGAGCGGGTGCACCGCAGACACTGGTCGGTGCGGACCGCGGAGGGCACCCACCTGTTCCGGCGCGGCACCTTCGGAACGCTGGAGTCGCTCACCGACGCCGACGGCCGCGGGCTCGGTCGCGTCGCCCGGTCCGGACGGGGCGTCTCCGGCGTGGTCTCCGACGACCTCCCGGGCATGGACGTGGTGGCGCACGCGTTCGTGCTCACGCTGGTGCTGATGCGGCGGCGCAGACGGCGGCGGATCGTGACCAGGACGGCGGCCGTCTCCGCGGCCGCCCGGTGACCGGTCCGCGGACCGGAGGTCCCGATGCCGGTCGCGGCGCGTCTAGTGTGGCCGTCGTGCCCCTGTGGGAACCCGGCGACTTCTCGGCCCGGCGGTGGCCGGAGTGGGAGTTCTGGCGGGACGGGCAGCCCGGTGGCCGCCTCGTCACCCGAGACCGGGTGGTCCGCCTGGGGGTGAACGTCGTCGCCCTGGCCGGGCTGGTCCCGCGGCTGGTCGACATCGCCGAAGGTGACCACGACCCGGTCGTCGCGGCGATCCTCCTCGTCGGGGGCGTCGTCTACGGGGCGGGCTACCTGTTCGCGGCCTGGTCCGGCCCGGCCTGCTCGCACGGTCGCCGGGCCGCGATCGTCGCGGCGCTGATCGTGCTGGCGCTCCTGCCGGCACTGGTGCTGCGGTCCCCGGCGTACATGATCGACTGCACCTACGCCGTCGCCATCGCGTTCATGCTGCTGCCGCTGCGGTACTCGGCGGCGGTCGGCGCGGCGCTCGCCGCGGGCCAGATCGGGTGGATGTGGCTCACCGGCCGCGTCGACCCCGCCGCCGTGGTGACGCTGGTCGGCGTCTCCGCGGTCCTGTGCACGGTCTTCGCCCTGCTGTTCACGATCGGGCATCTGCGGGCCGCCCGCGAACAGGTGCGCCGCCTCGCCGTGGTCGAGGAACGGGAGCGCGTGGCGCGGGACCTGCACGACATCCTCGGGCACAGCCTCTCGACGATGACCGTCAAGGCGGGCCTGGCACGCCGGCTGCTGGAGTCCGCGGGTGATGTCGCGCGGGCCACCGTCGAGGTGCGTGAGGTCGAGGACCTCTCCCGGGAGGCGCTGTCGGACGTGCGCGCCACGGTGTCGGGTTACCGCACCGTCACCCTGTCCACCGAGATCGCCGGGGCGCGGGTGGCCCTGGTGGCGTCCGGTATCCGGGCGGATCTGCCGGTGGCGGTCGACGACGTCGCACCCGAGCTGCGGGAGGTGTTCGGCTACGTCGTGCGGGAGGCGGTCACCAACGTCATCCGGCACTCCGGAGCCACGAGCTGCCGCATCCGGATCGGCCGGGACCGGGTCACGATCATCGACGACGGCGGCAACGCCGACGAGGGCGCATCCCGGCCACAGGGCAACGGGCTGTCGGGTCTGGCCGAGCGTCTCGCGACGGTGTCGGGGAACCTCTACCACGGACCGCTTCCCGGAGGAGGGTTCCGGGTGGCAGCCCGCGCGCCGTCGCCGGATCTGTCCGGCCTGCAGCGATGATCCGTGTCCTGATCGCCGACGACCAGGCGTTGGTACGCGGCGCGCTCGCCTCGCTGCTGCGGCTGGAGCGCGACATCGAGGTGGTCGCCGAGGTGGGGTCGGGGACCGACGTGGCCGAGGCCGCGGACCGTACCGCGCCCGACGTCGCGCTGCTCGACGTGCAGATGCCCGGGCCCGACGGCCTCACGGTGGCCGCCGACCTGCACCGGCGGCTGCCGTCCTGCCGTGTCCTCGTCTGCACCACCTTCGCCCGGCCCGGATACCTGGCCCGGGCCATGGCTGCGGGCGCGGCCGGGTTCGTGGTCAAGGACTCCACGCCCGAGGCTCTCGTCGACGCGGTCCGCCGGGTACACGCCGGGCTCCGGGTGATCGATCCGGTGGTGGCCGCGGAGTCCGTGACCACCGGCGCGAACCCGCTCACCGAACGTGAACGCGACGTGCTGCGCGCGGCCGCCGACGGCGGCACCGTGGCCGACGTCGCCCGTTCGGTGCACCTGTCGTCGGGCACCGTGCGCAACCACCTGTCGGCCGCGATGGCCAAGACCGGCGCACGGACCAGGGCGGAGGCGAGCCGGCTGGCCGA
Source organism: Pseudonocardia sp. KRD291 (assembly GCF_019263595.1). Classification (GTDB taxonomy): domain Bacteria; phylum Actinomycetota; class Actinomycetes; order Mycobacteriales; family Pseudonocardiaceae; genus Pseudonocardia. The sequence goes on along the minus strand of NZ_JADQDD010000049.1, from coordinate 12,493 downwards.
GGGAAACGGCTGGTTGTGAGCGCGAGCTCGGCCGACGCCGACGGGCAGCTCAGCCCGACGTCACCGGGGGTGACGCCAGTCCCGCGACGAGGAGCCCGACCATGCGTCGGGTGTCGTACTCGACCGCACGGCTCGCCGCTGCACAGAGGCCGCCGACGGCGAGCATGATCTCGGTGGGGGAGTGCCCCGGCCGGATCTCGCCGGAGGCGACCGCGGCGTCGAGGAGCTGCGCGCAGACCGGTTCGAGCTGCTCCTGGAAGTAGGCGTGCAGCGGGTCGTAGCAGGGGTCCTCGGACTGCAGTACCCCCGCCAGGCCCTGTTTGGTCACCACGAAGTCGACGAACTGGTCGATCCACCGGGCCAGCGCGGCGTGCGGCGACGCCGAGGTCACCGAGAACGTCCGGCCGGCTTCCACGAGCTGCCGCACCTGGTGCCGGTAGAGCGCGAGGATCAGGTCCGCGCGTGTCGGGAAGTGGCGGCCGATGGTGGCCGTCCCGACGCCGGCCTGTGCCGCGATGTCGCGGATGGGTGCGTCGACGCCCGAGGCGCCGAAGACGTCCGCGGCCGCGGCGAGGATCGTGGCCTCGTTGCGGCGCGCGTCCGCCCGCTTGGGTGGTGCGCCGCCTCCGGCCGGCTCGGTCATGGGCACATCCTAGGCGGCCCGGAGCGGCCGCTCAGTGCAGCTCGCGCAGGAGGTCGGCGAGCTCGTCCGGCATGGTGATCATGCAGTCGTGGGTCGTCGGCAGCTCGAGCACGTGCGCCGGCTCGCCGTTGGGCTGCACCGGCCCGACCGGCCTCGCCTCGAAGCCCTCCGGACGCACGGTGCAGTGGATGTGGGTGCGCGGGATGCGCTCGGTCGCGGGGTTGTCCAGCTGCACGGGCTGCTGCAGGCACAGCACGGACTGGTCGGACACCATCGTGCGCAGCCACGCGAGGTCGGCCGGGTCGGTCACGCCGAACAGCCCCATCGGGGGCGGCGCCTCCGGCATCGGCGGGACCCGCCATCCGCTGCCCGAGGCCAGCGCTGCGTCGATCAGCGCCGTGGTGATCGGCATGACGTCGGCTGCGGTCTCCCCGTGCACCGGCACCATGGCGTCGAGGTAGACCAGCCGTGCGATCCGGTCCGGGACACGGTTGGCCACCGAGGATATGACCAGCCCCGAGTAGCTGTGCCCGACCAGGACCACCTCGCTCAGATCCTCGTCGACGAGGAGCCCGGCGACGTCCTGCACGTGGGTGTCCAGGCCCACCTCGGGACCGAGCAGGTGCCGGGTCTCGCCGTAGCCGGTCAGCGTCGGGGTGAGCACCCGGCTGCCTGACGACGCGAGGCGCGGGACGACCCGTGCCCAGCTCTGACCACTGTGCCAGGCCCCGTGGACCAGGACGTACGTCGTCATCGTTCCCACCTCGCGTGCGCCGCCCGACCGCCCGTACGGCGAAACGGTACGTTGTCCCGGAAAATACGGGACGCTGTCCCGATTATCAAGGTCAACGCCGGGGCACGGCCCTCCGGGCGTCGGCCGCGCCGGGCCGGATCCCGGTGAGGGACCGGACCTCCATCTCCCTGGCCTGGTGTACGTCGGCGCGTTCCCGGCCCCAGACCGTCGCGAGGTACCCGCACAGGAACGACACCGGGATGGACACGAGCCCGGGGTTGGTCAGCGGGAACCAGGCGAGGTCCACGCCCGGGAAGATCGAGGTCGGCGTGCCCGAGACGGTGCTGGAGAACAGGATCAGCACCACCGACGTGCCCAGTCCGCTGTAGATGCTCCAGAGTGCACCGGTGGTGGTGAACCGGCGCCAGTACAGCGCGTAGACGATCGTCGACAGGTTCGCCGACGCCGCGATGGCCAGCGCCAGCGCCACCAGGAACGCGACGTTCTGTCCCCGGGCGAGCACGCCCCCGGCGATCGCCACCACGCCGACGAGGGCGGCGGTCCGGCGCGCCACCCGGATCTCGGCGTCGGGTTCGGCGTCGCCCTTACGGATGATGTTCGCGTAGACGTCGTGGGCGAACGACACCGACGCCGACAGCGTGAGGCCGGCGACCACCGCGAGGATCGTGGCGAACGCGACCGCCGAGACGATGCCGAGGACCACCGTGCCGCCGATGGCGTAGGCGAGCAGCGGGGCCGCCGAGTTGACCCCGCCCGGTGCTTCCATGATCGAGTCGGTGCCGACGATGACGGCCGCACCGAAGCCGACCACCAGGATCGCCAGGTAGAACACGACCATCAGCCAGGAGCACCAGACCACCGACCGCCGGGCCTCCCGCGCGTCCGGGACGGTGTAGAAGCGCATCAGCACGTGCGGCAGGCTCGAGATGCCCAGCACCAGGGCCAGGCCGAGCGAGACGAAGTCGAGCCGGTTGAGCACCCCGCCGCCGTACCAGGCCCCGGGTGCGAGCAGGTCCGGCCCGAGCGGGCTGTTGCCGGTGGCCCGGTCCAGCAGGGTGGAGAAGCTGAAGCCGAGCCTGCCGAGCAGGAACGCGGCCAGCAGGACCACGCACACCAGCAGCAGCACGGCCTTGATGATCTGTACCCAGGTGGTGCCGCGCATCCCGCCGACCAGCACGTAGAACACCATGACCACGCCGACCAGGACCACGAGCAGGGACTGCCCGGTGGAGCTGCGCACTCCGAGCAGCAGCGCGACCAGCCCGCCGGCCCCGGCCATCTGGGCGATCATGTAGAACAGCGAGATCACCAGCGTGGACACGGCCGCCGCGGCGCGGACCGGGCGCTGGCGCATCCGGTAGGCCATCACGTCGCCCATCGTGAAGCGGCCGGTGTTGCGCAGGCCCTCGCCGATCAGCAGCAGGGCGACGAGCCAGGCCACGACCCAGCTCACCGAGTAGACGAACCCGTCGTAGCCGTAGACGGCGATGGCGCCGGAGATGCCGAGGAACGACGCGGCGGAGAGGAAGTCCCCGGACATCGCCACGCCGTTCTGTGCGCCGGTGAACCCGCCGCCCGCGGCGTAGTAGTCCGAGGTCGTGCGGTTGCGGTGGCCCGCCTGGTAGACCACGAACAGGGTGACGGCGACGAAGCCCAGGAACACCAGCAGGTTCAGCAGCGGGCTGCCCACCGACGGCGTCGCCGCCGCCGTGACGAGGTATCGGCTCATGGTCCTTCCAGGGCGTCGCGATCGGGGAACGGTCCGGGCAGCGGGCTCACCGGGCGGCCCGGGGGCCCTGCGGGTCGTAGACCCGTCGCAGGGCGTCCACGGCGGGATCGATCCGCCTGCGGGCGAAGCGCTGGTAAACGGTCACGATCACCACGGTCGACACGAACTGCGAGAGCCCGAGCAGCATGCCGAGGTTGACCGAGCCGAGCACCGGGGTGCGCATCAGGTCCGGGGCGAACGCCGAGAGCAGGACGAACAGCAGGTACCAGAGAAGGAACAGCGCGGTCGTCCGGAATGCGAACCGGAGCTTGCGGTGCCGCAGTTCCTGGAACTCTCGGCTCACGTGGATCGCGACGATGTCGGGGCCGGCGGGCCGTCGGTCGTCGACCTGGGCCTCGAAGATCTCGGTGTCGACGTGGGCGTCGAAGACCTCGGTGACCGCGGTCCCGTCCGGGTCCCGGCGACGTGCGCGGGGCCCACCGGGTACGGCCGAGCGGGAGTCGCCGCCGACGTCGAAGGCGGGGCGGTCGTGCGGGTTCACGTGCGACCGCCGCCGACGGCTGGTCACCGCCTGCACCCGGGCGCCGTACCGGAACGGGCGCCGGAATCGGCCGATGCATCATCAGTGACGGTGTCGTCGCTCCGTGTCCACATACGCGAGAATGCCTCCGGCGAGAAGACGAAATATGTCGTCGGGTAACTGGTCGACGACGCACCGCAACGGTGGCGAATCCGACGTCAGCGGCACCGTACCAGCGGGTAGAAACTGATCCCGCCGGTATGTGTGGACGTCGTGAGAAACGGTGGCCGTCGCGCCGGAATTGTTCCTTTCGGAGCGAAGCCGCAGGGAATGCGCTCTCCGTATGCGCATAGTTGCAATCTGTCAGGTCAGGCCGAACCGCTCGCCTTCAGGGCCTTCTTCTCCTTGTCCTCCCGGTAGCCGCGGTAACCGGCCCGGACCGACACCACGGCGACCAGCGCCAGCGTGATCCACAGCGCGTAGTCGTCGATCAGCAGCACGACGTCGACCGCGTTCTGCCCGACCCCGTAGCCGAGTCCCGCGACCAGCCCGGCGATCAGCGCGGCGCCGATCGCGTCGAAGAGCAGGAACGGGATCAGGCGCATCCCGGCGAGCCCGGCGACGGCGAACACCGCCGGAGCGGGGATCCCGGGCAGTGCCGCCAGCATGACCACCAGCGGCATGGCCCACGACGGCCACGACCGGACCCGCGCCACGAACCGCTTCGCGAAGTCACCGGGGGCGAACAGCTCGATGATCTTCTCGCCCCACCGCCGTCCGGCCAGCCAGAACAGCCAGTCGAACTTGATCATCCCGAACACGCCCGCGGCGACCACCAGCCACAGCTGGCCCTCGCCGATCCGGGCGAACGCGGCGCCCGCACCGATCGCGGAGAGGCTGCCGGTGACGGCGCTGAGCGCGACCGGGTGCGACGCCAGCAGGAACGGCCGCACCGGCATCGAGGCCACCATCACGGCTATGACGCCGAGCGTGGAGAAGACCAGCACCTTGTCCCCGCGCGACATCGGGTGGTCCCACGGCATCGCGTCCCGCCAGGTCTGCTTGGCCTCCTCGAGCTCCTCCGGCGAGTAGTCCTTGCTCCGCCAGCGCAACCCCTTGGGCTTGCGCCGACCGACGTCCGGCGATGCCGCCGTGCCGGTGCCCGCGGACCCCTCGACCGCGGACCCCTCGACACGGGGGATCTCGGCCGTCTCGGGCTCCGACCCTCCCGGCTGCTCCCGGCCTGTCCCGGTGTTCGCCCCAGTCATCGCTGCGTCCCCTCCTCCGGCCGCCGTTGCACGGCGCCACACGAACGGCGTCGGATCACGCCCTGGAAGAGAAGTCGACACCATGCCGTAACGGCATGGTCAAGGCCGTTCCACCGATCGGTCGTGCAGGTCACGCCGCGAGGTAGTGGCCCTTCTCGATGTCGGCGATGAGGCCGGGGTGCTCGGGGGCCCAGTCCAGCAGGCGCCGGGTGCTGTCGCCGGACATGGGGTTGTCCAGGGACAGGATGAAGGCTCCGAACGGCCCGAAGTGCTCCTCGGCTTGTGCGGCCGCGATGCCCGTGACGGGCAGGTCGAGGCCGCGGCCGATGGCCTCGGCGATCTCGCGGATCCGGATGCCGTCCTCGGCCGCGGCGGGCAGCTGCGACCCGGCAGGCGCCTGCTCGAGCGCGAGCCGGAACAGCCGCGCCAGGTCGAGCGTGTGCACGGCGGGCCAGCGGTTCGCACCGTCGTCGACGTAGCCGGACACGCCCGTCCGGCGGGCGATGTCGACGAGCGTCGGGACGAACCCGGACCGGTCGAGGTCACTGTGCACGACCTGCGGGACGCCCACGAGCACCGAGCGGACGCCGCTCTCCGACAACGCGGCGAGTGCCTCGGCGACCGCGATCCGTGGGTGCCCGGCGACCGCCTCGAGGCGGTCGGCACCGAGGCCGATGCCGACGAAGGGCTTCCCCGTGCCGGCCATCGCCTCACCCAGGGCCCGCACGACGACGAGATCGCCGTCGGCCGCGCCCGCAAGATCGCCGGCCCGCATGGCCTCGTGGTCGAAGGCGAGGTGGACGACGCCGTCCGCCTCCGCCGCCGCCGCGCGCAGGCCGTCGAGGTCGGTGAGGTCACCGCGGCGCGCCTCGGCGCCGAGAGCCTCGACCGCGGCGGCCGAGGAGTCGGAACGGGCGAGGCCGAGGACCTCGTGTCCGCCGGAGAGCAGTTCGGGGACGACGGCCGATCCGATGTGACCGCTGGCGCCGGTGACGAAGACACGCATTCGTAGCTCCCTGTCGTGGGTGCTCGCCGAGGCGGGCAGTGATGAGACTTGGTCACATGACCGTACACCGAAGACGAGACTGCGTCTCATCACTAAGGTGTGGTCATGGGTCGCTGGGAACCGAACGCCAGGTTGCGTCTGGTGCGCGCGGCGATCGACCTGTTCGCCGAGCAGGGCTACGGCTCCACGACCGTCCCCGAGATCGCCGAACGGGCCGCACTGACCAGGGCCACCTTCTTCCGCCACTTCCCGGACAAGCGGGAGGTGCTCTTCGCCGGTCAGCAGGTGCACACCGCGCTGCTCGCCGACGGCATCGCCGCGGCGCCGCGCACGGCGACCCCCGTCGAGGCGGTTGCCGGGGCTCTCGATGCCCTGACCAGCACGTTCACCCCCGACCAGCGGGAGTTCGGGCCCCGCTTGAGGGCGGTCATCGCCGGCACTCCGGAGCTGCAGGAGCGGGCGGCGTTCAAGCGGGCCGGTCTCGCCGCCGCCACGGCCGCGGCGCTGCGCGAGCGCGGAGTCCCGGACGCGGCCGCATGCCTGGCCGCGGAGATGGGGGTCCACGCCTTCTACCGGGCCTTCGACCGGTGGCTCGAGGCGCCGTACCGGGAGACGTTCCCCGCGCTCGCCCGGCACGCGCTCGACGAGCTGCACGCGGCCGCCGCGGCGCTCGTCAGCGGGCCGCCGAGCGCAGGACCCGGACGACCTGCTCCTTGACCACCACCGCGAGCCGGCCACGCACCACGCGGTCGCCGGGTGAGTCGTCGCCACGCACCATCTGGACGAGCCCGTCGCGGCGGCCCAGGCTCAGGACCTGCGCCCGGTAGCGGAACCGCAGAGGTCCGGGCGTCCCGCCGCCCAGCTCGGCGGCGGCGTTGCGCCCCGCCCTGGTGCCGACCGGGAGCGCCGTGGCGCGGGCCATCCGCAGCAAGCCCGCCTGCCTCGACCAGGCTCCGGCGGCGTCGCCCGCGGCGTAGACGTCCGGGTGCGAGACCGACCGCAGGTACTCGTCGACCGCGATCCGGCCGTCCGCGCCGAGCGTGAGCCCGGCGCGGGCTGCGAGCTCGGTGTTCGGCCTCAGGGACGCGGTCCACATCACGGCGTCGGCGTCGATGTCCGCCGGTGCCACCACCGCCGATCCCTCGCGGAGCTCGACGCCGAGCCGACGGAACACCTCGCGCACGTGCGAGCGGGCCTTCTCCGAGAGCGAGGGCCCGACCGTGCCCGCGGTCGCCAGTGCCACCTGCCAGTCGGTCTGCTCGGCCAGCTCGGCCGCGGTCTCGATCCCGGTCGCGCCACCGCCGACGACGACGATCCTCCCGGGCGCGGGCGTCAGGACGCGGCGGCGGATCGGCGTGCGGCGACGGACCAGAGAACGGCCTTGCGCAGTGCGGGAAGCGTCTCGTCGAGGTGCGCGGTGAGGGCCCGAAGAGCGGCCTTGTTCTCACGGCGCCGGCGCGGGGTGAGAACGGTGCGGACGTCACCGTCGACGCAGAACACGGCCAGGGCCGCGTCCTCGATCGGCACCGTGTGCGGGGCGTGGCCCCCGGTCACGGTGTCCCGGACCCGGTCCTGCAGGTCGCGCACCAGGGTGGGGTCGGCGCCGGAGACGCGGCGCAGCGGGATCAGACCCAGGATCCGGCGGCGGGCGACGGTGATCGTGCCGTCGTCGGCGAGCTGGTCGCGGACGGTGGCCTCGGCGGTGTGCCACTGCTTCTCGACGGCGGTGAACCAGTGCCGCGGCCGGGTGGGGGAGACCGACTCCAGCACCTCGGCGAGGAACGGGTCGGTGGGATGCGCCGCTGCCGTCCGGGTGCGTTCGGCCCGGCCGTCGCGGTCGCGCAGGTGACCCTCGATGGCGAGCTGGGCGAGCGCGGCCCCGCGCATGAGCGTGCCCCGCGCGAGGACGCTGGCGGACTCGAGCCGGTCCCGTTCGGGCTTGTAGCAGAGCAGGTACATCCGGCGCGGCAGCGACGGTTCCATGATCGTCTCCTTGTCGACGGCGGATAGGGCGACAGGACCCAGCTGACACCGTGCCGCTACGGCATGGTCAAGCGCCGACGTGTGGCGTCGCCACGAGGAGGTGCGGACGGGCCGCTCGCCCTCACCCGGTCCGCAGCGGTTGGACCCGGTCGGAGACGGTGACGGGCCGGCGGAGCACCCCGAAGGAACGGAGGTTGTCGGCGACGGTCTGCAGCTCGCCGACCACCTGCGGGGTGAGGTCGACGCCCTGCCGTTCGGCGCGCCGGGCGACGATGCCGGCGACCTCGGGCGACCGTTTGGTGAGCTGGGCGTAGAGCGCGGTGTTCTTGTCGGGGTTGGCCCGGGCCCAGTCCATGGCCCGGTTGTAGCGGCCGACGAAGTCGGCCATGGCAGCCCGCTTGTCGGGGTCGGCGAGGGAGTCGGCGTTCGCGTCGAGAAAGCTCAGGCCGGGGGAGAGGCCTGCGTTGTCGCGGATGATGCGCGCGCCGCTGTCCTGCTGCGCGACGGCGGTGTAGGGGTCCCACGTCGACCAGGCGTCGATCGCGCCCGAGCGCAGCGCGGCGGCCGCGTCGACCGGTTGCAGGAAGCTGATCCCGACGTCGGTCGGCGGGATCCCGGCCTGCTTGAGCGCCTGCAGCAGCAGGTAGTGCCCGATGCTGCCCTGCGTGGTGGGGGAGACCCGCTTGCCGCGCAGGTCGGCCGCGGTGCGGATCGGGGAGTCGGCCGGCACGACGATCGCCAGGCCGCCCGCGGCGGGTGACCGGGTGGCGGCGACGATCGACAGGTTGTCGCTGGCGGCCAGCGCGTTCAGGGTCGGGGCGTCGCCGGCGATGCCGATGTCGACCGCCTCGCCGCGCAGGGCCTCGAGCAGCGGGGCCGCGGCCGGGAACTGCGAGAACTGCACCGTGTAGGGGGTCCCGGCCAGGACTCCCGATGCCTCGAGCAGCGCCTGCTGCTGTCCGGCCTGGTCACCGAAGTTCAGCGTCACCCCGGCCGGGTCGCCCGGCCCGGTGTCGCCGGACTGGCCGGAGCAGGCGGTGGCCACCAGGGCCAGCGCCGCGACGAGTGCCGCGGTCAGCCGTCGGCGGACGGTCGTGGCGGGGCGCGACGGGCCGGTCACGAGGTCACCGCCGGCAGCTCGGAGCGGAGCCCGGAGTGCAGGTCGGCGACGGAGTGGTGGCGCAGGAACTCGTCCACCGTGTCGCCGAGCCGCTGCCAGAGCCACGAGTCCGCGTCGGCCGAGTGCAGCGATGTGATCTCGCCCTCGACGGCGCGGACGACGTCGGCGACGGTCGTCTCGCCGGCCGGGCGAGTCAGCCAGTACCCGCCCTCGCATCCGCGCCGGCTGTGCACCAACCCGGCCTTGCGCAACTCCACCATGAGGTTGACCAGGGAGTTCAACGGGATACCGCGGGAGCGCGCGATCGTCTCGCACCGCATCGGCTCGTGGTCGGCCGAGGGGAGCTCGGCGATCGCCCGCAGCGCGTAGTCGAGCCGGGCCGAGACGTGCAGCGGGCCGGACCGCCTGCTGCGGGTCGATCGCGGGGCCGGCCGGGGCGCGTCGTCGCGGAGCACGGCGCCCTTGCCGATCTCCTCGACGAACAGCACCAGCCGGGCGGCGACGCTGCGGTGGAACTGGTCGTTGAGGACGTCGTGCAGGCCGCCGGCGACCACCCCGAGTGTGGCCTGCGGCGACTGCCCGGCGAGCAGCCGCACCGGTCCGATCGGGGCGACCTGGTCGGCATCCCCGTGCAGCAGCAGGATCGGCAGGTCGGGCAGCTGGGACGGCGGGTCGTCGACGTCGGCTCCGAGCTGTCCCCAGGAGAACTGCGGGTCCGCGCCGAGCCGGGCACGGTGCACTGGGCACGCGGTCCGCAGGGCCAGCTCGGCCTCGGGCCCCCCGGGCACGGTCACGGCCCCGTGCTCCAGCGGGAGCCCGGCCAGGACGAGCGCGTCCGGGGCCGGCGTGGTCTGCGCCGCGACCGACCAGGCGCGCACGGCGCCGTCGTCGGAGCCGAGCAGGATGCGGGTGCCCTCGGGGTGCGCCCCGAACAGCGCCGCGACCCCGGCGCCGTCGGCTCCGCGCCGGGCCGCGACGACGGTGTAGCCGTCGGCGGCGAGACGCTGCCCGAGCCGCTCGTAGACGCCGGGGTGTTCGCCGCGGCCCGGGAGCACGACGACGGTGCCGCGCGAGGCGGCCGGTGGGGTCCAGGTCGTGGTCATGCGCGCGCTCCGGCCGGTTCGGGCGCCGAGCGGCGGGCCAGCTCGCCGCGCACCAGGGGCAGCAGCTCGCGGCCGTAGTCGGCGGCGTCGTCGAGGGGGTCGTAACCCCGGATGAGCAGCGTGGTCACGCCGATGTCGACGTAGTCGAGCAGCGCAGCGGCCACCGTCTCCGGGGTGCCGACGAGCGCGGTGGAGTTGCCGGCCGCGCCGGATGCGGCGGCCGTCGGCGTCCACAGCGCCCGGTCGTGGAGCTCGCCCCGCTCGGCCGCGGCGAGCAACCGCTGCGATCCGACGTTCGGCGGCGGGCCGGAGTGCATCTTCTTGCCGGTGAACGAGCCGGCGCCACCCTTGGCGGCCACGATCCGGTCGAGGACGCGGTGCGCGCGCTCCCACGCCTTCTCCTCGGTGGCGCCGAGGATCGGCCGGAACGACACGCTGATCCCGGGCGGCGCCGCCCGGCCGGCGGCGACGGCGGCCTCGCGCACGGCGGCGATCTGCTCGGCCGTCTCGGCCAGCGGCTCGCCCCACAGCGCGAACACGTCGGCGTGCCGACCGCCGACCCGGTAGGCCGCGGCCGAAGAACCTCCGAAGTAGACCGGGATGCGCGGGTTCTGCACCGGGCGGACGGCGGCGTCGACGTCCTGGACCCGGTAGTACGTGCCGTCGTGGTCGAACGGTGCCTCGGCGGTCCAGGTGCGCTTGACGACCTCGAGGTACTCGTCGGTGCGGGCGTAGCGCGCCTCCTTGTCCAGGTGGTCCCCGTCGCGGCGCTGTTCGGCGTCGTTGCCGCCGCTGATGACGTGCATCGCGACCCGGCCGGAGGAGAAGTGGTCCAGCGTGGCGTAGGCGCGGGCGGCCAGGGTCGGCGCCATGAAGCCGGGCCGGTGGGCCACCAGGAAGCCGAGCCGGTCGCTGTGCGCGGCGCCGTACGCGGCGACCTGCAGGCCGTCGGCGGTGCTCGAGCTGTGCCCGACGAGCACCCTGTCGAACCCGGCCTCCTCGTGGGCGGCGACGAAATGGCGGACGAACGCGGGGTCGACGGCCGGGCCGGTGGGCGGATGGATCTCCGAGACGTGCTGGGTCCCGATCATGCCGATGAACTCGACGGACACGGTGTTCTCCTCTGTCATCGGTGCACCCCGAGACGGGCGAGCAGGTCGGTGCGCAGCGCGCTGAGCTGTGGGTCGGCGACGTCGCGTGGCCGGTCGACGGTCACCGCGGTGTCGTGGGCGATGCGGCCCCCGTCCATCACCAGGACGCGGTCGGCGAGGACCAGGGCCTCCTCGACGTCGTGGGTCACCAGCAGCACGGCGCAGCCGTGGCGCTGCCAGAGCTGCTCGACCAGGGCGCGGGCCTGCAGGCGGGTGAGCGCGTCCAGGGCCGAGAACGGCTCGTCGAGCAGCAGCAGGTCGGGTTCGCGGACCAGGGAGCGGGCGAGCGCCACGCGCTGCGCCTCGCCGCCGGAGAGGACCTTCGGCCACACGTCCACGTGGTGCGAGAGCCCCACCTCGGCCAGCGCGGACTCGGCCACCGCCCGGTCCGGGCGGCCGGGCAGCCCGAGGACGACGTTGCGCCAGACCCGCTTCCACGGCATCAGCCGCGGCGCCTGGAAACCCACCGAGCGCGCCCGGGCGACCTCGACCGAGCCCTCGATGTCGCGGTCGAGCCCGGCCAGCACCCGCAGCAGGGTGCTCTTGCCGCAACCGCTCGCGCCGAGCAGCGCCACGAACTCGCCGGGCTCGACGTCGAGGTCCAGACCATCGATCACCGGTGGCCGGTCGTCGAACTGCCGGGTGAGCCCGGAGACCTGCACGGGGCGCCCGGTCGACGGGCCGGCCGGGGCCGACGGCCCCTCGGTCGTGGCGCTCACGCGCCGCTGAATGCCGGTCGCCATGCCAGCAGTCCCTTCTCGAGTCCACGGACCAGGAGGTCGGCGATGAGCCCGAGCAGCGCGTAGAGCACCAGGCACACGACGATGACGTCGGTCTGGAAGTACTCGCGGGCGGTGTTCATCTCGTAGCCGATGCCGGACGTGGTGTTGATCGTCTCGCCGAACACCAGGGCCAGCCACGCGGTGCCCAGTGCGTACCGCAGCCCGACCAGTGCGTTCGGCAGCGCGGCCGGCAGGATCACGTGCCGGACCTGCCCGAACCAGCCCAGTCCGAGCGTGCGGGAGGCCTCGACCAGGTTCGCGTCGACGTTGCGGATGCCGCCGAAGATGTTCATGTAGAGCGGGAACGTGACGGCCAGCGCGATCAGCACGATCTTCGGTTCCTCGCCGATGCCGAACCACACGATCAGCAGCGGGATCAGCCCGATCACCGGCACCGTGCGCAGCATCTGCACGGGGCCGTCGAGGATGTCCTC
>NZ_JADQDD010000489.1 GCF_019263595.1 Pseudonocardia sp. KRD291 | reverse complement strand
GTCGACGACGAGCTCGACGAACAGCCCGAGGACGACGCGTCCGACGCGGCGCCGGAGGACGCGGCCGACGATGCGGGCGAGGACGCGGCCGACGATGCCGAGGACGAGCCCGAGGACGAGGGCCGTCCGGTGGGCAAGCGGCCCCGGCGCCGCGCGCGCCAGCCCTCCCGCGCCTGAGCCGACCCCGGCGGACGACCGGCCCGACCGGGGCCCGAGCTCCCCACGTGCCCCGGCCGGGCATCGGACGAGAAAGGAATGGTGACGCGTGACCGTCAGCCAGCGTCAAGGCGGAAGCAGGGTCGACCGGGCACCTCAGGGCGACCTGGCCCAGGTGATCGATCTGATCCTGGACAAGGGCCTGGTGATCGACATCTTCGTCAAGATCTCCCTGGTCGGCATCGAGCTGGTCACGATCGACGCGCGGATCGTCATCGCCAGCGTCGACACCTACCTGCGGTTCGCGGAGGCGACGAACCGTCTCGACCTGCACCAGAAGGGCGGCAAGTCCCTGACCGAGACCATCGGCGGGATGACGGAGAGCGCCACCCAGGGCGGAGCCAAAGGGACCACGAAGGGCGTGATCGAGGCGGGCAAGGAGAAGTTCGACGACTACCGCGGCGAGCGCAAGCAGGAGAAGCGTCGGTCATGAGCAAGGGAACGAAGACGAAGACCGCGACCTACGTCTACGCGGTGGTCGCGGCCGGCGCGGACATCCCGGAGGGCCTCGAGCCGGTCGGTGAGGAGCCGGGTGAGCTGGAGGTCCTCGACCACCGCAGCCTGGCCGCCGTGGTCAGCGACGTCCCGGTGGACAAGCCGCTCGGCCGTCGACAGGACCTGATGTCGCACGAGCGGGTCGTCAACGCCATCGCCGAGAACATGACGGTGCTGCCGATGCGGTTCGGTGGGGTGGTGGCGAACGACCAGGCGGTCGTCGACGAGCTCCTCGAGCAGAACCACGACTACTTCGTGTGGGCTCTCGAGCAGCTCGACGGTTGCGTGCAGTTCGTGCTGCACGGCCGCTACGACCAGGACCAGCTGCTCGGCCGGATCCTGGGCGACAACGCGGAGATGGCGGAGCTGAGCGAGTCGATCCGCGGCACGCAACCCGACGCCACCTACTACGAACGGATCAGGCTCGGCGAGATGATCTCGGCCGAGGTGGAGCGGCAGCGGGTCGCCGACGCGGGGTCGGCGGAGGAGCGGATCTCACCGTTCGCGGTCGCCGTCGCGACGAAGGAGGCCACCGGCGAGGACGGTGCGGTGAACCTGTCCGTGCTCGTGCGCCGGGAGCACCGCTCGGACTTCGAGCAGGCGGTCGACGCGCTCGGCGACGAGTGGGGCGACCGGGTCGCGCTGCGGCTGATCGGCCCGGTCGCGCCGTTCGACTTCCTCCCGGAGCCGGCCGACGAGGACGGTGCCTGAGGGTGGGGCTTTTCACCGGCCTGCTCGGTCTGCCGCTGGCGCCGCTGCGGGGTGTCCTCTGGGTCGCCGAGCAGCTGGAGGCGGAGGCGGACCGGCAGATGAACGACCCGGCCGTGATCCGCCAGAAGATCGACGAGGTGGAGCAGGCGTTCGAACGCGGCGAGATCGGTGAGGACGAACGGGACGAGCAGCAGGAGGAGCTGCTGGGACGCCTGGTCGGGCGCCGAGGAGGAGACGGGGATGGCTGAGGGCCCGCCCCGTCGGCGCCCGGCCCGGCGCCGGCCCGCCGCGGAGGACGACGGGCGTCCCCGCCGTCGCCCGGCCGGGGAGGCTGCGCCGGCCCGCCGGCGTCCGTCCCGCAACGGCGACGAGCCCGCGCCCCGCCGCAGGCGCGCCGAGCGTCCCGAACCCGAGCCGCCGGCCCCGGAGCCGGTGGAGGAGGACCCGGTCGAGGACTCGTTCGAGGACGAGGAGGACGACGAGGTCGGGGACGATGAACCCGGGGACGAGGAACCCGGGGACGAGGAACCCGGGGACGAGTCCGAGGAGGACGAATCCGGGGACGGCGGCGTCGAGGACTCCGAGGCGGAACCCGAACCCGAACCCGAACCGGAGGTCGCGGACGACCCGACACCCCCGCCTAAGCGGATGGGCGCGCGGGCGGTGGCCCGGGCGGCGGTGGAGCAGGTCGTCGAG
>NZ_JADQDD010000488.1 GCF_019263595.1 Pseudonocardia sp. KRD291 | reverse complement strand
GACCAGCCCGGACGCGAACGACCCCACCGTGGCCAGGACGTTCGTCGCGATCGTGGAGACGCTGGACTGCAGCCGGTCGATCACGGTCTGGATGACGGTGTCGAGCTGGGACTGGCCGAGGTTGAACGGGGGGCCGCTGAGCCAGGCGCCGATCGAGCCGATGCCGGCCGACACGCTGGCGGCGATCTGCCCGACACTGCCCGACACCGACGTGCCGACGATGGTGATCAGCCCGGCGATCACCCCGAGCCCGAGCAGCAGCACCAGCGCCGACGCCAGGGCGGGCGGGACCTTGTGCCGGCGCAGCCACGCCGCGGGCGGCCACAGCACGGTCGCGACCAGGACCGCCATCAGCACCGGGAACACGATCGACCACAGCTGCCCGATCAGCAGCCCGACCAACGCCGCCCCGGCCGCGGTGAGCAGCAGCCGCACGCTCCAGCGCGCGGTCCAGGACAGCCCCTGGCCGATCACCCTGCCGCGGCCGTGGACCGGCGCATCGGTGCCCACATGATCTCCTCTGCTCGACCCGGGGCCGGAGCGTAGCGGCCGGGGCACCGGAGCAGCAGGTCGAGTCCGGTGGAGCTCGCCGGAACCGGCGGGCCGGGGATCACTCGGGGCCGGTGAAGAACTCCAGGCCGATGTTGTCGGGGTCGCGGAAGGAGACGCCGCTGCCGTAGTGCGCCTTCTTCACGCCGCCGTGCTCGATGCCGAGCTCGTCGAGCTTGGTGGCCCACTGCTCGAGCTCGGCGTGCGAGCCGACCGCGAACCCGACGTGGTCGAGGCCGGTGCGGTGCTCGTCCGCGGGGTCGCCGGACTCCGTGCCGTGGTGGGTGTGCAGGCCGAACAGCATGCCGCCGTCGAGGGCGTAGACGGTGTGGTGGAACCGGCCGCCCTCCTCGTCCTCGTCCAGGACGGGGTCGGCGCCGAACAGGCGGCTGTACCACCGGGTGCTGCGCTCGAGGTCGGTGACGGTGATCGCGACGTGCTGCAGACCGGGGAAGGCCACGATGGCTCCTTTTGCCTAGGGGTGCACCGGGGCCGGTGAGCCCGGCACCGATGCGGACATCGCCGTATGTCTATCAGTGAACGGCGGCCCGCAGCAGGGCGTCGGGGCCCCTCGCGCCGGGACCCGTCCGGTCGCCGGGCCGGTACCTGCCCGACCGGTCAGGGGGCCGACCGCTCCGGGTAGCCCAGTGGCGTCCGGTCGCCCTCCCAGCCCCATCTTTCGACCCGGGTTCCCTCGGTGTCGTAGGCGTCGCGCGCGATCGGGTAGGTGACCCGCACCAGCGAGCCCCAGTCGGCGTAGGCCGGGCGGGACCGCGACCCCTGCAACCGGGTCGGGACGACGCTCTCGGTGCCGATCACCGACATCGGCCCGAAGCTGCCGCCGATGCCCTTGACGAACGACGCCTCGCCGGAGAAGCCGATGTCGGCCGGGGCCTTGAGCAGCGTCCCCGGTGCCTGGGCGACGCCGCCGCTGACACGGGGGCCGTCCCGCACGCACGGCGCGGACCACAGCAGCGTCCAGTCGACGAACACCGGGCCACCGGTGTCGAGCTGCGCGCGCACCGGCACCACGTCGCGCAGCCGCGGCCCGGTCACGGCCAGGAACCCGCCGGGGTCGGTGGCGCCGTCGGTGGCCCGCACCCGGACCAGGTCGGCGCCCGGCGGGATCGCCGACGGAGCCAGGTGCAGCGGCCGCCACTCGTCGCGGAACAGCGGCGAGACCTCGTCGACCCGGTCGGTCGGGTACTCGGGCTGGGACTCGGGCGCGGTGTCGGTGTCGTCGAGGACCCGCTGCCCGACCGGCGTCGGTGCGTCCCCGCCGCCGCGGCCGAACTCCAGGGCCAGCCGGTTGCCCTGCGCGGTCCGGCCGCTCACGTTCACGGCCAGCTCCTGGTCGTCCGCGACGTCGGGCAGCACGAACCACTGGCTCGTCAGCGTCCCGGTGGAGATCGCGCCGTTCGCCGAGCTGCCCCACAGCGACGCCGAGGACCCGCTGCCCGGCGGGGACGGCGGTGTGCCGCGGTAGCCGCCGCCGGAGGTGAACCCGGTCAGCGCCGCGGCGCCCGGCCCGGGCTTGAGCACCCCGCCGGGGGTGTCGATCGTGGTGACCACGTCGTCGATCAGCCCGCAGGTGTCCTCGCCGGCCAGATGGGCCTGCATCTGGGCGCCGACCGAGTAGCTGCCGGCCTGGCGCCCGG
>NZ_JADQDD010000487.1 GCF_019263595.1 Pseudonocardia sp. KRD291 | reverse complement strand
GGCCTCGTCGAGCTGGCTGGAGTTGCGGCGCTCGGACTCCTCGTTGGCCTTGGACACCAGCTCGGTCACCGACGAGGTGTCGGGGCGGGCGCGCAGCGCCTCGTCGAGCTCGCCGAGCCGGCTGTCCACCGACCCGCCGATCTCGCCGATCTTCCCGTCGAGCCCGGTCTCCACCGAGTCCAGGCGGCCACCGATCTGCTCGAGCTTCTCGGTGAGCGCGTCGATCCGCTCGGCCAGCGCGTCGAACGCCGGGGTCGGGTCGACGGCCGGGCGTCCGGCCAGGTCCTCCAGGCGGCGGTGCAGGCCGACCGAGGTGTCGCCGAGCAGGTTGCGCAGGCCCTCGCCGGTCTCCTCGAACGAGTGGGTGGCCGCGTCGAGCTGCTCCTTGACCTGACGCTCGACGCCGTCGATGCGCTCCTTGATCGGGGTGGCGACCGCGTTCGGCATGGCGTCCAGGCGCATCTCGTGCCGGTCGAGACGGTTGTCCAGGTCGTCGAGGCGCTTGTGCAGCCCGCCGAGCCGGTCGTCGAGGCCGTCCATCCGGCCGGACACGCCCTCCAGGCGCCCGCCCATGCCGTCGAGACGGCCGTCGAGCTGGGCGAACGGCTTGGCCAGCTTGTCCGGCAGGGACTCGATCGCCCGGGTGATCGCGCCGAGCGCGACCTCCTGGTTGTCGAGCTTGGACACGGTCTCGTCGAGGCGCTCGGCCAGGACTCCGACCTCGGCCCGGTCCGGGAGCTCGGTGAGCTTCTTGCGCACGGTGCCGATGGCGTCCAGTGCCGCGAGCCGGGCGTGGATCTCGTCGAGTGAGTCGAAGATCTGCTGCTGTTCGCTGTCGCGGATCTCGGCCGCACGCGTCAGCATGCCGCGCATCCGGTCGAACGAGAGGTTCGAGTTGTCGCTCATGGCACCGCCGCGTTTCCTCTGAGCCAGATGGGGAGTACTCAGAGGGTAGCGACTGCCGTTCGGGTGTCGACGGACGGTCACGGGTTGGGCCGTACGGGCGTACCGGGCAGCCCGGATCGGGCTGCTCACCAGCATGTTCTACGGTTCGCCCCGTGGCTGCTCCGCTGACCGCCGAGACCATCCGGACCGCGCCCAAGGTACTGCTCCACGACCACCTCGACGGCGGCCCCCGGGTCTCCACGGTGATCGAGCTCGCCGAGGCCGCCGGTTACCGGGACCTGCCCACGACCGACCCTGCCGAGCTCGCCGCCTGGTTCCTCGGCGCGGCGCACTCCGGGTCGCTGGAGCGCTACCTGGAGACCTTCGGGCACACCGTCGCGGTGATGCAGACGCCGGAGGCGCTGGCCCGGGTGGCGTCCGAGGCGGCGCAGGACCTGGCCGCCGACGGCGTCGTCTACGCCGAGATCCGGTTCGCCCCGGAGCTGCACGTGAACAACGGGCTCGACCTCGACACCGTCGTGGAGTCGGTGCTGTCCGGGTTCCGGACCGGCACCGAGCTCGCCGCCGCCGGGGGCCGCACCATCCGGATCGGCTGCCTGCTCACCGCGATGCGGCACGCCGCGCGGTCGCGGGAGATCGCGGAACTCTCGGTGCGCCACCGCGATTCAGGAGTCGTCGGCTTCGACATCGCAGGCGCCGAGAAGGGGTTCCCGCCCACCCGGCACCTGGACGCGTTCGAGTACGTCCGCCAGCAGAACGCGCACGTCACGATCCACGCCGGCGAGGCGTTCGGGCTGCCCTCCATCTGGGAGGCGATCCAGTGGTGCGGAGCCGACCGGCTCGGGCACGGCGTGCGGACGGTCGACGACATCGTCGTGGGCGAGGACCCGGGGGAGCCGCCGCGCCTGGGCCGGCTCGCCGCCTACATCCGGGACATGCGGGTGCCGCTGGAGATGTGCCCGACCTCCAACGTGCACACCGGCGCGGCGCCGTCGCTGGCCGAGCACCCGATCGGGCTGCTCACCCGGCTGCGCTTCCGGGTCACCGTGAACACGGACAACCGGCTGATGTCGGCCTGCACGATGACCAGCGAGATGACCGACCTGGTGGAGACGTTCGGCTACGACTGGGCGACGCTGCAGTGGTTCACCGTGAACGCGATGAAGTCGGCGTTCATCGGGTTCGACGAGCGGCTCGCGCTGATCAACGACGTGATCAAGCCCGGGTACGCGGCGCTGACCGCCGACTGACCGGCGTGCGCACCGGGGCGGGCGCGGACCCTACGAAAGGCGGTACCGCCCC
>NZ_JADQDD010000486.1 GCF_019263595.1 Pseudonocardia sp. KRD291 | reverse complement strand
GGTGGCGGCCCGGCGGTCGTGCACGCCGCGGGTGAACTCGGACATGTCGCGGTAGCTGTCACCGGAGGTCGTCGAGTCGACCGCCACCCATCCGGGCGGCTCGTCGTCGCCGGTGTGCGCGGCGATCTCGCCCCGCGTGGGGTGCAGGAACCAGCGGGTACCCGGCGTCCGGTCGTCCAGGGCGTGCGCGAGCTGTCCGAGATCGACCCGCGCCGGATCCAGCATGGCCCGATGCTATGTCACACCGACCATGCCGACGGGTCCCGTAACGGACGCCGTGCCGGCGGCGAGTTGCCTGGATCCGAGACGACCGGGTCACGTCGACGTCTGTGAGGTTGCCATGCAGTGGTAGCTGAAGGTGCTCCGCCAGTACGTGGACTTCAGCGGGCCGGGATCCTGACCTCGGTCCTGATCGTGTTCTGGGCGTCCGAGGGCAACCGTGGGCCGAACCGGTACGGGATGAACCCGAAGGAGCTCGCCGCGCCCGGGGCCCCCGGCAGCGCACAGCCCTACGACATGGCCTGACCCGGGTCAGCCCTTGTCGGTCGAGGCGTCCCCGTGCCCGTCGGTGCGGGGACGCTCGAACGCCGAACCGATCAGGACCAGCGCCCAGATGCCGATCGGGAAGATCGGCCAGAACGGCGTGACGTCGCCGGCCACCAGACTGATCATGCCCCAGATGCCGAGGAGCAGGACCGACGTCCCGGCCCAGGAGCGCCACTCGCCGTACCACTCGGTCTTCGCCTGACGGCGTTCGGCGACCTCGCGTTCGCGGCGCACGCTCGGCAGGTTCCTCTCGTCGATCACCGGCAGATCGCCGGTCAGCCGGTCCAGATCGGCGCGGACGACGGCGGCGTAGGACTGCTGGAGCCGCTCGTCGTACTCGGTGAGCGAGAGCCGTCCCTCGTCGTGGGCGAGCCGCAACCGTTCCGCGGTCGAGGCCCGGTCGGCGTCCGAGACCCGCATACCCTCATCACCCGGACCCTCGGCCATGTCCTCGACGGTACCGGGATCGCGAGGTCGGTGGCATCGTCGTTCGCCCGGAGCCGCGGCCGGGGCCCGCAGGGTCACCCGCCCGGACGCAGGACCACCTCGGTCAGGTGGGCGTCGCGGCTCGCGGTGACCGCCGCCAGCACGGCGGCCGCCACCGAGTCCGGCCGCAGGAACGTCGAGCCGTCGTACACGCCTCCCTCGGCGCCGATGCCCGTTCCGGATGCCCTTCTCTCGTGCTCGACGACGGCCCGCTGCATCGCCGTGTCCACCCGGCCCGGGTGCACCGACGTGACGCGGACGCCGCGCCCGGACTCCTCGGCGCGCAGCGCGTCGCCGAACGCGTGCAGCGCGAACTTGCTCGCCGCGTAGGAGCCCCAGCCGGCCCGGGCGGCCAGGCCGGACCCGGAGTTGATCAGGACGACGTCGCTGCCGGTGTCGCTGCCGGCCGCGCGCAACGCGGGCAGCAGCAGCCGGGTGAGCTCGGCGACGGCGACCACGTTGACGTCGAACTGCCGCCGCCAGGTGTCGGCGGGGGTCTCCTCGACGGTGCCCAGCAGGCCGATCCCGGCCGAGTGCACGAGCACGTCGAGGCGGTCGATGCCGTCCACGGCGCCGGCCAGCGCGTCGTCGTCGGTCAGCTCGACCGGCCAGGCCCGCGCGCTACCGGGCCCGCCCGTCAGCTCGGACGCCACGGCCTCGAGCCGGGCCGTGTCGCGACCGCCGAGCAGCAGGTCGTAGCGCGGCGCGAGCAGGCGGGCGACGGCGGCGCCGATGCCCTGCGAGGCACCGGTGACGAGGGCGAGTGGACGGTGCGGAGCGCTCATCCCGGCGACCTTACGTAACGACGGGAGCCCCCGGCGCGTTCGCGCGCCGAGGGCTCCCGGGTGCTCGGCTCGTGTGGGCGGTCGCCTAGATCCGGCGCGCCGAGTTGAACGGCATCCGGTCCATGTCGGAGACCTTCACCGGGCTGCCGCTGGTGCTGGCGTGCACGATCTGCCCGTCTCCGACGTAGATGCCGACGTGGCTGACCGGCTTGTAGAACGTCACGAGGTCCCCGGGCCTGAGGGCCGACTTCGAAACGGGGCTGCCGGCCGAGGCCAGCGCGCGGCTGGTCCGCGGCAGGTCGACGCCCTCCTGCTCGAAGGCCCAGTTCACCAGGCCGGAGCAGTCGAACGAGTTCGGGCCGGTCGCGCCCCAGCGGTACGGCGAGCCGACCTT
>NZ_JADQDD010000485.1 GCF_019263595.1 Pseudonocardia sp. KRD291 | reverse complement strand
AGGGCGGCCACCGCCTCCGGCTCGTGCCGAGCGGCGTTGGTCATCAGACCGAACACGAACATGGTCACCACCAGTGAGGTGCCTCCGGACGAGATCAGGGGCAGCTGCAGGCCGGTGACCGGCAGTAGACCCACCACGTACCCGATGTTGATCGACGCCTGGACCACGAGCCAGGCCGTCGAGGTGGCCACGACGATCCGCAGCCACGGGTCGGCGCTGCGCGCGGCGATCCGCATGCCGGTGTAGGCCAGCGTCGCGAACAGCCCCAGCACGGCGAACGCGCCGACCAGGCCGAACTCCTCGCCGATGATGGCGAAGATGAAGTCGTTGTGGGCGTTGGGCAGGTAGTCCCACTTGGCCCGTCCCTGCCCGAGCCCGACGCCGAACAGCCCGCCGTCGGCCAGCGAGTAGAGCGCCTGGGTCGCCTGGTAGGCCGGGCCCAGCGGGTCGGCGGTGTTCGGGGCCAGGAACGCCGAGATCCGGCTCGCCCGGTAGCCCGCGGTCAGGCCGAGGATCACCGCGCCCAGCAGTCCCCCGCCGGCCAGCGCCGCGAGCAGCTTCATCGGGGCGCCGCCGAAGTACAGCATCGCGATCATGACGATGCCGACCGAGATCGTCATACCCAGGTCGGGCTGCAGCACGAGCAGCGTGAAGATCAGCAGGGTGACCGGGACGACCGGGTTCAGCGCGTGCTTCCAGCGGTGCATCACGGCGCGGCGGGCGACGAGCACGTGTGCGCCCCACAGCGTCAGCGCGACCTTGACCGCCTCCGAGGGCTGCAGCGACACCGGGCCGAACGCGAACCACGCCCGGGACCCGCCGCGCACCGCGCCGATGCCCGGGATCAGCACCGCGACCAGCGCGATGATGCCGGCCAGCAGCAGGAACGGGGCCATCGCCCGCAGCACCCGCGGCGGGATCCGCACCCCGGCGTAGAACAGCACCAGCCCGACCCCGCAGAACATCAGCTGCTTGGTGAACACCGAGTACGACGACCCGCCGTCGGCCAGCGCCTCCACCGAGGACGCGGAGAGGACCATGACCAGGCCGAACAGGGTCAGCAGCCCGAACACGCCGAGCACCAGGTGCAGCGAGGTCAGCGGACGGCGCAGCCACTTGCGCAGCCGGCGCACCGCGCCCTGGGTGCCGCTGCCCACCGAGGCGGCGACGCCCTGGATCGACAGGCCGTCCCGCTCCCCCGCCGGCCGGCTCACCGGTGCGCTCCCTCGGTCCGGCTCGTGCCCGGCGGCGTGGGCGCGGCGGTCAGCTCCCGGACCGCGCCGGCGAACGCGTCGCCGCGGTGGGCGTAGTCGCGGAACTGGTCCATCGACGCCGCGGCCGGGGCCAGCAGCACCACGTCGCCGGGCCCGGCGAGCTCGGCGGCACGGCGCACGGCCTCGGGCATCGGGTTCCCCGGCGTCTGCATTCCCTCATGGTTACCCGCCGCGACCTCCCGAACGGGGAGATCCGGCGCGTGTCGCGCCAGGGCCTCGACGATCGGAGCGCGGTCGGTGCCGATCACGACCGCGCCGGCCAGGTGCCCGGCGTGCCGCCGGGCGAGCTCGCCGAGGGTGTCCGCGGAGACCCCCTTGAGCAGCCCGCCGACGATCCACACGGCGCGGGCGCCGGGCGCGCGGGCCCCGGCGGCGGCCAGCGCGGCGTCCGCGGCGTGCGGGTTGGTGGCCTTGGAGTCGTCGACGAACGTGACGCCGCCGACCCGCCCGACCGGTGCGCTGCGGTGCGGGCCGGGGGTGAAGCCGGCGAGCGCGGTCCGGACCGCGACGACCGGCACACCGTGCGCGCGGGCCAGCGCGGACGCGGCGAGGGCGTCGGTGATCCCGGGCGGGCCGGCCGGGACGACCGCGTCGGCCGGGAGCAGCTCCCCGCCGCCGAACGCCCGGTCGACGAGCATCCCGTCCCGCACCCCGAGCTGGTCCGGGCCGGGTTCGGCGAGGGTCACCCCGACCCGTCGCGCGGCGGGGGCGGCGGCGAGCAGGCCGCGCGCCACCGGGTCGTCCACCCCGGCCACGGCGACGTCGCCGAGCAGCGCGCGGGCCTTGGCCGCGGCGTAGCCGTCCATCCCGCCGTGCCAGTCCAGGTGGTCCTCGGCGACGTTGAGCACCACCCCGGCGGCCGGGCGGACCGACGGTGACCAGTGCAGCTGGAAGCTGGACAGCTCCACGGCCAGCACCGCGTGCCCGGCGGCGACCGCGGAGACCACCGGGTAGCCGATGTTGCCGCAGGCCACCGCGTCCTCG
>NZ_JADQDD010000484.1 GCF_019263595.1 Pseudonocardia sp. KRD291 | reverse complement strand
GGCATCGCCACCACCCTCGGTGCGCACGGCTTCCACGTCGCCGTCGCCGACCTGAACGCCGAGGCCGCCCAGGAGACCGTGTCGGCGATCACCGATGCCGGCGGCACCGCCATGGCGGTGCAGACCGACGTCACCGACACCGGCTCCGTGGCCGCGGCGGTCAAGACCGTCACCGACGAGCTGGGCCCGATCGAGATCGCCGTGAACAACGCCGGCTGGGACGACTTCATGAAGTTCGTCGACACCTCCGAGGACTTCTGGGACCGCATCCTCGACATCAACTTCAAGGGCATGCTCCGGGTCTGCCACTCCGTGGTTCCCGGCATGATCGAGCGCGGGTTCGGGCGCATCGTCAACGTCGGGTCGGACGCCGGGCGCGTCGGGTCCTCGCTGGAGGCCGTCTACTCGGGGGCCAAGGGAGGGACGATCGCGTTCACCAAAACCCTCGCCCGCGAGGTGGCGACCAAGGGCGTCACCGCGAACACCGTCTGCCCGGGCCCGACCGACACGCCTGCGCTGCGGAAGCTCGCCGACAACTCCGGCCAGGACTCGAGCAAGGTGCTCGACGGGATGACCCGTGCCGTCCCGATGAAGCGGCTCGCCCTGCCCGACGACATCGCGGCCGCCGTCGCGTTCTTCGCCTCCGACGCCGCCGGCTACATCACCGGCCAGACGCTGTCCGTCAGCGGTGGCCTGACGATGGCATGAGCGGGGGCATGAGCGGGGGCATGAGCGGGAGTCGTCGGCAGGTTCCACGTGACCGACCTCCAGGTGCAGATCCGGCGCCTCCCGAAGCCGGTCGTCGCGATCGTGGCCGGTTACGCGATCGGCGGCGAGCACGTCCTGCCTCGTCTGCGACGTGACGATCGCCGCGGACAACGCGCGGCTCAGACAGGTCGGGCCCAAGGTCGGTTCCTTCGACGGCGGGTTCGGTGCCGGGCTGCTCGCCCAGCAGGTGGGTCAGAAACGGACGAAGGAGTTCTGGCTGCTCTACGAGCAGTACGACGCCGACGAGGCTCTGCAGATGGGACTGGTCAACACGGTCGCCCACGACGCCAACCTGCTCTTCTGCGCCACCGAGGAGGCGCAGGAGGGCCGGGAGGCCTACAACTCCGGACGAGCACCGGACTTCGAGGGATTCCCGCGACGTGCCTGAACGAGAGGAACTACCCGTGACCGATGTGGTGAGCTGGACCGACGCCGCCGATGGCGTGCTCGTCGCGACGATGTTCAGCAGGCCGGCGAACGCGCTCGGACCGCCGATCCTGGAGGGGCTCGACGCGCTGATCGACGAGGCGGAGCGGCGCCGGACGAAGGTCCTGGTGCTGACGTCGGCGATTCCCGGCTTCTTCGTCGCGGGCGCCGACATCAAGCACATGGGCACGGTCGACGCCGCGTCGTTCCGGACCTACGGCGACACGCTCCGGGGCGCGACGGAGCGCCTGGCCGAGGCCGACTTCCTGAGCATCGCCGCCATCGAGGGCGTCGCCCTCGGCGGCGGGCTCGAGCTCGCAATGGCCGCGACGTTGCGCGTCTCCGGCGCCGACGCGGCCTTCGGACTGCCGGAGGTGAAGCTCGGGCTGATCCCGGGCGCGGCCGGGACCCAGCGTCTGCCGCGGCTCGTCGGCCGCGGCCGGGCGATCGAGATCATGACGACCGGACGCAAGGTGCCTGCCGCGGAGGCACACGCGATCGGTCTGGTCGATCGTCTCGCCGATGCCGGAGGGGCGCGCGAGGCGGCCCTCGCGCTGGCCGGTGAGCTGGCCGCGGTCTCGATCCCGGCGGCGGCCGCGGTCGTCCGCAGCGTCGACGCCGCATTCGACCTGCCGCTCGCGGAGGGCAGGCAGTTCGAGATCGACAACATTCAGGAGCTCTTCGAGTCCGGGGAGGCCCGCGAGGGCATCACCGCGTTCCTGGAGAAGCGCCCACCGAAGTTCGGCTGATCCGGGAGGTCCGCCACGACCGGGCCGACCTACCGGGTGTCAGGAACGCTAGGCCTTGGGTGGCCGCGCTCGCGGCCTTGCTGGTCTCCCGCCTGGGTCGCTCCCGCCGAGCTGTTCACGACCCCGGTGAGCGGCCCGTGGGTGTCCCAGGGCTCGCCCGTCGCCGCGTCTCGAGGACCCCGAGCCTGCGGTCCAGAGATGTACCTCGGCGCCGTGGCCGACCAGGCGGCCTGCGACGCCACGGCCCGGCCCCGTCCGGCCCCGCCGGTGATCAGGGTCCGTTTCCCGGCCAGCAGGTCGTCCGCGAACGGACTCGTTCTG
>NZ_JADQDD010000483.1 GCF_019263595.1 Pseudonocardia sp. KRD291 | reverse complement strand
AAACGCCTCGTCACCGACCCCCTCTCCGGCGCACTGCTCGACCACGGCCGCACCACCTACCGGCCACCCCCAGCACTCGCCGACTTCGTCGACGCCCGCGACCAGTACTGCCGCTTCCCCACCTGCACCAGACGGGTCCGCGAACTCGACCACCACCACCGCTTCAGCGACGACGGACACACCATGGACGCCAACCTCAACGGCTACTGCCCCACCCACCACCTACTCAAAGAACACCAGAACTGGCACGTCCTGACCCACCCCGACGGACGCCTGACCTGGATCACCCCCACCGGCCTGCGCTACACCAGCGACCCCTACGACTACCGGCCCTTCACCGACCCGCTCCCCACCACAGGCATAGCCGACCAGGGCCCGGCCACCAGCCCCGCCGACACCGACGACCTCGACACCGACCACGGCGAGGACCCGCCGCCGTTCTGACGGCGCGTCAGGTGACGGGTCAGCCGCGCAGGGCGCCCTCGGCGGAGGCCGCGTGCGCGAGCAGGACCTCGGCCAGCGGCACGACCACCGACGAGGGCAGCGCGTGGCCCATCCCCGGGACCCGGACGAGCCGCGCGGCCGGGCCGATCCGCTCGGCCAGGTGCGCCGCGTGCGGGGGCGGGTACACGGGGTCCTCGGGCGCCTCGACGACCAGGGTCGGCACGGTGACCGACGAGAGCTCGCCGCCGCGGTCGAGGCCGTCCGGGTCGGCCTGGGCGTGCACGGCCACCGCGTCCGAGCGGCCGGCGTGGGCGATCAGCCGCTGCTCCAGGGCACGGAACTCCAGGCCGTCGAACGGCACGCCGCCGCCGTTGAGGCGCCGCCGGTACTCCACCCGCCAGGCCAGCTCGCCGCGCTCGTCGCGGGGGTCGGTCATCTCCTGCCACATCCGCAGCACGTCGAGGGACGGGCCGGGCAGCGGCGGGTCGTCGGTGCCCTCCGGTGCGGTGGTGCCCTCCAGGGCGGTGGTGCACAGCAGGGCCGCGCCGGCCAGGCGCTGCGGGTGGTCGAGCAGCAGCAGCTGCACCAGGCTGCCGCCCATCGCCATCCCGACCGCGTGCGCCCGCGCGACACCGCAGGCGTCGAGCACGGTGACCGCGTCGGCGGCCAAGTCCACCAGGCCGTAGGGGTGCTCCTCGAACGCGTGGGTGGAGCGGCCGGTGTCGCGGTGGTCGTAGCGGATCACCCGGTGCCGGGTGCGCAGCCGGTCCACCAGCGCGTCCGGCCAGGTCGGCCCCGCGTCGTCGGCGCCCATCACCAGCAGCACCGGCTCGCCGGCCGGCCCGGTGTCGGTCGGCCACGGCGTCGCGGGCAGGTCCTGCACCCACAGGTGCACCCCCGGCTCGACCTCGACCTCGCGTTCCACACGCGCAGCCTGCCACCGGCGATCGCGCCTAGGGTCGGGCGGGTGCACCACGGTCCCACGATCGACAACGCCGTCGAGATGACCACCCGCGACGGCGTCACGCTCGTCGCCGACGTCTACCGCCCCGCCGGTGACGGGCGCTGGCCGACGCTGCTGCACCGGACCCCCTACGACCGCACCGACCCGACGCTGGTCTCGGCGATCGTCGCGGACCCGCTGTGGCTGGCGCGACAGGGCTTCGCCGTGGTGGTGCAGGACGTGCGCGGGCGGTTCGGCTCCGGCGGCGAGCTGGACTTCGCCCACCAGGAGCACGACGACGGCTACGACGCCGTCGAGTGGGCCGCGGCGCAGCCGTGGAGCGACGGCGCGGTGGGCGTCTACGGCTCGTCGTACCACGCGATCTCGGCTTATCAGGCGGTCGCGGCCGGGCCGCCGCACCTGCGCGCCGCGCTGACCATGATCGGCGCCGCCGACCTGGCGCCGACGGTGCGCCCGGGCGGCACCCTCGAGCTCGGGTTCCTGACGCTCTACGCGCTCGCCCAGTCCCTGCACGCCGTGCAGCGCCTCGACGTCGACGACGCGGAGAGGGCGGAGCTGACCGGGCGGATCGTGGCCGCGCTGTCCGCGCCCGCCACGACGGTCGCGACGCTGCCGCTGACCGGTGTCGACGTGCTGTCCGACCCGCGGGTCGCGCCGTTCTGGGCGGACTGGCTGGGCCACGAGCCGGGCGACCCGTACTGGGACCGGCCCACCGTGGCCGCCGACCCGGCGCGGGTGCGGGTCCCGCTGCTGCAGGTCGCGTCCTACCGGGACTTCATGGCCCCGACGATGTTCGCCCTGGCCACGGCGCTCGCCGAGGACCCGCGGCACCGGCTGGTGGCCGGGCCGTGGGCGCACG
>NZ_JADQDD010000482.1 GCF_019263595.1 Pseudonocardia sp. KRD291 | reverse complement strand
GAGCTGGCACGTCCGTCCTCCCCACCGACCGGGTCCGACCCGCCCGCCACGGCAGATCAGCTGAGCGCCACCAGGATCCGGCGCAGTGCTCCGAGTCTGCCGGGTGCCAGTGCACCGGCCGAGACCAGGTCGTCCAGTGCGCACTCAGGGTCGGCGGGCGGGCCGAGGTGCCCGCATCCGCGCGGGCAGTCCTCGATCGCCGTCGCGAGATCGCCGAATGCGGCGACGACGTCGTCGGGTCCCACGTGGGCGAGCCCGAACGAGCGGACGCCCGGGGTGTCGACGACCCACCCGTCGGCCAGCGGCAGCGCGATCGCCCCGGTCGTGGTGTGGCGTCCCTTGCCGACCCCCGACACCCGCCCGGTGCTCTGGTCGGCCTCCGGGACCAGCGCGTTCACCAGCGTCGACTTGCCCACGCCGGAGTGCCCGACCAGCGCGCACACCCGTCCCGACATCTCCGCCCCGAGCGCTGCGAGGCCCTCTTCGGGGCGGTCCCGCCCGGTGATGACCACCGGAAGGTCGAGGTCGGCGTACTGCGCGGCGAACGGTGCCGGGTCGGCCAGGTCGGACTTGGTCAGGCACAGCACCGGGGTGAGCCCGCCCGCGTAGGCGGCGACCAGGCAGCGGTCGACGAACCCGGATCGCGGCACCGGGTCGGCGACCGCCGTCACGATGATCAGCCGGTCGGCGTTGGCGACGATCACCCGCTCGTAGGCGTCGGTGTCGTCGGCGGTGCGGCGCAGCAGGGTGCGCCGCTCGGTGACCCGCACGATCCGGGCGAGGGTGTCCGTCTCGCCGGTCAGGTCACCGACCACGTCCACCCGGTCCCCGACGACGATCGGGGTGCGGCCCAGCTCCCGGGCCCGCATCGCGGTGACCGGCGGCTTCGACGGGTCGGCGTCCGGTGCGCAGGTCCAGCGGCCCCGGTCGACGGCGGTGACCATGGCCATCGAGGCGTCGGCGTGGTCGGGGCGGCGCTTGCTGCGCGGGCGGCTGCCGCGCCGCCCGGGTCGCACCCGGACGTCGGTCTCGTCGTACTCGCGCGCCCTGCCACTCATCGTCGCGGCCCACTCATGCGCGTGGGCTCATCGGGCGAGCAGGGCGGCCCAGCGCCCCGGGAAGTCCGGGATGGTCTTGTCCGTGCAGCCGATGTCGTCGACGACGACGCCCGGCACCCGCAGCCCGACGATCGCGCCCGCGGTGGCCATCCGGTGGTCGGCGTAGGCGCGCCACGCCCGGTCCGGACGCCCGGCCAGCGTCGTCGGGACGATCTCCAGACCGTCCTCTGTCTCGGTCACCGACCCGCCCAGCTCGGTGATCTCGCTGGCCAGGGCCGCGATCCGGTCGGTCTCGTGGCCCCGGATGTGCGCGATGCCGCGGATCCGGGAGGTGCCGCGGGCCAGAGCGGCCAGCGCGGCCACGGTGGGGGCGAGCTCGCTGGCATCGTGCAGGTCGACATCGACGCCCTCGAGGTCATCCGGCCCGGTCACCGTGACCCCTGCGGGCCCGGTCTCGACGCGCGCGCCGAACTGCGCGAGCACCGGCAGGATCTCGGTACCGGGCTGGGTGGTCTCCTGCGGCCAGCCGCTGACGGTCACCGTCCCCCCGGTCGCGGCGGCCGCGGCCAGGAACACCGCGGCGTTGGACAGGTCCGGCTCGATCGTCCAGTCCCGCACCGCGACCGGCCCGGGGTGCACCCGCCAGAGGTCCGGTCCGGCGCCGGTGCTGCGGTCCTCCACGACGACGCCCGCGGCGCGCAGCATCGCGACGGTCATGTCGATGTGCGGCTGCGACGGGACCGGCCTGCCGTCGTGGCGCACGGTGACGCCCTCGTCGTAGCCGGCCCCGGACAGCAGCAGCCCGGAGACGAACTGCGACGACGCCGACGCGTCGATCGTCACCGTCCCGCCGCGCACCGAACCGGTGCCGTCGAGCAGGAACGGCAGCGCGTCGCGGTCGCCCTCGCGGGTGACGGCGACGCCGAGGTCGCGCAGTGCGCCGAGCACGGTGGCCATCGGCCGCTGCCGCGCGTGCGGGTCGCCGTCGAAGCGGACGGTGCCGGTGGCCAGCGCCGCCGCCGGCGGCACGAACCGCATGACGGTGCCGGCCAGCCCACAGTCGACCTCGGCCGGAGCACCGTCGCCGCCGCCGCGGAACCCGTCGTGCGCGCCGATCCGGACCCGCTCGGCGTTCGTCTCGACCGGGACCCCCAGAGCCGCCAACGCACCGGTCATCAGCGCGGTGTCGCGGCTGGCCGGGACGCCGTCGACGGTGCAGTCGCCGCCGGACAGGGCGGCGAGCAGCAGCGCACGGC
>NZ_JADQDD010000481.1 GCF_019263595.1 Pseudonocardia sp. KRD291 | reverse complement strand
CGACGTCCGGGCGGCATCCGGCGACCAGGTCGCAGCCGGTGCACGCGCCGCCACACGTCTCCGGGGCCGGCATCTCCGCGACCAGTGCCGCGGCGGCCCGGTCGCCGAGCGCCCCGCCGAGTCCGGACAGCACGAGCAGCGCGATCACCGACACCCCGGTGACGATCCAGGCCAGGACGACCGGCGGGCCGCTGAGCACGACCGCACCCCCGACGAGCCCGACCGCTCCGGCGGCGCCCAGAAGCGGCGCCGCGACCTTGTTCGCGACCACGAACGCCGGACCGCTGCGCAGGCTCGACCGGGTACGGACC
Organism: Pseudonocardia sp. KRD291; assembly: GCF_019263595.1. GTDB lineage: Bacteria > Actinomycetota > Actinomycetes > Mycobacteriales > Pseudonocardiaceae > Pseudonocardia. The sequence continues at coordinate 2,015 of NZ_JADQDD010000481.1, read as the reverse complement.
CCGGCGAACCGGTTGCGCGGCAGCCGCGCGCGCCCACCGAGCGCAGCGGCTCCGCGCCGGGCACCGAGATGTCGACGTAGTGCGCGACGCCCTTCCACTCGCAGAACGTCCGGCGCTCGACGGCCGCCAGCATCCCGTCGGTGAACGCGCTGCGCGGCAGGTAGTAGGTCGGCGGATGGCTGGTCTCCAGCACCCGCACCAGGTCGTCCGACGACGCGACGACGGCGCCCGCGTGGCGCAGCACCGCCCGGCGGTGCATCCGCTCGGCCCGCGGCGGGCGCGGGTAGTCCCAGACCGACTCACGGCCGGGGCCGGGCTCCTCGCGGGCCGGACGTCGACCGAACATGCGCGTGACCTCCGTCGACCCTCCGCCGGACCTACCGGTCGCGACCGTACCCGCGCCACCGAGGGAGAGCTCGGCTCAGTTGCGCGCCGGGTCCAGTGGGAACGTGGCCAGTAGCGCCAGCGGAAGGCCTTGACGGCGCAGCACACGCTCCCAGTGCCCGTCGTGGACCGGCCCGAGCACGTCGTCGGGCAGCCCCGGGACGACAAACCAGTCCCCGCGCGAGATCTCGCCGGCCAGCTGCCCGGCGTCCCAGCCGGAGTAGCCGGCGAACACCCGCAGGCCGCGGAGCCGGGGCGCCAACGGCGCCGGGTCGGCGTCGAGGTCGACGAGCTGGACGGGGTCGCGCACCGACGTCAGCCCGCGGACGTCGCGGGCGCTCTGTCCGGTGCGCAGCGCCGCCAGGCAGAGCGCGGTCCCGTTGTCGACGGGGCCGCCGACGAACAGCGAACCCGGGTCCGAGGCCAGCGGGCCCCATGCCGGGAGCACCTCGCGGACCTCGGCCGGGCCGGGCCGGTTCAGCACCACGCCGAGGCTGCCCTGCGGGCGGTGCTCGATCATGTAGACGATCGTCCGTACGAAGCTCGGGTCGGCGAGGCTCGGCGCGGACACGAGCAGCGAGCCCGGCATCACCGGAGGAGGGGCGCCGGGGCCGGCGCGATGAGGCCGCACGAGCCCATCGTTGCACTCGCCCCGGCGACGTAGGCTCACCACCCGTGCGTAGTACCCCCGCCGATCCGGACGTCGCAGAGACACGCCACGGCAGCGACCCCGGACGGCGGTGGGCCGGGTTCGCCCACCTGCTGCGCTCGCCCCCGTTCGCCCGGCTGCTGGCCGTCCGGCTCTCCGCGCAGTGGGCCGACGGGCTGTTCCAGGCCGCGCTCGGCGGCGCCGTGCTGTTCAACCCGGAGCGCGAGGCGGACCCGCTGCTGATCGCGTCCGGGCTGGCCGTGATGCTGCTGCCGTACTCGCTGCTCGGGCCGTTCGCCGGTGCGCTCCTGGACCGCTGGGACCGGCGCCGGGTACTGGCCGGGGCCAGCGTGCTGCGGGCCCTGCTGGTCGTGTGCGTGGCTGCAGCACTGGCCGCCGGGCTCGCCGGGCCCGTCCTGTTCGTGCTGGCCCTGGCCGTGACCGGGGTGAACCGCTTCGTGCTCTCCGGGCTGTCCGCGGCCCTGCCGCACGTCGTCGACGACCGGTCGCAGCTGGTCCCGGCGAACACCCTGTCGGTGACGGTCGGGGCGGCGGTCTCGGCGCTGGGCGCGGCGAGTGCGGTCGGGTTCCGGGCCCTGTTCGGGCCGGACGACGCCGGGTCGGCGCTGACCACGCTGATGGCCGCGACCGGGTCGCTGCTGGCCGCGGCGCTGGCGATCGGCTTCGCGCGCGCGGCACTGGGCCCCGACCCCGTCGACCCCTCGGTGGGTGGAGATCGTCGTCAGGGCGACGACATCCGCGCACGGGGGTTGCTGCGGGACGTCGCCGGGGGCCTGCTGGCCGGGGCACGCGCGACCGCCTCGACGCCGGCCGTGGCGGCGCCGTTCCTCGGGCTGGTCGCGCACCGGCTGGCGTTCGGCATCAACACGCTGCTGATGCTCATGCTCTTCCGCTACGTGTTCACCCCGGAGCAGACCTCGGGCGCGGGCGGGCTGCTCGGCGTCGGGCAGATCGTGCTGCT
>NZ_JADQDD010000480.1 GCF_019263595.1 Pseudonocardia sp. KRD291 | reverse complement strand
AGGCTGATCACCGCGACCAGCACCATGTACCCGGAGACGGCCAGCGACGTCCCCGTCCGGGCCTGCAGCGCGGCGGCGATCAGCGGGGCGAACCCGCCGCCGAGCACCGCGCCCACGGCGTAGGAGAACGAGGCCCCGCTGTAGCGGAACCGGGGCTCGAACATCTCCGCGAACAGGGCCGACTGCGGCCCGTAGGACAGGCCGAGGCCGATCGTCAGCACGATCACCGAGACGATCATCAGGGCCGTGTTCCGGGTGTCGAGCAGCAGGAAGAACGGCACCGGCCACACCACCAGCAGGATCGACCCGGCCAGGTAGACGGGCTTGCGCCCGACCCGGTCCGACCAGATCGCCGACGCCACGATGCTGACCAGCCAGCTCACACTGCCGATGATCACGATCGCGATCATCAGGTTCCGGTTCACCTTCAGCACCGACGTGCCGTAGGAGAGCAGGTAGGCCAGGAACACGTAGCCGATCGCGGTGTTGGCGATGAAGCTGATCGAGGCCAGCGCGAGCTCACGGGGGCGGTGCCGGAACACCTCGGCGACCGGGCTGCCGCTGCGCGCCGCCTCCGTGCGCAGCGCCGTGAACACCGGGCTCTCCTCGATCCGCAGCCGGATCACCAGACCGACCACCACCAGCACGATCGAGAGCAGGAACGGGATCCGCCAGCCCCAGGACTGGAACTGCTCGGCGGTGGTCAGGTTGCTCACCGCGAAGAACACGATCTGGGCCAGGATCAGCCCGGCCGGCACGCCGATCTGGGCGAACGAGCCGTAGCGCCCGCGCCTGCCGGGAGGGGCGTGCTCGACGGCCATCAACGCCGCGCCGCCCCACTCGCCGCCCGCGCTCACCCCCTGCAGCAGGCGCATCAGCACCAGCAGGATCGGCGCCAGGACCCCGACCTGCGCGAACGTCGGCAGCAGGCCGACCCCGACCGTCGCGACGCCCATCAGCATCAGCGACGTCACCAGCATCGCCTTGCGCCCGATCCGGTCCCCGAAGTAGCCCCAGATCACGCCGCCGACCGGCCGGGCCACGAACCCGACGCCGAGCGTGGCGAACGCCGCGAGCGTGCCCGACGCCGGCGACAGCGTGGAGAAGAACTGGCTGTTGAACACGAGCGCGGCGGCCGTGGAGAAGATGAAGTAGTCGTACCACTCGATCGTCGTGCCGATCGCGCTCGCGACCGAGACCCGGCGCAGCTGGCGCGGGTCGGAGACGTGTTCGGCGCGCTCGACCGCGCGACCACCGTGCGTCATCGCCGTACTCCCCCCGGCCGGACGCCCTCGGCCGGCCGGCGTCAGCTTCGCACCGCGACGGGCGGTGCGGAAGCGGTCGGTCCCGGCCGCCACTCGTCGCAGATAACGATCCGATCACCTCGCAGGCGAGCCGCTATCCGGACATCTCGGCACGATCGGCTACCGTCGGGTACGAATCGCACGGCTCGGCTCCCCCGACGGGCAGGGATTCTCCCCAGATCCCACGCTCCCCCGCACGCCCGCCCGAGTCGCGTGATGGAGGAGATACGCCCGTGTCCCGACATCGACGCAGTGCCCTCGCGCGACGGCTGCGGCCCGACGGCCTGCGCAACGTCGCCACCGCGGCCGCCGTGGCGAGTGGCGCCCTCGCCGTCGTCACCCCGGCCGTCGGCCTCGACGACCTCGACGACGCCACCGCGGAGTCCACCGGGGCGTTCCGCCTCGCCGCGGAGAACTCGTCCGCCGCAGCGGCCGCCACGTCCTCGGAGTCCGCCCCGCGGTCGGGCCCGGTACTGGCCGGCGCGGACGAGCTCGTGAAGGCCTCCGGACTGCTGGAGGCCGCCGGTGGCGCCGGACAGGCCGTCACCGCCGAACGCGCCCGGATCGAGCAGGCCGCCCGCGACGTCGCCGCCCGCCCGGCGGGCGGCGGCGGTGACGACCGCGGGGACGACGGCGGGAACGGGGACGGGAACGGGGACGCGCCGCCCGCCCCCGGCGGCGGCGGCCCGAGCAGCGCGTCCTGCGACCTCGACACCGGCGGCCTGGGCGACGTGCAGAGCTGGGTCGCCGAGGCCGCCGAGTTCCTCGGCTGCGCCTACGACCAGCCCGATCTGCTCGGTGTCGGCGAGCGCGGCAACGCCTCCGACCACCCGACCGGGCACGCCCTGGACCTGATGGTCCGCGGCGAGACCGGCGACCGGATCGCCGAGTGCGCCCTGGCCAACGCCGACGAGCTCGGCGTGAAGTACGTGATCTGGGAGCAGCGGATGAACTCCGGCGACGGCTGGGAGTCCATGGAGGACCGTGGCGGCGACACCGCCAACCACAACGACCACGTGCACATCTCGTT
>NZ_JADQDD010000048.1 GCF_019263595.1 Pseudonocardia sp. KRD291 | reverse complement strand
TTCGCGGCCGGCTCCGGCCCGGTCGCCGTGGACGCCGAGCGGGCCTCGGGCTTCCGCTACTCGCAACGCGCCTACCTGGTGCAGCTGCGACGCGAGGGGTCCGGCACCGCGCTCGTCGACCCGATCCCGTTGCGCCCCGACCTGGACCCGGCCGCGCTCGACCCGCTGGCCCGGGCCCTCGACGGGCCGGAGTGGGTGCTGCACGCCGCGTCCCAGGACCTGGCCTGCCTCGACGAGATCGGGCTGCGGCCCGCGTCGCTGTTCGACACCGAGCTCGCCGGACGCCTGGCCGGCCTGCCCCGGGTGGGGCTGGGCCCGATGGTGGAGAACCTGCTCGGGCTCGCGCTGGAGAAGGGCCACGGCGCCGCCGACTGGTCGCGCCGCCCGCTGCCGGAGGACTGGCTGGTCTACGCCGCGCTCGACGTCGAGGTGCTGGTCGAGCTGAGAGACGTCCTGACCGGGCTGCTCACGGAGCAGGGCAAGATCGAGTGGGCGTACCAGGAGTTCGAGGCCGTCCGCACCGCGCCGCCGCCCGCACCGCGGGCCGAGCCCTGGCGCCGGACGTCCGGAATCCACAAGGTCCGCAAGCCCCGTCCGCTGGCCGGGGTGCGCGCGTTGTGGCAGGCCCGCGACCGGCTCGCCGCCGAGCGCGACATCGCCCCCGGTCGGGTGCTGCCCGACGCCGCCATCGTGGACGCCGCGGTCCGCAACCCGGACTCGGTCGAGGCACTCGCCGAGCTGGCGGTCTTCCGCGGGCGTTCGCAGCGCCGGCTGGGCCGCTACTGGTTCGACGCGCTGGCCGCGGCCGCCGCGCTGCCCGCCGAGGAGCTCCCGCGCGCCACCGCCGCGACCGACGGCCCGCCGCCGGTCGCGCGCTGGGCCGACCGCGACCCGGGCGCCGCGGCCCGGCTGTCCGCGGCGCGGGCCGGGATCGCCGCCGTCTCCGAGCAGTTGGGCGTCCCGGCCGAGAACCTGCTGCAGCCGGACCTGATGCGGCGGATCTGCTGGACCCCGCCGTCCGACGGCGACGTGCCCGGCGCGTTGACCGGCGGCGGCGCCCGCCCGTGGCAGGCCGAGCTGCTCAGCCCGGTCCTGGAGCGGGCACTGGCGGCGACGCCGGACTCGGCCCCGGATCCCGGCCCGGTCCCGGGTTCGGGCCCGGCACGGCCGAGCTGAACCGCACCCGCACCTCGAGCCCACCGCCCGCGACCGGGACGGCGTGCACGGTCGCCGCGTGCGCCGCGGCCACCGCCCGCACGATCGACAGGCCCAGCCCGGACCCGCGGGTCCGCCCGGTGCGGGCCACCGGGCCCCGGCGGAACGGCTCGAACAGCTCCGCGATCTGATCGGCGGCCAGCTCCGGACCGGTCGAGGACACCAGCAGCTCGACGACGTCCGCGTCTCCCCCGGCGCGGGTGGTCGTCGAGGCCTCGATCCAGCCGCCGTCGCGGTTGTGCCGGACCGCGTTCTCCACCAGGTTCGCGACGAGCCGGCGCAGCAGCACCTCGTCGCCGCGGGTGCGGGCCGGCACCGGGTCGGCGCGCACCGACAGGCCGTGCTCCGCGGCGGCCCCGGACACCGCGTCGAGCTCGGAGACGAGCAGCTCGGCCAGGTTCACCGGCGTGAGGTCGGAGGGTCCCAGCGGACCGCCGGCCTCGGTCCGGGCCAGCAGCAGCAACCCGGCCACCAGCTCGTCGCAGCGCCGTCCGGCGTCGCGGACGACCTCGCCCATCCGGCGCAGCTCGGCCACGTCGGCGTCCGGGTCCTGCAACGTCACGTCGATCTCGGTGCGCAGCACGGCCAGCGGGGTGCGCAGCTCGTGCCCGGCGTTGGCCACGAACCGGCGCTGCGCGTCGAACGCGGCCTGCAGGCGGTCCAGCATCGCGTCGAACCCGGCGGCCAGCTCCGCGACCTCGCCGCGTGCCCCGCGCAGCGCCACCCGCTCGTCCAACGACGACGCCGAGAGCCGGCGCGACGCCGCGATCACCTGGTGCAGCGGCGCCAGGACGCGCCCGATCAGCATCCAGGACACCAGCGCGGCCGCGAGAACCACCAGCGGGAACGCGATCAGCCCGGCGCGCAGCACCTCGGAGCGGGCGGCGGCGGCCACCGCGTCCCGGGCCGACCCGGCCGGCACCTCGACCCCGCCGACCCGCACCGTCCCGTCGGTGGGGAACGCCGTCGTCGTCGCGACGACGGTGCCGACCAGCACCCGGCCCAGCCACAGCAGCAGGCCGCTGACCAGCGCGACCAGCCCGGTGGCCAGCAGCGTCAGGCGGGGCCGCAGCCCGGTCGCCCCGGCACGGTCCCGGCCCACCGGTCTCAGCCCGCGTCCGGTACCCGGTAGCCGGCCCCGACCACGGTCTCGATCACCCCGGGGTCGCCCAGCTTCTTGCGCAGGGTCATCACGGTGACCCGCACGGTCGTGGTGAACGGGTCGGCGTTCTCGTCCCACACCCGCTCGAGCAGCTCCTCGCTGCTGATCACCGCGCCGCCCGCGCCGAGCAGCACCTCCAGCACGCCGAACTCCTTGCGGGTCAGCTCCACCGGGACCGGCCCGCGGTGCACCGTCCGCCGGGCCGGGTCCAGCCGGACGTCGCCGGCCACCAGGGTCGGCGGGACGGCCGGGGTCGCGCGGCGGCCCAGGGCCCGGACGCGCGCGACCAGCTCCGGGAAGTCGAACGGCTTGGCCAGGTAGTCGTCCGCACCGCGGGACAGGCCCTCGACCTTGTCGGCCAGGGTCGCGCTCGCGGTCAGCATCAGCACCCGGGTGGTGCCGCCGGTGGCGAGCACCTCGTCGCACAGCTGGTCGCCGGAGCGCCCCGGCAGGTCCCGGTCCAGCACGGCGACGTCGTAGCGGGTGAAGGAGAGCTTCTCCGACCCGGAGTCGCCGTCGTAGGCGACGTCGACGGCCATCCCGTCCCGGCGCAGCCCGCGGGCCACGGCGTCGGCCATCGCGTGCTCGTCCTCCACGACGATGACCCGCATCAGCGGGACTGTTCCGGGTGCTCGACGCGGGTGTCGGCGCGGTTCCCACCACGGGCACCCACCGCTGCCGGGACGCCGGGGGCGGCGGCCGCGGCCCACTCGGTGACCCGGCGGGCGACGTCCTGCACCGTCAGCCCGATGCGGCCCAGCACGTCGTCGCGGCTGCCGTGCTCGAGGTAGGACTGGGGCAGCGCGAGGTCGCGCTGCCGGACGTCGATCTCGTCGCCGCGCAGCGCGTCGGACAGCGCGGAGCCGAAGCCGCCGTGCGTGCCGCAGTCGGACACGGTCACCACCAGGTCGTGCTCGCGGGCCAGGTCGTGCAGCGCGCGCGGCACCGGCAGCACCCAGCGGGGGTCCACGACGGTGACGTCGACGCCCTGCTGCCCCAGCCGCTGCGCCGCGGCCACACCCAGCTCGCCGAACGCGCCCACACACACCATCAGCACCGAGGCCCGGCCGTCCGAGGGTTCGTGCAGCACGTCCACGCCGCCCACCCGCCGCAGCGACGGGACCGACCCGATCACCGAGCCCTTCGGGTAGCGCAGCGCGGTCGGCCCGTCGTCGACCGCGACCGCCTCGGCCAGCTCCTCGCGCAGCGTCGCCTCGTCGCGCGGCGCGGCGACCCGCATGCCGGGCACCACGCCGAGGATCGACAGGTCCCACATCCCGTTGTGCGACGGGCCGTCGCTGCCGGTCACCCCGGAGCGGTCCAGGACGAGCGTGACCGCCTCGCGGTGCAGGCCGACGTCCATCATCAGCTGGTCGAAGGCCCGGTTCAGGAACGTCGAGTACAGCGCGACGACCGGGTGCATCCCGCCGCGCGAGAGCCCGGCCGCCGCGGTCAGCGCGTGCTGCTCGGCGATCCCGGTGTCGATCACCCGGTCCGGGTGCGCGCGGGAGAACGGCTCCAGCCCGACCGGGCCGAGCATCGCCGCGGTGATCGCGACGACGTCCGCGCGCCGGTTGCCGAGCTCGACCATCTCCTGGGCGAACACGTCGGTCCAGCCGGTGCTCGGCTTGCCGGTCGGGGCGCCGGTCTCCGGGTCGAACGCGGCCGGGCTGTGCATCTGCTCGGCCTCGTCGTTCTCGGCCGGCGGGTAGCCGTTGCCCTTGCGGGTCACCGCGTGCACGATCACCGGCCCGCCGAAGCGCTTGGCCCGGCGCAGCGCCGACTCCATGGCGGCGACGTCGTGCCCGTCGACCGGCCCGAAGTACTTCAGGCCCAGGTCGGAGAACAGCTCCTGCGGGCTGACCGCGTCCTTGACCCCGGCCTTGAGCGCGTGCAGCCCGGCGTAGAGCGCGGGCCCGACGACGGGCGTGCCGCGCAGCGTCTGCTTCCCGGCCTCGAGCACCCGCTCGTAGCCGGGCTGCAGGCGCAGCGACGCGAGCCGGTCGGCCAGGCCGCCGATCGTCGGGGAGTAGGAACGGCCGTTGTCGTTGACGACGATCACGACGTTGCGGTCGGCCCCGGCCGCGATGTTGTTCAACGCCTCCCACGCCATGCCGCCGGTCAGCGCCCCGTCGCCGATCACGGCGACGACGTGCCGGTCGCGCCCGGACAGCGCCTGCGCGCGGGCGATCCCGTCGGCCCAGGACAGCGACGACGACGCGTGGCTCGACTCGACGACGTCGTGCTCGCTCTCGGCGCGGCTCGGGTAGCCGGACAGGCCGCCGGTCTTCTTCAGCCTGTCCCAGCCGGTGTGCCGCCCGGTGAGCAGCTTGTGCACGTAGGCCTGGTGGCCGGTGTCCCAGATCAGGGTGTCGCGCGGGGACTCGAAGACCCGGTGCAGGGCGATCGTCAGCTCCACCACGCCGAGGTTCGGCCCGAGGTGCCCGCCGGTGCGGGAGACCGCCTTGATCAGGAAGCCGCGGATCTCGGCCGCGAGGTGCTCCAGCTGCGCGGGATCGAGACCGCGCAGGTCGGCCGGTCGCCGGATCGCCGCCAGTGGACGGTTCGCCGGGCCTCGCGTGTCAGACACCTACTGCCTCCTCGCCGGCCGCCACGGCCCGCGCCGCGGGCCGCGCCGTCTCGCTCCATGGGCCGACCCCCACTCTACGGAGCAGCGCCGCCGCCGACCGTCCGGCCGGACCATCACACACCCCGGCAGATCCTCCGGCCTCACGTCCCGGCCGCGCCTCAACCCTCGTCCACGTTCCGGTCCGCCGTCCCCTCGCGACGGCCGAGCCGGACCTGGTTGCGGCCACCACGCTTGGCCGCGTAGAGCGCGTAGTCCGCGACCTGCATCAGCTCGTCGATCGTGTGCCCGTCGATCTCGGACAGGGCCGCCCCGACCGACACGCTCAGGTCCGAGATCACCACCGGGTCCTCCGGGTCGCCGACGGCCACCGCCAGCGTCCGCACCGTGCGCCGGATCCGCTCGGCCGCGGCGTGCGACTGGACCCGGCCCGCCTCGGCCGCGGGCAGCCCGCAGAGCAGCACCACGAACTCCTCCCCGCCGAACCGGCCGACCAGGTCGCCGTCCCGGACCTCCCCGAGCAGCGTGCTGGCCACGGCGCTGAGCACCTCGTCACCCGCCAGGTGGCCGTAGGTGTCGTTGACGGTCTTGAAGTGGTCCAGGTCGAGGATCAGCACCGCCACCGCGGTCCGGCTGCGCCGGGCACGCAGCAGCGACCGGGTCGCCCGCCCGCGCCAGGCCGACGAGGTCAGCAGGCCGGTCTTCGCGTCGGTGTTGGCCCGCTCCTCGAGCTGGCGGATCAGCACCGCGCGGTGCAGCACCAGCAGGGGTGGCAGCACCAGCAGCACCAGCACCGGCTGGCGGAGCACCGCCACCGAGACCAGCACGGCCAGGCACAGTGTCGCGCCCTCCAGGACGTGGTCGTCCCAGTCGCCGACCAGGTCCCGCCAGGCCAGGCTGCGCTCGGCCGTGAGCGTCATCGCCAGCGCCACCAGCATCTGGTTGACCAGCACGTAGAGCACCATCGCGAGCACCAGCAGCGGGTAGCTCACGAGCGGGTCGACCGGCCCGGAGCCGAACGACTCCGTCGAGAGCAGGGTGCCCGCCACCTGCACGGCCAGCACCACCGTCGCCGCGGTGTAGAGGTGCCGGAACAGCGGCGCCCCGGTCGGGCGCCAGACCCGCGCCCACAGGTGCCCGTAGACGGCCAGGACGACCAGGCAGGCCAGCGAGGTCGGGAGCAGCAGCGCCGCGGCGAACGTCCACACCGAGCTGAGGTCGAAGTAGGAGCTGCGCGCGACCCGCCTGCGGACCCGTTCGATGCCGGTGGCGAGCTCGGTGTGCGCGATGCCGAGCACCGCCAGACCGGCCGCGCCGAGTATCGGCATCGGGCCCGGCGGGGAGACGACGAGCCCGGTCACGACGAGTCCGGCCGCGGCCAGCTCGACCACCAGGAGCAGGCACAGCATCCGCGGGCGGAGCAGCCACACCGGCCAGCGGCGGACGTCGAGCCACCGCCGCAGCGACGTCAGCACGTCGACGTCCGTCTCCGGTTTCCGTGGCCTGCCGTTGTCATCGCGCTGCCGACACCCTTCGCGCCCGACCCGGTGCGTCGTTCGACGCCCCCACCCGAACCGGCCGATCTACTGAGCGTAGGTACACCTGGGTGCTACGTCATGCCGCTCCGCCCGTCGACCGGTCAACGGGCAACGGTGCGCGACGAGCGGGTTCGGTGCGGGTCGACAGGGCCTGCCGGCGGGTCGAACGGTTCCCGGACGGGTGATCCGCAGCAGCCGGCCGGCCGGGATCAGAGCAGGTCCGCGACGTGCGCGACCTCGTTCACGGTACGCACCCGGCGGCGTCCGCCGCGCGCGCAGATCACGCGGCTGACCCCGACGTAGTCCAGCGGGAACGGCAGCGGGCGCGCGATCTGCAGGACCGAGGCCAGGTAAGCGTTGATCACGCCGGCGTGCGCCACGACGACGGCGGTCGCCGGGCCCGGGTGCGCGGCGACGACGTCCTCGACCGCCCGCACCACCCGCCCGGAGAACTCCTCGACGTCGACGTGGGCGGGCAGCAGCCCGGAGCGCATACGCTCCCAGACCTCCGGGTCGGCCTCGGCCATCTCGGCGACCGGGGTGTAGACGCGGCCCTCGGCGTCGTACTCGCGCAGGTCCCGGGCGAGGACCGGCTCGGTCCCGAGCACGGCGGCCAGCGGTGCCGCCGTCTGCAGGGCCCGGTGCATCGGGCTGGACCACAGGGCGTCGACCCGGTCGTCGCGCAGCGCGGTGACGAGCCTCTCGGCCTGGGCCTTCCCCTCGGGTGTCAGCGACGGGTCCGCGGCCGAACCGCCGTCGGCGACGCGGTCGGGCAGGGCGTGCCGGACCAGGATCAGCTGCACGGCGGCGGCGTCAGCCCGCGACGTGGTCGCCGTGCCCGGCGGCGCGCAGGGTCTGCCGCAGCGTCTCGGCGTGGCCGTCCTGCTCGTCGGCGTCCACCGAGGCCGCGGCGTTGGCGAAGTCGAACGCCGCCATGTCCCAGGCCGGGAACACGTGCACGTGCAGGTGCGGCACCTCGAACCCGGCGACCAGCAGCCCGACCCGCGGCGGTGCCCAGATCTCGCGCACCGCCACCCCGATCACGCGCGAGACCTCGGTCAGGTGTGCGAGAAGGTCCGGATCGGCGTCGACCCACTGGTCGACCTCGCGGCGCGGCACGACCAGCGTGTGCCCCGGCCCGAGCGGGTTGATCGAGAGGAACCCGACGCAGTGCTCGTCGGACCAGACGAACCGGCCCGGCAGCTCACCGTCGATGATCTTGGAGAAGATGGTGGTCATCGACGGGGACCCTAGCGCGACCGGGCGCCCGGTGGAGGTCCCTCCTAGGCTCTCGCCCATGCCTCGCACGATTGCCACCGCGACCAGGGTCGAACGCGACGAGCTGCTCGAGTTCGTGCGCCCGCGCCACCGGATGATCCTGCTCACCACCCGGTCCGACGGCGGGGTGCAGGGCTCCCCGGTCACCGGAGGGGTCGACGACCAGGGCCGGGTCGTGATCGCGACCTACCCGGAGCGCGCCAAGTCGAACAACGTCGCCCGCGCGGGCCGGGCGGCGGTCGTGGTGCTCTCCGACGAGTTCAACGGGGCCTGGGTACAGGTCGACGGGGACGCCGAACTCATCACACTCCCGGACGCGGTCGAGCCGCTGGTCGACTACTTCCGCGCGATCTCCGGCGAGCACTCGGACTGGGACGAGTACCGCCAGGCCATGCGTGACCAGGGCAAAGCACTCATCCGGGTCACACCGACCTACTGGAGCCCGATCGCGACCGGCGGGTTCCCGCCCCGGTTCGCCGAGGACTAGGGCCGTCCGCCGATGGGGCGGCCTGTCGGGGTGCTCGGCTAGATTGGGACCCTGCGGACGGCTCGGGCCCGTCCCCGGGCCGCCGCCGACCCGGACCCGGTGCGCACGGCATGCGCCACGCACCCGAACGACGACCGACCGGCCACGGCCGACCACCATCGCGGCCGCGGCCGTGGAGTAAGGGGATTCCAGATGCAGCCCTGGCCGGGCCACTCGTACCCGTTCGGTGCCAGCTACGACGGCGCCGGCACCAACTTCGCGATCTTCTCCGCGGCCGCCGACCGGGTGGACCTGTGCCTGTTCGGCCTCGACCGCGACGCCCCCGACGCCGAGACCCGCGTCCGGCTCACCGAGGTCGACGGGTTCGTCTGGCACTGCTACCTGCCCGGGATCGAGCCCGGGCAGCGCTACGGCTACCGCATCGACGGCGCATGGGACCCGGCGCAGGGCCAGCGGTGCAACCCGAACAAGCTGCTGATCGACCCCTACGCCAAGGCCGTGGACGGACCGGTGGAGTGGGACGAGGCGGTGTTCGGCTACAACTTCGGCGACCCGGACAGCCGCAACGACGTCGACTCGGCGCCGTTCGTGCCGAAGTCGGTCGTGGTGAACCCGTACTTCGACTGGGGGTCGGACCGCCCGCCGAAGACCCCCTACAACGAGACCGTGATCTACGAGGCGCACGTCCGCGGCCTCACCATCGCGCACCCGGAGATCCCCGAGGAGATGCGCGGGACCTACTCCGGGGTCGCGCACCCGGCGATGGTCGAGCACCTGCAGCGCCTGGGCGTCACCGCGATCGAGCTGATGCCGGTGCACGAGTTCATCACCGACCACCACCTGCAGGAGAAGGGCCTCGCGAACTACTGGGGCTACAACACGATCGGCTTCCTCGCCCCGCACCACGCCTACTGCGCGGAGAACAACCGCCCCGGATCGCAGGTCCCGGAGTTCAAGGCGATGGTGCGCGACCTGCACGACGCGGGTATCGAGGTGATCCTCGACGTCGTCTACAACCACACCGCCGAGGGCTCGGACATGGGCCCGACGCTGTCCATGCGCGGGATCGACAACGCCGCGTACTACCGCCTCGTCGAGGACGACGAGCGGTACTACATGGACTACACCGGCACCGGCAACTCGCTGAACGTGCGTGACCCGCACACCCTGCAGCTGATCATGGACTCGTTGCGGTACTGGGTCACCGAGATGCACGTCGACGGCTTCCGCTTCGACCTCGCGTCCACCCTCGCCCGCGAGCTGCACGACGTGGACCGCCTGTCCACGTTCTTCGACCTCGTCCAGCAGGACCCGGTGATCTCGCAGGTCAAGCTGATCGCGGAGCCGTGGGACGTCGGCCCGGGCGGGTACCAGGTCGGCAACTTCCCCCCGTTGTGGACCGAGTGGAACGGCAAGTACCGCGACACCGTGCGCGACTTCTGGCGCGGCGAGGAGGGCACGCTCGGCGAGTTCGCGTCCCGGATCACCGGCAGTTCGGACCTCTACCAGGACGACGGCCGCCGCCCCTACGCCTCGATCAACTTCGTGACCGCGCACGACGGGTTCACCCTGGCCGACCTGACCTCGTACAACGACAAGCACAACGAGGCCAACGGCGAGGACGGCAACGACGGCGAGAGCCACAACCGTTCCTGGAACTGTGGCGTCGAGGGCCCGACCGACGACGCCACCGTCCTGGCCCTGCGCGCGAAGCAGCAGCGCAACTACCTGGCGACCCTGCTGTTCAGCCAGGGCGTCCCGATGCTGCTGCACGGCGACGAGCTGGGCCGCACCCAGGGCGGCAACAACAACGTCTACTGCCAGGACAACGAGATCTCCTGGCAGGACTGGTCGCTGGCCGGGAAGAACGCCGACCTGATCGGCTTCACCGCCGGTGTGGCGGCGCTGCGCGCGGCGCACCCGGTGTTCCGCCGCCGCCGGTTCTTCGCCGGCCGCCCGATCGGGCGCAAGCGCAAGGGCGTCCTGGCCGACATCGCCTGGTTCGCCCCGTCGGGCAAGGAGATGACCGAGGAGGACTGGGACTACGACCACGGCAAGTGCGTCCAGGTCTTCCTCAACGGCGAGGGCATCGCCGACGTGGACTCCCGCGGCGCCCGGGTCACCGACGACTCCTTCCTGATGCTGTTCAACAGCTACTGGGGCGACATCGACGCCACGCTGCCCCCGACCGAGTTCGGCTCCGCGTGGGAGACCGTCGTCGACACCGCGTCCGGCGAGGTGCACCCCCCGGTGGCCAACGGCGCGGGGACCCCGGACATCACACCGGTCGCGGCCGGTTCGGTACTGAGCGTGCCGGCCCGTTCGCTGCTGGTCATGCGACGGAAGGGCTGATCCTCTCCCCCATGAGTCAGCGTTCGCTACCCGGTTCGACCTACCGGCTGCAGTTCTCCAAGGACCGGACGTTCGACGACGCCGCGGCGATCGTCGGCTACCTGGACCGGCTCGGCGTCGGGGCGCTCTACGCCTCGCCGCTGCTGGCCTCGGGCACCGGCTCGAACCACGGCTACGACGTCGTCGACCCGACACGGGTCTCGGCCGAGCGCGGCGGCGAGGCCGGGCGGCTGGCGCTGCTCGCCGCGCTGCGCGGGGCCGGCCTGGGCATGCTGATCGACATCGTGCCCAACCACCTCGGCGTCGCGGTGCCGAAGGAGAACCCGTGGTGGTGGGACGTGCTCACGCACGGCGAGTCGTCGCGGGTCGCGCACCACTTCGACATCGACTGGGGCGCCGGGCCGGTGCTGCTGCCGATCCTCGACGCCGACGTCGAGACCGCGCTGGACACCCTCGAGCTCTCCCCCGGCCGCGACGAGCTGCGCTACCACGAGCACGTGTTCCCGGTCGCGCCCGGCACCGGCGGGGAGGGAAGTCCTCGGGAGGTCCACGAGCGCCAGCACTACCGGCTCGTGTCCTGGCGCCGGGGTGCGGCGGAGCTGACCTACCGCCGCTTCTTCGACGTCTCCGACCTGGCGGCGGTGCGCGTCGAGGACCCGGAGGTCTTCGCCGACACCCACCGCGAGGTGCTGCGCTGGTTGGCCGAGGACCCGACGGTCGTCGGCCTGCGGGTCGACCACCCGGACGGGCTGTCCGACCCGGGCGCCTACCTGCGCCGGCTGCGCGCCGAGATCGGCCCGGACCGCTGGCTGCTGGTCGAGAAGATCCTCGGAGTGGGCGAGACGCTGCCCGCGTCCTGGCCGGTCGACGGCACCACCGGCTACGAGGCGCTGCGCGAGATCTGCGGCGTGTTCGTCGACCCGGACGGCGCGGGGCTGCTCACCCAGTTCGCCGCCGAGCACACCGGGGAGAAGCTGCACGCGCACACGGTGGAGGACCTCGGACGGCACCTGGTCGCCGACGAGCTGCTGGTCGCCGAGGTCGGCCGGATCGCCGACGCCTACCGCAGCGGCCCGGGCGCGGGCACCGACCCGGGCACCGTCTCGGCCCGCGACCTCAACGACGCCGTCGCCGAGCTGCTCTGCGGGTTCCCGGTCTACCGCAGCTACCTGCCCGAGGGCCGCGACGACGCCGACACCGCCGTCGCGGTGGCCCGCACCCGCCGCCCCGACCTGGGCGCGGTGCTCACCGACCTGCACGCCGCGCTGCTGGCCGAGCCCCACGGCGAGTTCGCCACCCGGGTCCAGCAGACCTCGGGGATGGTGATGGCCAAGGGCGTCGAGGACACCGCGTTCTACCGCTACAACCGGTTCGTCGCGCTGAACGAGGTGGGCGGCGACCCGGCCCGGTTCGGGGTCTCCCCCGCCGAGTTCCACACCGGCGCCGCCGCCCGCGAGGCGGCCACCCCGCACACGATGACGACGCTGTCCACACACGACACCAAGCGCTCCGAGGACGTCCGGGCGCGCCTCGCCGTGCTCGCCGAGCGCCCCGGCGACTGGGCGTCCCGGGTCCGCAGGTGGTCGGTGCGGCACCCGCTGCCGGACCGGTCGCTGGACCTGCTGGCCTGGCAGAGCCTGGTCGGTGCCTGGCCGATCGACGCGCAGCGCCTGGCCGGCTACCTGGGCAAGGCCTCCAAGGAGGCGAAGCTCGTCACCAGCCACGTCGACGCCGTGCCCGAGGTCGACGAGGCGGTCGCGGCGTGGCCGTCGGCGGTGCTCGGCGACGCCGAGCTGTGCGCGGAGATCACCGCGTTCGTCGACGAGATCGCCGAGTCCGGGTGGTCGAACTCGCTGGGCCAGAAGCTGCTGCAGATGGCCGGGCCGGGTATCCCCGACGTCTACCAGGGCACCGAGCTGTTCGAGTACTCGCTGGTCGACCCGGACAACCGGCGCCCGGTGGACATCGCGGCGCGGGAGGCGGTGCTGGCCCGGATCGACGAGGGCCGGCTGCCCCCGATCGACGCCGACGGCGCCGCGAAGCTCCTGGTCACCGCGGCGTGCGCGCGGCTGCGGCGGTTCCGCCCGGAGCTGTTCACCGGGTACGCCCCGGTGCCGGCCCAGGGCCCGGCCGCCGGGCACGCGGTCGCGTTCTCCCGCGGTCACGGCGAGCTGGTCGCGGTCGCCACCCGGCTGCCCGAGGGCCTGGCCCGCGACGGCGGCTGGGGCGACACGGTGCTGGCGCTGCCCGGCGGCGCAGGAGACTTCCACGACATGGTCAGCGGCCGCGCCGTGGACGGGGCCACCCCGCGCCTGTCCACGCTGCTCGCCGACTACCCGGTCGCGCTCCTGGTCCGCCCGGCCTGACCTACTCCTGACCCCGTGACGGAAGGATGTCCCTCGTGACCGAGTACTCCGTGTGGGCTCCCGACCGGCGGCGGGTCGCCGCACTCGTCGACGGCGACCGTTACCCGCTCGAACGGGGCTCCGACGGCTGGTGGCGCGCCGAGATCGAGGACAACGGCCCGGGGACGACGTACGCGTTCCTGGTCGACGACGACGGGTCCGGCGGGGCGGCGTCGCAACCGCTGCCCGACCCCCGCTCGCTGTGGCAGCCCGAGGGAGTGCACGGGCCGTCGCGGCGCTACGAGCAGGACGCGTTCTGGTGGACCGACGACCGCTGGACCGGCCGCGCGCTGGCCGGCGCGGTGCTCTACGAGTGCCACATCGGCACCTTCACCGACGAGGGCACGTTCGACTCGGCGATCGGGCGCCTCGACCACCTGGTCGCGCTCGGCATCGACCTGGTCGAGGTGCTCCCGGTGAACGCCGTGGACGGCCCCCGCAACTGGGGCTACGACGGGGTCGGCTGGTACGCGGTCACGGAGAACTACGGCGGCCCGGATGCGTTCAAGCGGTTCGTCGACGCCGCCCACGCGCGCGGGATCGGCGTCGTCCTCGACGTCGTCTACAACCACCTCGGCCCGTCGGGGGCCTACCTGGACCGGTTCGGTCCCTACTTCGCCGGGCGCAACATCTGGGGCCCGTCGCTGAACCTGGACGGCCCGCACTCCGACGAGGTCCGCCGCTTCGTCATCGACAACGCCCTGATGTGGCTGCGCGACTTCCACGTCGACGGGCTGCGGATCGACGCCGTGCACGCGCTGCGCGACACCCGCGCCCAGCATGTCCTGGAGCAGCTGGCCGTCGAGGTGACGGCCCTCGAAGCCCACACCGGCCGTCCGCTGTCGCTGATCGCCGAGTCCGACCTCAACGACCCACGGCTGATCACCGCCCGCGAGGGCGGCGGCTACGGCCTGGACGCGCAGTGGGCCGACGACATCCACCACTGCCTGCACGCGGTGCTCACCGGCGAGTCGCAGGGCTACTACACCGACTTCGCCGAGGCCGGCCTGAACGGGCTGGCGCAGGCCCTGACCCGCGGGTTCCTGCACGAGGGCACCTTCTCGACGTTCCGGATGCGCAGCCACGGCGCCCCGGTCGACACCGGCACGATCCCGGGCAGCCGGTTCGTGACCTACCTGCAGAACCACGACCAGATCGGTAACCGCGCCACCGGCGACCGGCTCACCGAGACCCTGTCGCCGGGCCTGATGGCCTGCGGCGCGGCGCTGCTGTTCACCTCCGGCTTCACCCCGATGCTGTTCATGGGTGAGGAGTGGGGCGCCCGCACCCCCTGGCAGTTCTTCTCCAGCTTCGGGGACCCGAAGCTGCGCGAGGCCGTCCGCACCGGGCGCACCGCGGAGTTCGCCGACCACGGCTGGGCGGCCACCGCAGGCGACACCGAGGTCCCGGACCCGAACGCGGAGAACACGTTCCTCGACTCGAAGCTCGACTGGGCCGAGCCGGAGCAGGAACCGCACACCACGCTGCTGCGGATGCACCAGGAACTGATCAAGCTGCGCAAGACGTGGCCGGAGCTGTCGGACCCGTGGCTGGACTCGATCGGCGTGGACGTGCACGAGCAGGCCCGCACGCTGGTGGTCAACCGCGGCCGGATCCGTGTGGTGGTCAACCTCGGCACCGAGCCGGTGACGCTCTCCCTCGGCGCGGTGATCACCCGGATCCTGCTCGCGTCCGAGCCGACGCAGAGCCGCGAGGACAGCTTCACCGTCCCCGGCGAGGCGTTCGCGATCGCGCAGATCGACGCCTGACAGACCCCCTCACGTCAGCCGGCCGGCTCAGACCAGCTCGCGGGCGACCTCCAGGGCCGCTTCGCGGCGCTCGTCGGCGTCCCCGCCGAGCTGGTCGGTGGCGAACGCGCCCAGGTGCAGGGCCATCAGTGCGAGCCTGCGGCGCAGCTGCTCGGCCACCGACGCCTCCGGGTCGGCCAGGAGCTCCGAGAGCGCGTGGAACCTCGCCTTCATCTCCGCGCCCACGGGTAGCTCCTTGATCGAGTTCTGGCCCTCCTGCAGGAACCGGACCGTGCGGTCGAACCGGCTCCCCGGCCCGCTGAGCAGGGCGCTGTAGCGCTCCAGCACACCGCGGCGGGTCTCCGGGCCGGGCGGCTGCGCGCTCCCCCACCCGACGATCTCGTCGATGCCGTGGAAGAGGTCCGAGAACAGGCTCTCCAGGATCTCCTCCTTGGTGCGGTAGTGGTAGTAGACGGCCGCCTTGGTGACCCCGAGCCGCTCCGCGATCTCGCGCAACGACGTCCTCTCGTACCCCTGCTCGGCGAACAGCTCCAGCGCGACGTCGCGGATCTGCTCGCGCGTGTCGGTCCGGCGCTCGTCGGTGCCTGCTCTGCTCACGATGTCCTCGCCTCCTGTGTGTCCCACATCGTACTTGCCGGTCGGCCAGTCAGTGCTAGCCTGTCGACCAGTAAGTTACTAGCCGGCCGACAAGCAGGCCAGCGAACGGGAGGCCGGGATGAGCGAGAACACAGGCGGCGCGGGGGCCGCGCCGGCAGGGGCGTCCGTGCTGACGCCGGAGGCCGGGGCGACCGATCCGCCCGCCCCGCGCAGCCGCCGCGAGATCTACACCGTGATGAGCGGGCTGATGATCGCCATGCTGCTGGCGATGCTGGACAACACGATCGTCGGCACCGCGATGCCCACGATCGTCGGCGAGCTGGGCGGGCTCGAGCACCTGTCCTGGGTCGTCACCGCGTACGCGCTGGCCACCGCGATGTCGACGCCGGTGTGGGCCAAGCTGGGCGACCTCTACGGCCGCAAGGGCGTGTTCATGACGTCGATCGTGGCGTTCCTGGCCGGCTCGGCGCTGTCCGGCCTGGCGCAGAACATGACCGAGCTGATCGCGTTCCGGGCCGTGCAGGGCATCGGCGCCGGTGGCCTGATGGTCGGCGCGATCGCGATCATCGCCGACCTGGTCCCGCCACGGGAGCGCGGCCGCTACCAGGGCCTGATGGCCGCGGTGATGCCGCTGGCGTTCATCGGCGGGCCGCTGATCGGCGGGTTCCT
The DNA here is from genome assembly GCF_019263595.1 of Pseudonocardia sp. KRD291. Classification (GTDB taxonomy): domain Bacteria; phylum Actinomycetota; class Actinomycetes; order Mycobacteriales; family Pseudonocardiaceae; genus Pseudonocardia. Next base: position 12,294 of record NZ_JADQDD010000048.1, on the reverse strand, counting down.
CACCGACAACCTGAGCTGGCGCTGGGCGTTCTACATCAACATCCCGCTGGGCGTGCTGGCCCTGGTCGTCGTCTGGTTCACGATGAACCTGCCGGTCGTCCGTCGTGACGCGAAGATCGACTGGACGGGCGCGGGCCTGCTGGCCACGGCCATCGCGGCGCTGACGTTGTTCACCTCGTGGGGCGGCTCGGAGTACGCCTGGGGCTCGTGGCAGATCATCGGCCTCGGAGTGCTGACCGTCGTCGCCGGCGCGCTGTTCGTGCGGGTGGAGCGCCGGGTCTCCGAGCCGATCCTGTCGCTGGAGCTGTTCCGCCGCCCGAACTTCTCGGCCGCGATCGTACTGACGTTCCTGACCGGCTTCGCGATGTTCGGTGCGGTGACGTTCCTGCCGCAGTTCCAGCAGAACGTCCAGGGCGCATCGGCCACCGACAGCGGCCTCCTGCTGCTGCCGCTGATGGCGGGCATGCTCACCACGTCGCTGATCGGCGGGCAGTACATCAGCCGGACCGGGCGCTACCGCTGGATGCTGGTGGTCGGCGCGGTGCTGATGGCGGCTGGACTGGGCCTGTTCTCCACGATGGGCGTCGGGACCGGACATCTGAGCGCGTCGGTGTTCATGGTGGTCCTCGGCGTCGGTATGGGTCTGGTCATGCAGACGACGAACCTGGTCGTGCAGAACAGCGTCGACCAGCGTGACGTCGGTGCCGCGAGCGGCGCGTCGACGCTGTTCCGGACGGTCGGCGGCTCGCTGGGCGTCTCCCTGCTGGGCGTGCTCTACGCGAACGGCCTGACCGGCACGCTGTCCGAGCAGCTCGGTACGGCGCAGGGGGCCTCGGTCGCAGGCGGGCAGATCACCCCGGCGATGCTGGGATCCCTGCCGGCGGCGGTGCGCGACGCCTACCAGGCCGCCGTCACATCTGGTGTGACGACCGCCTTCCTCTGGGCGGCGCTGGTCGCCCTGATCGCCGTCGCGGCGGCATGGGCGATCCGGGAGGTCCCGCTGCGCGGGAGCGCTCCCGCTCCGGAGCCGGAGCCGGTCGCCGTCTCCTGAGCCTCGCTCTCCCTGAGCCCGGCCTCGCCGAACGGGTCCCCCCAGATCGGGGAGGAGCCGTTCGGCGTCGTCGCCGGCCCTGCTCGACGGCTCAGCCGGAACGCCGGCAAGCACGCAGCGGACGGGGCACGACGGGCGCCCAGCACGGGGTCGGCCCCGCGAGGGCCGAACAGGAGCCTCTCTCGCCGTTGCCGCATACGAACACCGAGAGGAGCTGACACCCTCTGCGCCGAGTGGTCGCTGACCTGCGACGACAGACCATTATGCGAACATTTGTTCGAGTACGATGGCGCCATGCCCGACGCCCGGATCGCCGCCGCGCACGACCGCCTCATCGAGGCCGTCGAACAGCTGCGCGCGGTGGTTGTCGGGGCCGGCGACACCGAGCAGATCTCCGTGCTGATCGCCTGCGAGGCCGCGCGGCGGCGCCTCGATCACCTCTCGGTCGGCGTCCTGGCCGCCGCCGAACGCCGCGACGTGTTCACCTCGCGTGGCTACAAGACCAGCACCGCCGCCCTCGCCGACCTATTGGGCTGGGAACGACACGAGGCGCGCCGCCACACCACCGCTGCGGAGAACGTGGTCGGGAAGACCGCCCTGGACGGCACGCAGTTGCCGCCCCGGCTGCCCGCCACCAGCGAGGTGTTCGACTCCGGACGCACCAGCCTCCGGCATGTCGAGGTCGTCGCGAAGGTGCTGGGGTCCCGCGCCGCGGATCGTCTCGCGCCGGCCGTCTGGGCCGCCGCCGAGGCCGAACTGGCCGCCAAGGCCTCCGACTACACGCCCACCGAGTTGCAGACGTGGGGCACCGAACTCGTCGACAAGCTCGACCAGGACGGCCCCGCACCCGACGACGATCACCCCGAGCCCGAGGTCAACGAGCTGCGGTTGGTGCGCCACCGCAACCGGCCCGGCGGAAAGATCACCGGACGGTTCGACGACGCCGCCATGTTCGACACCATCGCCACCGTCATCGACGCCAAATCCAAGCCGACCTCGGCCGACGAGACCCGCGAACCCGCCCAACGCCAGGCCGAAGCCCTGGCCGAGGTGTGCGGGTACGCCCTGTCCCACGGCCCGACCTCGCTGGTTCCCGAGACCGGCGGGCGGCGCCCGCAGATCTCGGTCATCATCCGACTCGAGGACCTGGAAGCCCGCGCCCGAAACGGGATGCTCGACTTCGGCGGCCAGACCTCACCGGAGACCCTGCGGCTGCTCGCCTGCGACGCCGCCGTCCTCCCCATCGTCCTCAACGGCGAAGGACAACCCCTCGACGTCGGACGCGTCACCCGCTCGATCCCCGACGGACTCCGCCGCGCCGTGGTCGCCCGCGACCGCGGGTGCGCCCATCCCGGATGCGACCGGCCACCGTCGTGGTGCGAGGTCCACCACATCATTCCGTGGGAAGACCTCGGCCACACCAAGATCGACAACCTGGTGATGCTGTGTCGACAGCACCACCGGCTGATCCACCACCCGGGTTGGACCGTCCGCATCCGCGACGGACTACCGGAGTTCGTGCCGCCGGCCTGGATCGACCCCGCCCGGACACCCCGCCGGCAACCCGCGGCGATCATCGACGTCCCGGGTCCGCGATGCCCCGAACCACCCGCTCCGGCTGTCGGTGTCGGCACCGGTGTGCGCATCGCCAACCTGGACGGCATCGGCGCGCCCGTTCGCTGAACCCTGCCCGGTGCCTGCAGGGACACTCACCGGGGTCGAGGCGTCGCCGACGGCCCGGGAGCACACAGACCGATGGGCCCCTCCCTACGCGGGAGGAGCCCATCGACGAACTGCTCAGGTCAGAGAAGGCCCAGCTTCTGCACGGCCTCGCGCTCCTCGGTGAGCTCGGCGACGCTGGCGTCGATCCGCTCGCGGGAGAAGGAGTCGATCTCCAGGCCCTGAACGATCTCCCACTTGCCGTTCTTCGAGGTGACCGGGAACGAGGAGATGATCCCCTCGGCCACGCCGTAGGACCCGTCGGACGGGATCGCGGCCGAGGTCCAGTCACCGTCGGGGGTGCCGTTGACCCAGTCGAAGACATGGTCGATGGCGGCGTTCGCGGCGGAGGCGGCCGAGGACGCGCCACGGGCCTCGATGATCGCGGCGCCGCGCTTGGCGACGGTCGGGATGAAGTCGTCCTTGAGCCAGGCCTGGTCGACCTGCTCGGCGGCGACCTTGCCGTTGACCTCGGCGTGGAACAGGTCCGGGTACTGGGTCGCGGAGTGGTTGCCCCAGATCGTGAGCTTCTTGATGTCGGCCAGCGACACGTCGAGCTTCTTCGCGAGCTGGGCCAGGGCCCGGTTGTGGTCCAGGCGGGTCATGGCGGTGAAGCGCTCGGCCGGGACGTCCGGGGCGGCGGCCTGGGCGATCAGGGCGTTGGTGTTGGCCGGGTTGCCGACGGCCAGGACGCGGATGTCGTCCGCGGCGCCGTCGTTGATGGCCTTGCCCTGCGGGCCGAAGATGCCGCCGTTGGCCTCGAGCAGGTCACCGCGCTCCATCCCCTTGGTACGGGGACGGGCGCCGACCAGCAGCGCGACGTTGGCGCCGGAGAACGCGGCGCCGGCGTCGTCGAAGATGTCGATGCCGCGCAGCAGCGGGAACGCGCAGTCGTCGAGCTCCATCGCGGTGCCCTCGGCGGCCTTCACGGCCTGAGGGATCTCCAGGAGGTTCAGCTTGACCGGGGTGTCGGGCCCCAGCAGCTGCCCGGAGGCGATCCGGAAGAGCAGCGCGTAACCGATCTGGCCAGCGGCTCCGGTGACGGTGACGGTAACGGGGGTAGCAGACACGACGCGGACCCTAGTCGGGTCGCCCGGCACCCGCCGCGACGGGGAGCACACCGGGGGCGCAGTCGTGGTCAGCGCCACACCCGCGCGTCCGGGACGCGACGGGGTGTCCGATCTGCGCGGTTAGCCTGGCGTCATGACCGCGGCCGAGCCCGGCGCCACCCCGGCCGCGGACCGCGCCCCCGCCCCCGACCTGGCCCGCGGCGCGATGCTGCTGCTGATCGCGCTGGCCAACGTCCACCGGTACGTGTTCGGGGCGGTCCCCGGCGAGCTGGTCCCGCTGGACCGGGCGGTGGTCCTGGTCGAGACGGTCCTCGTGGACGGGCGCGCCTACCCGCTGTTCGGATTGCTGTTCGGCTACGGCGTCGTGCAGCTCGCGCGGCGGCGCGACGCCGGCTCCGGCGTCGCCCTGGTCCGCCGCCGCGGCGGATGGATGATCGCGATCGGGCTGGCGCACGGGCTCCTGCTGTGGTCCGGCGAGATCGTCGGCGCCTACGGCCTGCTCGCGGTCGTGCTGGCCGGGGTGCTGGTGCGCGGCTCGGAGGCGACGCTGGCCACGGTCGCGATCGGCGGCCTCGCGATGGCCGCGGCGCTGACCTCCGGGGTACCACCGGTGCCGGGCAGCCCCCAGGGGTCGTTCGTCTCGATCACCCTCGCCGGGCCGGCGGAGGCACTCGTGGCGCGCGCCGGTGAGTGGGTGCTGTCCGGTCTGCTCGGGCAGGCCGTCGGCGTCGCCGGCGCGGTCGCACTCGGTGCGCTCGCCGCCCGGGCGCGGTTGCTCGACGAGCCGCAGCAGCACCGTGTCCTGCTCGTACGGACCGCCGTCCTGGGCCTGGCGGCGGCGGTGCTCGGCGGGCTCCCGCAGGCGCTGCTGCTGGTCGGGGCCTGGTCCCCGCCCGCGGAGCTCGCCGGGCTGTCGAGCTCGGTGCACACGCTCGGCGGCTACGGCGGCGCGGCAGGCTACGCGGCGCTGTTCGCGCTGCTCGCGATCAGGCCCGGGCGCGGACATGGCCGAGTGGCCGGTGCAATGCGGGCGACCGGGCAGCGGTCGCTGTCGTGCTATCTCGCCCAGTCGGTCGTGTTCGTGGCCCTGTTCCCGGCCTGGACGCTCGGCCTCGGCTCGACGACGCCGCTCTGGGGAGCCGCGTTGGTCGGTATCGGAACGTGGCTGCTCACCGTGGCGCTGGCGGTCGCGAGCGCACGGACCGGCCGTCGCGGCCCGGCCGAGGCCGTTCTCCGCCGGCTCACCTACGCCCGCCGGCGCACCATCGCCGGACCCGGCCCCGCACGCGGCGCCTGATCCCGTGGCCGCCGATCCGCGGCTACGGTCGGTCGATGGTCACGACACGGCGCGCGGAGCATCGGGACATCGACGCGGCATCGCGCCTGGCCCGTGACGCCTACCGGCACTACACCGCGCGGATCGGCCGTCCGCCGGCGCCGATGGAGGCCGACTACGCGGCGACGGTCGAGGACCGGACGATGTGGGTCGCCGAGGACGACGACCGCGTACTCGGCTTCGTCGTCCTGATCGACGCCGGCGACCATCTGCTTCTCGACAACGTCGCGGTCGACCCGCTCGCCCAGGGACGGGGAGTCGGGGCGCGGCTCCTCACCCTGGCCGAGGACGTGGCCCGGGCCCGCGGCCACCGTCGGATCGAGCTGTACACGAACGAGGCCATGACCGAGAACCTCGACTACTACCCCCGCAAGGGCTACGTCGAGACCCGTCGCGGAGAGCAGGACGGCTATCGCCGGGTGTTCTTCGCCAAGTCGCTCGACGGCCCCTCCGAATAGTGCCCGCGATCCCCGAGCGGAAGACCGGTGGAGTACCCAGTGGCCGACCGAGGACTCGCCCCCGACGGGACGATCGCCCGCGAAGGGAGCCTGGACCACGTCCCGGCCCAGTTCGCCCCGGTGGTCGAGGCGGCCCGGGCCCACATCACCCGGTGGTTCGGCAGTGCTCGACTGCACAGTGCGTACCTCTACGGGAGCATCCCGCGGGGGACCGCCGTCCCGGGCGTCTCCGATCTCGACGTCCTGCTCGCGTTGCACGACGACCCCACCGACGCCGACCGCACCGAGGCGACCGCGGTCGAGACCGCACTCGACGTCGCCTTTCCGCAGATCGACGGCGTGGGAGTCCTGCTGTCCGGCAAGGGCGCCCTTCTCAGCGACCTCGAACGCCACGACCTCGGATTCTTCGTCGCCTGCCTCTGCACTCCGCTGATCGGGCACGACCTCGCACGGGACCTCCCCCGCTACCGCCCCACGTCGCTCCTCGCCCGGGAGACCAACGGGGACCTGTCGACGGCACTGGAGCGCTGGCGCGTCCGCGCAGCGCACGCCTCGACGCAGAGCGACCTCAAGGCGCTCAACAGGTCCGTGGCCCGTCGCATCGTCCGCACCGGCCTCACGCTGGTCATGCCGTGGTGGGGCGGCTGGACGAGCGATCTCGTCCGGTCCGCGGAGCTCTTCGGCGGCTACTACCCCGAGCGCTCCCGGCAGATGCGGGCGGCCGCGGCGGAGGCCGGCGCGCCCACCGCGGACCCGGTGGTGCGGGCCATGCTGCTCGACGACCTCGGGCCGTGGCTGGCCTCCGAGTACGCGGCCGTGCACGGGGTGAAGACCGCGCGCTGAGCCGGTCAGCCGGTCAGGATCACGGGCAGGGCGACCGGTCGGCTGCCCTGCACCGGCCCGAGGTCGGACTGGCGCAGGTCCTCGACTCCCCCGACCAGCCGCGCGCCGGGGAAGTCGTCGCGCAGCACCTCCAGCACGGTCCGCAGCTCCAGTCGGGCCAGGTGCGCGCCGATGCAGTAGTGCGGGCCGTAGCCGAAGCTCAGGTCCGGCGCGTCGAGCCGGCCCGCGTTGTCGATGCCGAGGATGTCGACGAGGATCGGCGCTCCGGCCGGGAGGACGACGCCGCCCAGCTCGATCTCGGTGGTGGCGAAGCGCCACAGCGTGAACGGGGCCGGCGGGTGTTCCCGCAACACCCGCTCCACAGTGCATCGATCCGGTCCCGGTCCGCGTCGGCGAGCCCGAACCCCGGATCGAGCGCGTGGGCGAGCAGGAAGCCCAGTGCGGCGTCGGTGGTGAGCTGCCCGGCGAACACCAGCCCGAACAGGAAGTAGCCGATCTGCTCGTCGGAGTACTCGTCGCGCAGCTCCTTGCGCAGGGCCGACCCGATCCCGTCGTGCCCGCCGTGCACCGCGCCCGCGGTGACGGCGTTGAGCGCGTCGAACGCCGCCCCTCGCGCGGCCGGATCACTGCTGACCATCCCCCGGCAGGCCGAGGCGGCGTCGTCGAGGAGCTCCTTGTGGACGCCCACCAGATCCAGGATCACCGTGAGGGGGTAGCGGGTGGTGAAGTCCGCCGCGAGGTCCACGACGGTGCCGGCGGCGGCCTCCTTCCTCAGCAGCCCACGCGCCGTCGCGGCGATCCGGTCGGCGTCCGCGGCGAGCCGCCGCCGGCTCAGCAGGGGCGCGTGTGCCGTGCGGAGCCGGGCGTGCGCCGGCCCGTCCAGGGTCGTCAGCGACGGCCGCTGCCCCGCGGTCGGCTCCAGGTCGCCCCCGTCGCGCCAGCTCTGCGGGGCGAGCGCGGTGTCCTTGGCGATCCGCGGGTCGGTCAGCACCTGGCGGGCGACCGACTCGTCGGTCACCACCCACACCGACCCGGCGCTGTCCCTCGACCACCATCTCGCTCCTCCACCGCGTCCGCCGGTACCCGCATCGGGCCCGGTGCCTCACGATCCAGGTGTATGCGGTCACATCCTGTCCGCGATCGCCGTCGATCTCTCCCGCTCGTGAGCGAGCCGGTCGGCGCACCGCGCTCGCCGCCACGGCAGGGCGGGTGCTCCGCGTTTCCGCGCGCGACGACCCGGACGTGGTTAGGGTCGTCGTCGTGGCCGACGACGACCGGGCTGAGCGCCCCATGGGCTCGGGCGGGACGTCCGGCACGGGGAGTGCGCGTCCCGCGGGCGGGAGCACGTCCCGGGACGACCTGAGCGAGCCGAAGTTCTCCTGGCAGGGCGCGCCCGGCTACTCCTCGTTCGACCCGCAGCGCTTCCCACCGCACGCGCCGATGCCCGGGGCGCCGCCGTACCCGGCCGCTCCCGAGCACGAGCGCCCGCCGATCTCCGCCGGGCGCCGCCGGGAGGCGCTGCTGCCCCGCTGCCTGGGCGCCGCGGCGGTGTGGGCGGTGGTCGCGGTCGTGCTCGCCCTGGTGACCGGCGTGGGCGCGGGGTGGGGCCTGCGGGCGGTGGCGATCGCGGTGCCGTTCCTGCTCACCGCCGGTGCGCTGACCGCCCCCGCCCGGCGCGGCCGGGCCGGGATCGGCCTGCTGGTGCTGCTCGCGTTCCCGTTGTTCTGGGTGCTCTACGCCGTCGCCGTGGCGGTTCTCGGATAGGGATCGGCCTCCCGCCGTCGCCGTGGCGCGGTTCCCGGTAGCGGGGTCAGTGCCGCGCCATCGCGGCGCACACCGCGTCGAGCTCGGCGGCGCGCAGGGCCGCGAACACCGCGGCGTCGCGGCCCGTGCTCGTCTGGGTGCGCTGCGCGGTGATCGACAGCGTCGCCGAGCGCTGCCCGTCCCGGCCGGCGACGGCGAACTGGGTGTAGCCCAGGGTGTTGCCGGTGTGCCCGTAGACCGTGCCGCACGGGGTCTCGTAGCGGAACAGGGCCAGACCGGCGGAGTTGCGCCCCGGCCCGGGAGGCTCCGACCCACCGGGGACGAACCGTGCCTGCTCCCGCTGGGTCGACCCACGGAACAGCTCGCCCCCGACGTAGCCGCGGACGAAGCGGTTGAGGTCACGCGGGGTCGAGACGACGCCTCCGGAGGCCCACGCCCACCCGCCTGCGAGGACCTCGCTCACGTCGGCCGGCGGAGTCCCTTCCTCGACCTCGTAGCCGTGCAGGAACGGCCTCGGCAGCGCGGGCCCGGCCGGCAGGGTCGTGTCCCGCAGGCCGAGCGGGCCGGTGACCCTGCTCCGCAGCTCACGCTCGTAGGAGCGGCCGGTCGCCGCCTCGACGAACAACCCGACGACGATGTTGTCGGAGTTCGAGTACTCGTAGCGGCTGCCCGGGGTGAACCTCAGGTCCTCGCCCGCGACGAAGTCGAGCAGCGTGCGCGGTGCCGGGGCCGTGCCCAGGGACGCCCCGACCGCGGCCTGTGCGGCCGGCGAGGCGATGAAGTCGGGCACGCCGCTGGTGTGGTTGAGCAGCTGTCGCAGCGTGACGCGGTGCCAGCGCCGGGGCACGTCGGGCCGGCGCGAGCCGATCGTGTCGTCGAGACGCAGGACGCCGCGCTCGACCAGCGAGAGCGCCACGCCGCCGCTGAACGCCTTCGCCGTGCTCGCGATGTGCATGTGGTCGGTCGCCTTCGGCGGACGCCGGTCACCGACCTCGGCGACCCCGGCCGCGTGCACCTTCTCGTGCCGGCCGCGCTGGACGACGGCGATCGCGCCGGGAGGCCCGCCCGGCATGGTCACCAAGCGTTGCAACGCCCGGTCGAGCGCGGCGTCCTCGCGGATCGGCGTGGACGCCGTCGCGGTCGTCGCCCCCGCACAGAGCAGAACGGCGGTGACCAGCGCGGGGACGAGCCGCCTCGACTTCACAACGAGTCAATGTAGACCCGTCACAGTGAACGCCTATCGCCCGAACGGCCCTCATGATGTCACCGACCGTGGTCGATCGGGCACGCAGCGACCGATCGTCAGTCCGCCCGTCGGCGGGAGGAGATCACCCCGGTGTTGAAGCCGGCCAGGTGCAGGCCGCCGTGGAAGCGGGCGTGCTCGACCTTGAGGCAGCGGTCCATCACGACCTCCAGGCCGGCGGTCTCGGCGCGCCGGGCGAGCGCCTCGTCGAACAGCCCGAACTGCAGCCAGAACGTCCGCGGGCGCGCGCCGTCGGAGGACCGCAGCTCCAGCACGGCGTCGAGCACCGACGCCAGGTCCGACGGCTTGCGGAACACGTCCACCAGGTCCGGGACCACCGGCAACGCGTCCAGCGAGGGGTACACCGGGCGGCCGAGGATCTCGGTCGCGTTCGGGTTGACGAAGTAGACGTCGAACCCGGTCGAGGCCAGCAGGTAGGTGGCCACGAAGTTGCTGGCCCGGGCCGCGTTCGCGGACGCCCCGACCACGGCGACTGTCCTCGTCTCGCGCAGGATCTGCTGGCGGCGGACGGCGGGCGGGTTCTGCCAGGTGGGGCCGGGCACGGTCTGGGTGTCGGTCATCGGTCGTCCTTCGCGGCGGCGGTGAGTGCCTGGTCGAGGTCCCAGATGATGTCGTCCGGGTCCTCCAGTCCAACGCTGATCCGGATCAGATCTTCCGGGACGCCCGCCTCCTCGAGCTGCGACGGCGTCAGCTGCTGGTGGGTGGTCGAGCCCGGGTGCAGGACCAGCGTGCGCGCGTCGCCGACGTTGGCCAGGTGGCTGCACAGCTGCACCGACTCGATGAACCGCGCGCCGGCCTCCCGACCGCCGGCGACCCCGAACGCGAACACCGCGCCGGGCCCCTGCGGCAGGTACGTCCGCGCCCGCTCGTGGTGCGGGTGCGAGGGCAGCCCGGCGAAGCGGACGTAGCCGACCCGCGGGTCGGCCTCGAGCCACTCCGCGACCTTCTGCGCGTTCGCGACGTGCTGGTCCATTCGCTGCGGCAGCGTCTCCACGCCCTGCAGGAGCAGGAACGCCGAGTGCGCGGACAGCGTCGCGCCGACGTCGCGCAGCTGCTCGGCGCGCAGCTTGGTCAGGAAGCCGAGCTCCTGGAAGTTGCCCCACCAGCTCAGCCCGCCGTAGGACGGCACCGGCTCGGTCATCACGGGGAAGTTGCCGTTGCCCCAGTCGAACGTCCCGGCCTCGACGACGACGCCGCCGAGCGTGGTGCCGTGCCCGCCGAGGAACTTCGTCACCGAGTGGACGACGATGTCGGCGCCGTGCTCGATCGGGCGGCACAGGTACGGGGTGCCGAGCGTGTTGTCGATGACCAGCGGGATCCCGCGGGCGTGCGCGACCTCGGCGAGCCCGGCGATGTCGGCGACCTCGCCGCCCGGGTTGGACACGACCTCGGCGAAGATCAGCTTGGTCTTGTCGGTGATCGCGGCCGCGTAGTCGGCCGGGTCGGTGCCGGGGACGAACGTGGTGTCGATGCCGAAGCGGCGCAACGTCACGTCGAGCTGGGTGATCGTGCCGCCGTAGAGCGCGGACGCGGACACGATGTGGTCGCCGGCCCCGGCCAGCGCGGCGAAGGTGAGGAACTCCGCGGACTGGCCACTGGCCGTCGCGACCGCACCGATGCCGCCGTCCAGGCTGGCCAGCCGCTCCTCCAGGACGGCGACGGTCGGGTTCGCGATCCGGCTGTAGATCAGCCCGTACTTCTGCAGGGCGAACAGGCTCGCCGCGTCCTGGGTGTCGTTGAACACGTAGCTCGTGGACTGGTAGATCGGCACCGCGCGCGACCCGGTTGCGGCGTCGGGCACCGCGCCCGCGTGCACGGCCCGTGTCCGGAAGCCCCAGGACCGGTCCTGCTCCTGCTCGCTCATGTCCCCCATCCTGCCTCGTTGACCGGCGCCGGGCGCGAGGGCAACCTCACCCCTGTGACGATTCACGCCGTGAAGATCGACGCGAAGCTGCGCGACAGCCTGGACACCATCGGCGACGACGTCCGAGCCTGCGAGGAGATCGGCTACGACGGCGGCTGGAACGCCGAGAACAGCGTCGGCGACCCGTTTCCCGCGCTGGCCCTGGCCGCCGAGCACTCGCAGCGGATGGAGATCGGCCCGTCGGTGGCGATCGCGTTCGCCCGCACCCCGATGACCGTCGCCTACCCGGCGTGGGAGCTGCAGCGCTTCTCCCGCGGACGGCTGGTACTCGGCCTGGGCAGCCAGATCCGGCCGCACATCGCGCGCCGGTTCTCGATGCCCTGGTCGCGCCCGGCGGCGCGGATGCACGAGTTCGTGACGGCGTTGCGCGCGATCTGGCACGCCTGGGAGACCGGCGAGAAGCTCGAGCACCGGGGCGAGTTCTACGACCACTCGCTGATGACGCCGAACTTCACCCCGCCGCCGAACCCGCACGGCCCGCCGAAGGTGTTCCTGGCCGCCGTCGGACCGCACATGCTGCGCACCACCGCCCAGGTCGCCGACGGGCTGTTCGCGCACCCGTTCCTCACCGAGCGCTACCTGCGGGAGGTGATCGTGCCGGAGGTCACCGCGCACCGCCCGGACGGCGCCTCCGAGCTCGAGATCTCGCTCTCGCCGTTCGTCGCCCTCGACGAGCGCGACGTCGAGGCCGTCCGCCGCCAGATCTCGTTCTACGGCTCCACCCCCGCCTACCGCCCGGTGCTGGAGCTGCACGGATGGGGCGAGCTGCAGGACGAGCTGAACCGGCTGTCCAAGCAGGGGCGCTGGGACGACATGGTGCCGCTGGTGACCGACGACATCCTGCACCAGATGTGCGCCGTCGGCA
>NZ_JADQDD010000479.1 GCF_019263595.1 Pseudonocardia sp. KRD291 | reverse complement strand
GGGCGGGCAGGCGTTCTGGTCGCTGGGCGGGCTGTTCATGGTCGACACCCCGGAGCAGCGGCGGATGGGCATCAAGGACTCGCCCGAGCTGGCGATGCAGGACTGGCTGGGCACCGCCGGGTTCGACCGCGACGTCGACGACCCGTCCGGCGAGGACTTCTGGGCCCGGCAGTGGGCGACCGCCTACGTCGACTTCGCCTCGGGGGAGAAGCGTTCCTGGCTGCACGGTCAGGGAGTGCGTTGGATCCCGGTCGTCGGGTGGGCCGAGCGGGGTGGCTACCTCGCCGACGGGCACGGCAACTCGGTGCCGCGGTTCCACCTGACGTGGGGCACCGGGCCGGGCGTGCTCGCGCCGTTCGAACGACGGGTGCGCGACGCCGCGGCGCGCGGGCGGGTGCGGTTCCGGTTCCGGCACCGCGTCGACGAGGTACTCACCACCGACGGCGTCGTCGACGGCGTCCGCGGCGCGGTCCTCGAACCCACCGACGCGGTGCGCGGCGCCGCGAGCTCGCGCACCGAGACCGGCGGGTTCGAGCTGCACGCCCCGGTCGTGCTGGTCACCGCGGGCGGGATCGGCGCCGACCACGACCTGGTGCGCGCGAACTGGCCGCAGCGGCTCGGCACCCCGCCGGAGCACATGATCTCCGGCGTCCCCGAGCACGTCGACGGGCGGATGCTCGCGATCACCGAGCGGGCCGGCGGGCGGCTGGTCAACCGCGACCGGATGTGGCACTACACCGAGGGCATCACGAACTGGGACCCGATCTGGGCCCGGCACGGGATCCGGGTGATCCCCGGCCCGTCGTCGCTGTGGTTCGACGCCCGCGGGCGCCGCTTCCCGGCCCCGGTCTTCCCGGGTTTCGACACCCTCGGGACGCTCGAGGCGATCATGAAGACCGGGTACGACCACTCCTGGTTCGTGCTCACCCAGAAGATCATCGAGAAGGAGTTCGCGCTGTCGGGCTCCGAGCAGAACCCGGACATCACCGGCAAGGACCTTCGGCTCACCCTGGGCCGGGTGCGTCCCGGCGCGGCCGGACCGGTGGAGGCGTTCAAGCGCCACGGCGAGGACTTCGTCGTCGCCGACACCCTCGAGGAGCTGGTCGCCGGGATGAACGCGGTCTGCCGGGATCCGGTACTCGACGTCGCGGACATGCGTCGTCAGATCGAGGCCCGCGACCGCGAGATGGACAACCCGTTCACCAAGGACCTGCAGGTCATGGCCATCCACAACTCGCGGCGCTCGCGCGGTGAGCGGCTGGCCCGCACCGCGGCGCCGCACAAGATCCTGGACCCGAAGGCCGGCCCGCTGATCGCCGTCCGTCTGAACGTCATCACCCGCAAGACGCTCGGCGGCCTGCAGACCGACCTGTCCGGGCGGGTCCTCGACGGGCGCGGCAGTCCGGTCCCGGGGCTCTACGCGGCCGGGGAGATCGCGGGTTTCGGTGGCGGCGGGGTGCACGGCTACCGGTCACTGGAGGGGACGTTCCTCGGCGGCTGCCTGTTCTCCGGACGCCAGGCCGGCCGGGCGATCGCCCTGGTGACCGGCACCTGAGGGGCCACCGGCACGTGAGCGGGCGACGGCACGCGAAGGGGGGTCCGCAACGACGTCCGGGGGCCGAACCGCCCCCGAGCGGTCGGCCCCCGGACCGGGAACGACGAGTCGACCGCTCCCCAGCATCTCGGCCCATCGTGTGGCTGTAAGGGAAGGGTGCCCGTACCCGGTCGGGTGAAACCCGGGACACGCCGACCGCGTCGACCGTGCATCGACACGGGGCGGACGGTCGACCATGTGCGGCGAGCGACGCCCGGGGGGCACACGGGGACCGCACGGGGGCGCTCGACGGCGGTGTGGCGTTCCCGACCGCCCGAACCCTTGTGCCGCGCAAACGCGTTGAGTGACCAGACGTGACGCTCGGTGGAAAGGTTCGTGAATGACGACGACCGCGGCGGTCAAGGACGAGCTGGCGTGGACCGGTGCGGGGGAGCCCGCCGCCCGACTGGCCGAGGTGGCCACGGTGCTCCGGTTCGCCGGCACGGTGGACCGCGAGGCCTCGGCCGCGGGCGTGCGCGTCGTCATCGAGGCCGAGCTGGACTCCGGCGCCGCCGCCCGACGGCTCTGCGAGGGGATCCGCGGGCTGTTCGGCATCACCGCACACGAGTCCGCGCCGGTCGGGGTGCTGCGCCGCAGCCGCGGCTGCCTCGTCCGGGTCGCAGGTGACGGGACGGAGCTGGCCCGGCGGTCGGGCCTGACCGACGGCCGGGGCCGCTGGGTGCGCGGGCTGCCGCCCAGCGTCGTCGGCGGTGACCTGGGTGCGGTCGCGGCGGCGTGGCGCG
>NZ_JADQDD010000478.1 GCF_019263595.1 Pseudonocardia sp. KRD291 | reverse complement strand
CACCGTGCTGTTCATCGACGAGGTGCACCGGTTCTCCAAGACCCAGCAGGACGCCCTGCTCGGGGCCGTGGAGGACCGGCTCGTGCTGCTCGTCGCCGCGACCACGGAGAACCCCTCGTTCTCGGTCGTCTCGCCGCTGCTCTCACGCTCGCTGGTGCTCCAGCTGCAGTCCCTCGAACCCGACGACGTGCGCTCGCTGCTGCACCGCGCCGTGGCCTCCGAACGGGGCCTCGGCGGCGCGGTGACGCTCACGCAGGACGGCGAGGACGCGCTCGTCCGCCTCTGTGCCGGCGACGCGCGCCGCGCCCTGACCGCGCTGGAGGCCGCCGCCGACGGGGTGCTCGCCGACGCCGGTGACTCGCCGGCCGTCGATGCGCGGGCCGGGACGCCGGAGGTCGACCTCGAGGCCGTCGAACGCGCCGTCACCGAGGTCGCGGTGCGCTACGACCGGGCCGGTGACCAGCACTACGACGTGATCAGCGCGTTCATCAAGTCCATCCGCGGCTCCGACCCGGACGCGGCGATGCACTACCTGGCCCGCATGATCGTCGCGGGCGAGGACGCCCGGTTCATCGCGCGCCGGCTGATGGTGCACGCCAGCGAGGACATCGGGCTCGCCGACCCGACCGCGCTGCCCGCCGCCACCGCGGCCGCCCAGGTGGTGCAGCTGGTCGGGATGCCGGAGGCCCGGATCGCGCTGGCCCAGGTCACGCTGCACCTGGCCACCGCGCCCAAGTCCAACGCCGTGATCACCGCGATCGACGCCGCCATGTCCGACGTGCGCGCCGGCGCCGTCGGGTCGGTCCCGGCGCACCTGCGCGACGGGCACTACACCGGCGCGGAGAAGCTCGGCAACGCCGTCGGCTACCGCTACCCGCACAGCTCACCGGACGGCGTGCTCACCCAGCAGTACCCGCCGGACGACCTGGTCGGCCGCGACTACTACGTGCCCACCACCCACGGCAACGAACGCACCCTGTCCGAGCGCGTCCCCAAGCTCCGGCGCGCCGTCCGGGGCCGCTGACCGGGCCCCGGTGTCACCGGAGCTCCCGGCCGAGGAGCGCGAGGGTCCGCGACCACGCGTCGCCCGGATCCGCGGCGGGCACGACCGGCGCGAACGAGGCGCCGGGCGCGGAGCGGCCCGGACCGTCGGGCCGGATCTCCGCCAGCAGCACCGTGGTCTCCGCCGGTGCCCGGGCGAACGAGGTGACCAGGCGGTCGGCCGAGGCCTGCCAGTCCGCGGCCGGGTCGTCGGCGAAGCCGTGGTTCTGCCCGATCAGGTGGGCGAGCAGGGCGTCGAGGTCCCACCCGGCGCACGGGGTGTCCCGGCCGCGGTCGCCGGCGCCGATCCGGGCGATGACCGCGGTCGCGTCGTCGGAGGCCCTGCGGTGCAGCTGAGTCGTCGACACCCGCGCATCGTCCACCGCGCCGGACGAGAAGTCGCGGCCATCAGACCGTCGTGAGGACGACGGGGCCGGCGTCGGTGATCGCGACGGTGTGCTCGATGTGGGCGGCGCGCGAACCGTCGGCGGTGCGCAGGGTCCAGCCGTCGGGGTCCTCGCGGTAGGCGTCGCGGCCGCCGTCGAGCAGCATCGGCTCCAGGGCGAGCACGAGCCCGGGCCGCAGCCGCAGGCCCCGGCCGGGGCGGCCCTCGTTGGGCACGTGTGGGGCCTCGTGCATGGCCCGGCCGATGCCGTGGCCCCCGTGGTCGGCCATCAACCCGTAGCCGGCGTCGCGCCCGACCGCACCGATGGCGTGCGCGACGTCGCCGAGGCGGGCGCCCGGCTGCGCCGCGGCGATGCCGGCGTCGAGGGCGCGCGCGGTGGTGGTGATCAGCGCGCGGTCGGCGGCGCCGCGCGCGGGGTCGGGGTGCTCGCCGACGACGAAGCTGATCGCGGCGTCGCCGCTCCACCCGTCGAGGTGGGCGCCGCAGTCGACGCTGACCAGGTCCCCGTCCCGGAGCCGGTAGTCGCCGGGGATGCCGTGCACGACGGCGTCGTTGACGCTGATGCACGCCACCCCGGGGAACGGGCTCATGGCCGGGGTGGGCCGGTAGTGCAGGAACAGCGGCCGGGCCGCGGCCTTGTCGATCACCTCGGCCGCGACGTCGTCGAGGTCGCGCAGGCACACGCCGACCTCGGCGTGGTCCCGGACCGCGTGCAACGCAGCCGCGGTGACGCGGCCGGCCTCGCGCATCAGCGCGATCTCGTCGGGGGTCTTGAGTTCGATCATCACACACCACCAGCAGTCGGGATAACTATCCCGGTATTAGTATCACGGTGATGGTGCGCCGGTCACCGGCCCGGCCCGGGCGACGCCCGCGGGGCAGCGATCAGGTGGACGCGGCAGGGGCCTGCGCGGGCGGTGGGTCGAG
>NZ_JADQDD010000477.1 GCF_019263595.1 Pseudonocardia sp. KRD291 | reverse complement strand
GCGGGGCCCGGTGCACGACGCCGAGGCGCTGGGTGGCACGGGTGAGGGCGACGTAGAGGTCGGCCGCGCCGTGCGGGCCGTCGGCGAGGATCCGGTCCGGGTCCACGACCAGCACGGCGTCGAACTCGAGGCCCTTCGTCGCCGACGGCGCCACCGCGCCCGGCGTCCCCGGTGGCCCGATCACGACGGCGGTGCCCTCGCGCTGCGCCTCGGCGGCGGTGAACTCCTCGACGGCCGCGCGCAGGTCGTCGTCGCCGACCCGCCGCGACCACGGCGCGACGCCGCACGCCCGGACCGACTCCGGCGGCGCGACCCCGGGCGCGAACTCGGCGAGCAGCGCGGCGGCCACGGTCATGATCTCGGCCGGGGTGCGGTAGTTCACCGACAGCGACCGGTACACCCAGCGGCCGGGCACGTAGGGCTCCAGCATCGCCGCCCAGGACGTCGCACCGGCCGGTGACCGGCGCTGGGCGAGGTCGCCGACCGCGGTGAACGAGCGGCCCGGGCAGCGCCGCATCAGCACCCGCCAGTCCATCTCGGAGAGCTCCTGGGCCTCGTCGACGACGACGTGGCGGTAGGTCCAGTCGCGGTCCTCGGCGGCACGTTCGGCGAGGTCCCGGGTGTCGACCCCGACGAAACGCTCGGCCAGGTTCTCGTGGTGGGTCAGGTCTCCGACGGCCACCCCGATGTCCTCGTCGAGCTCCTCGCGGTCCAGCGTGAGCAGCTCCATCACCCCGGCGGCGTACTCGGTCTCGGCCCGCACCTCCCGTTCGACGGCCCGCCGGGCCGCCTCCTCGACCGCCGGGTCGGGCCCCAGCAGGTCGAGGAGCTCGTCGAGCAGCGGCACGTCCGACACCGTCCACGCCTCGCCGTCGGCACGGGCCAGCGACGGGTCCGCCCCGGCCGCCCGCAGCCGGTCCGGACAGGTGTAGAGCGGCGCCAGCAGGGTCTGCGGCGTCAGGATCGGCCAGAGCCCGTCGAGCGCGGCGGCGAACGCCTCGTGCTCGGCGAGCTCCCTTCTCAGGTCCGCGCGCAGGTCGGCCCACGCGTCGCGGTCCTGCCGTCTCAGCCAGCCCCGTCCGATCCGGGCGGCGGCCCGCTCGGTGAGCACGTAGGTGACGATCTCGGTGAACACCGCGCGGGCCCCGTTGTGCGGGAGCCCGCTCGCCCGAGCCTCGTCCCGTGCCCACTGCGCGGTCGCGGCGTCGATGCGCACCGTCGTGTCCGCCAGCTCGATCGGCAGCGGGTGCTCCGGCAGGCGCTGCCGGTCCGCGACCGCCGCCGCGAGCACGTCGAGGACCGCGAGCGAGCCCTTGGCCCGCGCCGCGTCCGGGGCGTCCTCGGCGGTGACGCGCAGGCCGGGCAGGAGACCGCCGGTGGTCGTGAACACCACGTCGGACTCGCCCAGCGACGGCAGGACGCGGCCGATGTGGTCCAGGAACGCCGGGTTGGGCCCGACCACGAGCACGCCGTGACGTTCCATCCGCTCCCGCCGGGTGTAGAGCAGGTAGGCGACGCGGTGCAGCGCCACCACGGTCTTCCCGGTGCCCGGACCGCCCTCGAGCACCACCACCCCGGGGTGGTCGAGCCGGATGATCCCGTCCTGCTCGGCCTGGATGGTGGCCACGATGTCGCGCATCCCGTCGCCGCGCGGCGCGTTCACCGCCGCGAGCAGTGCCGCGTCCCCGTCCTCGGCGGACGGGTCGTCGCCGCCGAGCAGCTCGTCGGTGAAGTCGAGCAGCCGGCGGCCGCGGGTGTGGAACTGGCGCCGCAGGCGGATGCCCTCCGGGTGCGCGCCGGTGGCGACGTAGAACGGGCGCGATGCCGGAGCCCGCCAGTCCAGCAGCAACGGCCGGTAGTCGTCGTCGGCGTCGAAGATGCCGATCCGGCCGATGTAGGAGCGCTCGCCGGAGAGCGAGTCCGTCCGGCCGAAGCACAGCCCGTTGTCCGCGACCTTGAGCCGCGTGACCTCCTTGGCCGACGCGCGCACCTGCACGTCGCGTTCCATGGGTGTCCCGCCGGTCCCGGCCAGCGCCGCGTCGTACCCGCGCTGCGCCCGCGCGCGGTCGGCGTCGAGCCGCACGTAGAGGTCGGCCACGTGGTCCCGTTCGGATCGCAATTCCTCGTCGTGTCCCTGAGTTGACACAGGCCCCTCACAGTTCGTAAAATGAGGACACAATCGGCGGCCTCCGAAACATTTCCGGAGAACACGCCGACTTTTTATTGCCCTGCTCCGGTCATGCTCGTTCGGCCCGCCCCGACCACGTCGATCACCTCGAGCAGGAGATCGCCCCCTTTCGGCGCGAATGGACGGCTCCCGTTTCCGCGGGACCCGGCACGAGGGGCGATTCTGCGGCACGACCCGGGTCTTGCCACAAGCCCCCCGGCCCGCTATAAGTTGAGAATGG
>NZ_JADQDD010000476.1 GCF_019263595.1 Pseudonocardia sp. KRD291 | reverse complement strand
ACCCGACGACGAGCACCCGAACCCGGTCGTCCTGGTGCACGGGCTCAGCGCCAACCAGTCCAACAACTGGGCCTACATCTCCCCGCAGCTCGCCGACCAGGGCTACTGCGTGTTCTCGCTGACCTACGGCCGCTCCCCGCTCGCGCCGCCGCCGCTGTCGCAGGTCGGCGGCCTGCAGCCGATGGAGCGCAGCGCCGAGGAGCTGGCCAGGTTCGTCGACCGGGTGCGGTCGAGCACCGGGGCTGAGAAGGTCGACATCGTCGGGCACTCCGAGGGCAGCCTGATGCCGAACTACTACGTGAAGTTCCTCGGCGGGGACCGCTACGTCGACCGCTACGTGGGGATGACCCCGCTCTGGGACGGTACGCAGACCGGCGGGCTGGCCTTCCTCAACCGCACCGGTCAGCAGCTCGGGATCGACCCGCTACTGGGTCTGGCCCTGGACCCGGTGTGCGGGTCCTGCCGGCAGTTCCTGAAGGGGTCGGAGTTCATCGAGGAGATGAACTCCGACGGCGGTCCGGCGGTGGACGGCGTCACCTACACGATGATCATGACGAGGTACGACGAGCTGGTCGTGCCCTACACCAGCGGTGAGCTCGACGGCGCGACGAACATCGTCCTGCAGGACGGCTGCCCGACCGACCTGGCCGAGCACGTCGCCGTCGCGTTCGACCCGGTCACCCTGGGCCACATCGAGAACGCCCTGGACCCGGCGAACGCGAAGCCGGTCCGCTGCACGCCGGTCGGGCCGGACGCCCCGCCCGCGATCTGACTCTCCCCCGCTGCCGACCCCGGCCCGGGGTGCGTCCCCGGGCCGGTGGCAGCCTGGGGCCATGTCTGCAGAAGAGCTGGTGGCCGCCGTCCGGGCCGGGGAGCCGTGTACCGACCTGGACCTGCGCGGCACCGAGCTGCGGGAGGTGAACCTGGCCGGGGCGCAGCTGCGTGACTGCCGGTTCGACGACGCCGACATGTTCGGCGTCCGCCTCGACGGTGCGCACATCACCGGCGGCAGCCTGGCCCGGGCCGACCTGCGCGAGTCCGACCTGACCGACGCCGTGCTCAGCGGTGTCGACCTGTCCGGGGCGCGGTTCGCCGGTGCGATGCTCGGCGACGCCCGGTTCGAGGGCTGCCGCATGATCGGGACGTCGTTGCGGGGGCTGCGCGGGCTGGCCGCGTCGTTCCGGCTCGTCGGGTGCAACCTGCAGGTCGCGGACATGCAGGAGCTCAGCCTCAAGGGCATGCGGGTCGAGGAGTGCGACCTGTCCGAGGCGGACCTGCGGGGCGCGGACCTGCGTGGGGTCGTTTTCGAGAGATGCCGGCTGCGCGGGACGGTCCTGCGCCACGCCCGGATGGCCGCCGCCGACCTGCGCGGCTGCGACCTCGGCGAGATCACCCCGGACACGCCGCGCGAGCTGGCCGGGGCGATCGTGTCCCCGGCGCAGGCCTCCGCGGTGTGCGAGGCCCTGGGCCTGGTCGTGGCCGATCAGTAGGTGGAGAAGAACTCTTCGTCCTCGGAGCGCATCTGCCCGTCGATCCACGGGTCTTGGGAGCGCTCGCGGCCCCGGTCGTCGGTCATGCCGCAGTCCCGGTTGACGATCTCGTCGGAGTCCGCGGACGGGCTCAGCCGGGGCAGCCCGGACAGGTCGCACTCCCCCGGGTCGGACGACGGGTCGGCGGGTCCGGACAGCTCCGACGGAGAGAGCGGCTCCGGCGGGGAGTCCCCGCGCTCCTGCTCCTGCGCGCGGGCCTGCCGCTGTTCCCGGGCCTGCTGGTCCTGGAACTGCTCCAGCTCGGTGCGGCCCTGCTGCTGGGCCGCCGCGTCGCGGCTGCGGGCGTCGGCGCGCACCTGCTCCACCGCGGCGGTCACCGAACGCTGGTCCTGCGACTGGTCCAGGGCGTTCCGGTCGCGTGCGGCGTCGGTCGCCGCGGCCACCGCGGACACGGCCTGGTCCGCGCGGCCCGGCACGTGGGTGCGGACGGTCGGCGGCGGCGCTGTCGTCTCGGCCGCGGTCGGGGTGACCGCCTCGTCGGTCGTCGCGCCGGCGTCGGTGGTGTCGGTGCTGTCCGGTGCCGCGGCCGCGCCGCTGCTGAGCACCAGCCCGGTCGCGGCTCCCGCCGCTCCGAGCACCGGAACCGTCCCCGCGAGTGCCCGGCGGGTGATGCCCGGTCCACCCTGTCGATGACGTCCGCTCATGTGATCGCCTCCCGCCAGCTTGTGCCCGAACGGTGACGATCCCAAACACGGGCAGTGACCTCGATCCGGCGGGCCGCCCGGGGCGTGGTCGTGGAAGAGGCCTTCTCAGCTGCCGAGCAGCGAGGTCCCGCCGAGCAGGTCGCCGTCGAGCAGGTCGCCACCGAGCAGTCCGCCACCGGGCTCGTCGGTGTCACCGGCGTCGTCGGTCGGTCCCGCGTCCTGGTCGGGAC
>NZ_JADQDD010000475.1 GCF_019263595.1 Pseudonocardia sp. KRD291 | reverse complement strand
GTTCGCTCGGGTTGACGGTGGGGGATGGTGGGGTAGTGTGGTGATCGCTGGAGCGAAACGGAGCTCCAGGGGAGGTGGGGTCAGGTGTTCCTCGGCACCTACACCCCGAAACTGGACGACAAGGGGCGGCTCACGTTGCCCTCGAAGTTCCGCGACGAACTGCGAGGCGGGCTCATGATCACGAAAGGGCAGGACCACTGCCTCTACGTGTTCACCCGTGAGGCCTTCACCGAGATGGCCGGCAAGATCGCCGCGGCGCCGCTGACGAACGAGTCGGCGCGGGTCTTCCAGCGCAACCTCTTCTCGGGCACCGACGAGCAGAACCCCGACGCTCAGGGGCGGATCGCGATCACTCCCGAGCTGCGCCGGTACGCCGGCCTGTCGAAGGACTGCGTGGTGATCGGCGCGTTCACGCGAGCCGAGATCTGGGACGCGCAGGCCTGGCAGTCCTACCAGGAACAGCACGAGGACGAGTTCGCGAAAGCCCAGGAGGAGGTTCTGCCCGGCATGTTCTGACCACCGCCGGCCGGCGGTGGCCCCCAGAACGACGTTGCAGTGACACGCACACAAGGGACGACGCCTCCACGCCGCCGTCTCCATCTCAGGTGCCGTGACCGCGGGTCCGCCCGCGGATCCCACGGTGGCCCTGGCGCACCTTCCCCGGTGCCAGGTCCTCCGACACGGCATCTGAGATGGGGACGGCGTCGGTCACCTCGACTGGGGAGTTCGGGTGGGAGGTGGACCGCAGGCGCTCCGCCGCGCCGGCTGTGGGAGCCGGTCGGGGCGACGCGCCGGTGGGAGGACCTGTCCGGCCGGTCCCGGGCCGCCACGGCGGGCCGGGACCGGAAACGGGCGGAGCCTGCGGCCCCGCACCGAACGCCGGAACGCACGGAACGACAGGGGGTGACACGGTGGACCGGACCAGCGACGGCGACGGTGACACCCCCGCACGGCACGTACCGGTCCTGCTCGACCGCGTCTCGGCGCTGCTGGCCCCGGCGCTGACCGGGCGCCCGGCCGTCCTGGTGGACGCGACGCTGGGCCTGGGCGGCCACGCGGCGGCGCTGCTGGCCGCGCACCCCGAGCTGACCCTCGTCGGCCTGGACCGCGACCCGCAGGCCCTGGAGCTGGCCGGGCGCAGGCTGGCCGCCTACGCCGACCGGCTGCACCTGGTGCACGCCGTCTACGACCGGATCGCCGAGTCCCTGGAGGAGCTGGGCATCGAGGCGGTCGACGGCGTGCTGTTCGACCTCGGGGTGTCCTCGCTGCAGCTCGACGCGGACGAGCGCGGGTTCTCCTACTCCCGCGACGCCGACCTCGACATGCGGATGGACCCGACCACCGGCCCGACCGCGGCCGACGTCCTCAACACCTACCCGGTGCCCGAGCTGCGCCGCATCCTGCGTGACTACGGCGAGGAGCGCTTCGCCGGCCGGATCGCCTCCGCGGTCGACCGGGCCCGCACGAAGGCCCCGCTCACGCGCAGCGCCGAGCTGGTCGAGCTGCTCTACGCGGCCGTGCCTGCGGCGTCGCGGCGGACCGGTGGACACCCCGCCAAGCGCACGTTCCAGGCACTGCGGATCGAGGTCAACGGCGAGCTGGACGCCCTGGGCGCCGCCGTGCCGGCCGCCCTGGACGCGCTCGCGCCGCAGGGCCGGATCGTCGTGCTGGCCTACCACTCGCTCGAGGACCGGATGGTCAAGCGCGAGCTCGCCGAGCGGGTCCGCTCCCGCACGCCGGTGGACCTGCCGGTCGAGCTCCCCGGGCACGGGCCGGAGTTCCGGCTGCTCACCCGGGGCTCGGAGCCGGCGACCGATGCCGAGATCGAGGAGAACCCGCGGGCCGCGTCGGTCCGGTTGCGCGCCGCGGAGCGGGTGGCGGCGGCATGAACACCAGCAGCACGAGCACGCAGGGCAGGGGTGAGAGGCCATGAGTACACCGGTCATCGAGCGGCGGGCCGGCGCACCGGTCCGGGAGACGGCCCCCCGCCGGACGGGGGCGGTCGCGCCGGGGCGGATCCCGGCCCAGCGCGGCGCCGGGCGTGTCTCGGCACTGAAGAAGCAGGCCGGCACCCGCAAGGCGGGCGCCGGGGCCCAGCGCGCCCGCGACCAGCGTGACGACCGGCTGCGCCGGATCGTCGGCGCCCGCGCGCAGGCGCACGCCGGACGCGCGAAGTTCGTGCTGGTCGTGATGACGCTGCTGGTCGTCGGGCTGGTCACCACCCTGTGGCTGTCCACCGCGGCGGCCGGGGACTCCTACCGGCTGCAGGAGGCCCGCGTCCAGGCCAAGACCCTGACCGAGCAGAGCGAGACGCTGCGCCGCCAGGTCTCCACCATGAACAGCCCGGCCGTCCTGGCGCAGCGGGCGAGCGAGCTCGGCCTGGTCCCGGTGCAGGACCCGGCACGCCTGGTGGTGGCACCGGACGGCCGCGTCGACGTCGTCGGTGAGCCGACCGCCGCGCAGG
>NZ_JADQDD010000474.1 GCF_019263595.1 Pseudonocardia sp. KRD291 | reverse complement strand
GGGGGTGGACCACGTCGGGATCGGGAGCGACTTCGACGGCATGACGCCCCCGCCCGACATCCCGAGCGTCGAGTACTACCCACGCCTGTTCGAGGCCCTCGAGTCCCGGGGCTGGAGCCGTGACGAACTGCGGAAACTCGCCCGGGGCAACGCGCTTCGCGTGCTGCGCGACACCCGGGACGCTGCTCGTTCCTGAGCCCCGGCCATCTCGCGGGACGGTCAGCAGAAGCCCGCGCTGACCTTCTCGCGCTCCCGCACCGGGCCCCAGTCGGCCGGCTGGCAGGTGGTTTCGAGCACCGACATCCACATGTCGCCGTTGGGGTCGATCTGGTTGCGGCGGCTCGTCATCAGGGGCAGCGGGACGTGCACGAAGCGCCGCCGCCAGCGCGCGACGGCGGCTTCGGTGCGACCGGCCATGGCCGCGTGCACCGCGGCATGGGCCAGCCGCAGGCAGTAGACGCTGTCGTAGGCGTTCGCGGCGATGCTGCGGATCGCATAGCTCGGGTCGATGTACCGGATCGTGGGCGCGAGACCGACCGTGGTCATGTGGTCGGTGATGGCCTTCTTCAGAAGCTCGTCGATGTTGCCGAGCTTGAGGTTGCCCGAGGCGTCGGTGGCGCGGCCGTCGCGCGGCGGCAGGCCCTGGCCGTCAAGGAGGTCCTGGCCCGCCCCCTCGGCGAGGACGATCACCACGTAACCCTTGGATCGCACGAGATGCTCGGCGTGGGCGAGCACACCGTCCTCGCCCTCGAGCGCGAACGGGACCTCGGGGATCAGGACCATGTCCGCGGCACTGGCGGCCAACGCGGCGTAGCTGGCGATGAACCCCGAGTGGCGGCCCATCAACTTCACGATCCCGACGCCGTTCGGGCTGGCCGCGGCTTCGACCGCGACCGCGGAGATGAACTCGGTGGCGCGCGCGAACGCGCTCTGGAACCCGAACGACTGGTCGGTGAAGGGCAGGTCGTTGTCGATCGTCTTCGGGACCCCGATGACGGCGATGTCGAGACCGCGCGCCCGGATCGCCTCGCTGATGCTCGTCGCGGCGCGCATCCCACCGTCGCCGCCGATGACGAACAGCATGTCGACGCCACGTGCCACGAGGCTGTCGACCATCTCGTCGGCGTCCTGCCCGCCGCGCGAGCTGCCCAGGATGGTGCCGCCCGAGTTGTGGATGTCGCGGACGCCGTCCACCGTCAGCTCCACGGTGTGGTCGCGGTGTTCGGCCGTCAGTCCCCGGAGGCCGTGGCGGAAGCCCAGGATCCGCTTGGCCCGGTAGTGCACGACGAGCTCCTGGACGAGGCCGCGGATGACGTTGTTGAGGCCCGGGCACAGCCCCCCGCAGGTGACGACTCCCGCGGTCACCTCCGTGGGGTCGAAGTAGATCTTGCGGCGCGGGCCGGCGGCTTCGAAGCTCGGGACCTCGGCGGGCGGAAGATCGTGCTCGGCCAGCATCGAGACGGTGTCCTCGAGCAGGACCCGGTCGCCTTCCGCGACGTAGTGCGGCGAGGTCTCCTTGACGGCGGCCATCTCGGCCAACGGCGAGTCGTAGTCACACTCGCCGAGGTCACGGACGCGGAGGTCTTCCAAGTGCAGCGTCACCGAATCTCCTTGATCATCCCGGCGCGGTCATTCGAAGGTGGTGTGGGTGATGTGGCGGATCTGACCTCGGGAGATCAGCAGCGACTCGACGACGGTCGTACCGCCTCCGATACGCGGCCGCCCGAGGATGGGCCCGCCGTTGACCCCGCTGGCGACGAAGAAGGCCTCGCCCGCCACGAGCTCGGCACAGTCGTAGACGCGGTCGAGGGACATGCCCGCCGCACGGATGGCGCCCGCCTCGTCGTCGCGTTGCGGAGCCAGCCGGCCGAGCATGCCGCCGCCCAGTGCGCCGACCGCCGCGGCCGTCATCACCCCCTCCGGCGTGCCGCCGACCCCGAGGAGGAGGTCGATGTCGAGGGTCGGCATCAGCACCGCCAGGGCCCCGCCGACGTCGCCGCCCGCCGGTGTCTGCACCGACGCGCCCGCCTGCAGGACGCGGGCGATCAGATCCTTGTGCCGCGGCTTGTCCATGATGACGACGCGCAGGTCACCGACCTGCTTGCCGAGCGCCTCGGCGACCTTGGCCAGGGTCTTCTCCGGCGGGTCGTCGAGGTCGACGACGCCCTTCGCGCGCGGCGGAACGACGATCTTGTCCATGTAGAACCCGGGCCCGGGCGACCACAGCGTGCCTGCTTCGCCGAACGCGATGGTGGCCAGGGAACCGGGCAGGTCCCGCGCGCAGAACGAGGTCCCCTCGAGCGGATCGACGGCGATGTCGAAGTCGGGTCCGCGGCCGTTGCCGACCACTTCGCCGTTGAACAGCATCGGGGCGTCGTCCTTCTCGCCCTCCCCGATGACGACCGTTCCCCGCCCCGGCGCGTCGGCCAGGGCCGCGCGCATGGCCGTGGTCGCCGCCCCGTCGG
>NZ_JADQDD010000473.1 GCF_019263595.1 Pseudonocardia sp. KRD291 | reverse complement strand
GGACAGTGCCGAAGGCTCCGGCACGGCACCCGGCCCGCCCAGTGCCAGCCCGACCGTCACCAGCAGCACGCCCGAGCGGGCGAGCGCACCCCACATCTTCGTCCCCCGATGATCGCGACCGACCCGACGAGGTGATCATGGAAAGGGGGTCGGGACGGTCAGCGACCTGCGGAGTTCACCCGCCGGTGCGGCGGTCGAACCCGACCGGATGACACGCGTCCGGGCCCGGGTGCGGTCCAGGCCACATCTGGTCCCGGCCGGGCCCGGGGACCGGCGTCAGCGGCGGTGGGCGGATCCGGGGTGTCCCGCCGCCAGGCGCGGCCCGTCGCCGGTGCCGAGCCGCTCGCGCAGGGTCGACCCGATCTTCTCCGAGGTCTCCGGCAGCCGTCCGCGCCTGCGCAGCTCCGGGACGACGTGCTCCGCGATGTCGGCGAACGTCCCCGGTGTGACGGCATAGGCCAGGTTGAAGCCGTCCACACCGGCCTCGTCGACCCAGCGCTCCATCTCGTCGGCGACCCTCGCCCCGGACCCGACGACGACCGGACCGCGGCCCCCGACGGTGATGAACTCGGCCAGCTCACCGACCGTCCAGTCCCGGTCCGGGCCGGTGAACGACGCGAGTGCGGAGCGGGTCGAGTCGGTGGCGACATACTCCAGCTTCTGCTCCACCGGCGCCCCGGCGAGGTCCACTCCGGACCACCCGCCGAACAACGCCAGCGCCGCCTCCGGGCTGACCAGCGACACGTACTCGTCACGCTTGGCGAGCGCCGCCTCGTCGGTCTCGCCGGTGATCGCGGTGAGCATCGTGAACACCTTCACCGACGACGGGTCGCGGCCGGCCTCGGCGGCCCGCTCGCGGACGGCGTCGACCGAGCGCCGCACCACGGCCGGGCTCGGCCCGGACACGAACACCGCCTCCGCGTGCGCCCCGGCGAACGCCGCCCCGCGCGGCGACGCACCGGCCTGGAAGATCACCGGGGTGCGCTGCGGCGACGGCTCGCACAGGAACGGGCCGGGCACGTCGAACCACTTCCCGTGGTGGTCGACGTCGTGCACCTTGGACGGGTCGGTGAACACGCCGCGCTCCCGGTCGCGGACGACGGCGTCGTCCTCCCAGGACCCCTCCCACAGCTTGTAGCAGACCTGCAGGTACTCCTCGGCCATGTCGTAGCGCTCGTCGTGCGGCACCTGCGCGTCGCGGCCCAGGTTGCGCGCCGCACTGTCCAGATAGGACGTGACGACGTTCCAGGCCACCCGGCCCTTCGTGAGGTGGTCCAGCGTGGTCATCCGGCGGGCCAGCGCGTAGGGGTGCTCGTAGGAGACCGACACCGTCACGCCGAACCCGAGCCGCTCGGTGACCGCGGCCATCGCCGGGACCGCGAGCACCGGGTCGTTGACCGGCACCTGCGCCGCGGCGCGGACGGCGGCGTCGCGGGACCCGCCGTAGACGTCGTAGACGCCGAGCACGTCGGCGAGGAACAGTGCGTCGAAGCCGGCGTCCTCGAGCAGGCGGGCGAGGTCCGTCCAGTAGTCCAGGTCCTTGTAGCGCTCCCCCTCGTCGCTCGGGTGGCGCCAGAGACCGGCGGACTGGTGGCCCACGCAGGCCATGTCGAACGCGTTCAGCAGGATGCGGCTCACGCGTCGACCCTGTCATCCGACGTGGTGCCCGCATCGGCCATCCCCGCGCGGTGGGTCTCCGGCGCGAGCACGGTCGCGGTGATCGTGATCGCGGACAGCACCAGGAAGAACGCCCAGATCAGCCACGGCCGCCCACCACCGGCCAGCAGCAGCGCCGTCGCGACCAACGGCGCGGTACCGGCGACCACCGACCCGACCTGGTAGCCCAGCGACGCGCCGCTGTAGCGCACGCGGGTGGAGAACAGCTCGCTGTACCAGGCGGCCTGCGGGCCGTACATGGCGTCGTGGAAGACGTTCACCAGCAGCACCATGGCCAGCACGATCAACCACGTGGACCCGGTGTCGAGCAGCAGGAAGAAGATCCCCAGGAACGCCGCCGACCCGATCGCGCCGCCCAGGTACACCGGCCTGCGCCCGACCCGGTCGGACAGCATCGCCCACAGCGGCGTGCTGAACAGCCCGATCGCCGAGGCGACGATCACGGCGGTGAGCCCGGCGTTCGGCGAGGCCCCGCTGCCGGCCTGCGTCAGGTAGGTCAGCGCGAACGTCGTCGCCAGCACGTAGAGCGAGTTCTGCGCGATCCGCATGCCGATCGTGAGAAACACGTTGCGACGCTCGGTGCGCAGCACCTCGACGACCGGGCGCTTCGAGAGCTCGCCGCGGTCGCGG
Source organism: Pseudonocardia sp. KRD291 (assembly GCF_019263595.1). Classification (GTDB taxonomy): domain Bacteria; phylum Actinomycetota; class Actinomycetes; order Mycobacteriales; family Pseudonocardiaceae; genus Pseudonocardia. The sequence goes on along the minus strand of NZ_JADQDD010000473.1, from coordinate 173 downwards.
GCGTCGGTGAACACCTTCGGGTCCGGCAGCGTCAGCCGGATCGCCAGACCCACCCCGACCAGCACGATGCTGAGCAGGAACGGGATCCGCCAGCCCCACGCCAGGAACGTCTGTTCGTCCATCGAGCCGCGCACGGCGGCGAACACCCCGGAGGCGAGCAGCATCCCGGCCGA
>NZ_JADQDD010000472.1 GCF_019263595.1 Pseudonocardia sp. KRD291 | reverse complement strand
TGCGGTCAGGTGGTGAAGCTCTGCGCCGACGCGGGCATCCAGTCCGGCGCGTCCGACGTCGTCCGCGGCCGCGTCTTCGCGCTCTTCGACGCCGTGTTCAACGTCTGCTACGTCCTGGCCATCACGGTCACGGCGCTGGCCGGTCCCTCGGACGGCTACTCCCCGGCCCTGCTGGCCACGGCCGGCGGGCTGTACCTGGCCGGCCTCGCCGCGCACGTGGTCTACCTGCGCGGTCGGCGAGCCGACACCCCCGAACTCGTCTGATTCACACGTTCGTCCTATACGGACGTATGAATCTCAGCCGGACAGGTTCTCGGCCGCCCAGGCGCGCAGCTCGGCCTCGGCCCGCTGCGCGCCGAGCGGGCCCTGCTCCATCCGCAGCGCCAGCAGGTACTTGTAGGCCTTGCCGACCTGCGGGCCGGGTCCGACACCGAGCAGCTCCATGATCTGGTTTCCGTCGAGGTCCGGGCGGATCGCGTCCAGCTCCTCCTGCTCGCGGAGCTCGGAGATCCGGTCCTCGAGCGAGTCGTAGCTGCGCTGCAGCGCGTTCGCCCGGCGCCGGTTGCGCGTCGTGCAGTCCGACCGGACGAGCTTGTGCAGCCGGTCCAGGAGCGGGCCCGCGTCGGTGACGTAGCGGCGGACCGCGGAGTCGGTCCACTCGCCCTTGCCGTAGCCGTGGAACCGCAGGTGCAGGTAGACGAGGTGGCACACGTCGTCGATGACGGCCTTCGGGTAGCGCAGGTCCTTGAGGCGCTTACGGGTCATCTTCGCCCCGACCACCTCGTGGTGGTGGAAGCTGACCCGACCGTCGGGCTCCTTGCGCCGGGTGGCCGGCTTGCCGATGTCGTGCAGGAGCGCGGCCAGGCGCAGGACCAGGTCCGGGCCGTCGGTCTCCTTGCCGATCGCCTGCTCCATCACCACCAGCGAGTGCGTGTAGACGTCCTTGTGCTGCATGTGCTCGTCGGTCTCGAGCTGCATCGCCGGCACCTCCGGCACGACGTGGGAGGCCAGCCCGGTGTCGACCATCAGCTCCAGCGCGCGCCGCGGGTGCTCGCCGAGCATCAGCTTCGAGAACTCGGCCTGCACCCGCTCGGCGGTGATCCGGCTGAGCTGACCGGACATCTCGCGCAGCGCGGCGAGGACCCGGTCGGCCGGGGTGAACCCGAGCTGGGCGACGAACCGGGCCGCGCGCAGCATCCGCAGCGGGTCGTCGGAGAACGACTGTTCGGGTGCCGCAGGGGTGTCCAGCACGCCCTGGGCCAGCGCGGCGAGCCCGCCGTGCGGGTCGACGAAGCGGTGCGCTCCCGGCCCGTCGGTCAGCTCGACGGCCATGGCGTTGACCGAGAAGTCCCGGCGCACCAGGTCACCGGTGATGTCGTCGCCGAAGCGCACCTCGGGGTTGCGGGACGCGCCGTCGTAGCTGTCCGCACGGAACGTGGTGATCTCGATCGTGTCGTGTCGGCGGCGGGCGCCGACGGTTCCGAAGGCGATGCCGGTGTCCCAGACCGCGTCGGCCCAGCCCTGCACGATCCCGAGGATCGCGTCCGGACGGGCGTCGGTGGTGAAGTCCAGGTCACCGGAGGAGCGGTGCAGCAACGCGTCGCGCACGCTGCCGCCGACGAGATAGAGCCGGTGCCCGCGCTCGGCGAACCGTGCGGCCAGCTCCTCGGCCACCGGCGGGACGTCCAGCAGCTCGACCACGGCGTTCTCCTGGGCACGGTGCAGCTCGGCCGCCTCGTCGTGGGATTGCGGGTCTGCGTCCCGGTCGAGGGGAGCAGGACGCGCCGAGGCCGTCCGGGTACCGGCGGAGGAAGAGATCACGAGCGGCGACGACACGACGGGCCAGTGTAGGCGCCGGGTCCGGACTCCCGCGCCGGGCCACGTACTCGCCGCGCGGGACGGCCCACCTCCACACGGGTGGTCGTCGCGCGAAGATCGGTGCCGCGACCGCGTCGCCGACCCGTGGGCGGACGCCGCTCTCGTTACCATCGCCACATGTCCACCTCCCGCGGCCGCTCCGGGGGGCGCCGCGCGGGGAGGTCCGCGGACCGGCGCCGCCGTCTGCGCACCGTGGACGAGACGTCGGCCGGCGGGCTCGTCGTCGACCGGAGCCGGGGGACGGCCGCGCTCATCGGCCGTCTCGACCGGCGCGGGCGGCTGCTGTGGTCCCTGCCGAAGGGCCATATCGAGGCCGGTGAGACCGCCGAACAGGCGGCGGTGCGCGAGGTCGAGGAGGAGACCGGCATCATCGGCCGGGTGATGGCTCCCCTGGGCACCATCGACTTCTGGTTCGTCGCCGAGGACCGTCGGGTGCACAAGACCGTGCACCACTTCCTGATGCGCGCCCTCGGCGGCGAGCTCAGCGATGCCGACATCGAGGTCTCCGAGGTGGCCTGGGTCCCGCTCGGCGAGCTGGAGGGTCGGCTGGCCTACGCCGACGAGCGCAGGCTGATCCGGCACGCCACGGAACTGCTGGAGGAGACCGCGTGAGGAGGGTCGC
>NZ_JADQDD010000471.1 GCF_019263595.1 Pseudonocardia sp. KRD291 | reverse complement strand
CTGGGAGGCCGACGTCGTGGCCTCCGACGGCGGGATCGTGCACCTGCGCCCGATCACCGCCGAGGATGCCGACGACCTGCTGGAGTTCCATTCCAAGCTCTCCGACCGGACCCGCTACCTGCGCTACTTCGGTCCCTACCCGCGGATCTCCCCGCGGGACCTGGAGCGCTTCACCGTCGTCGACCACCGCAAACGGGTCGCGTTCCTGGCCCTGCTCGGCGACGAGATCATCGCGGTGGGCCGGTACGAGGGACTCGGCAAGCCCGACGAGCCGGTCGTCTCGGCCGAGGTGGCGTTCGTGGTGCGCGACGACCACCAGGCCCGCGGTCTCGGGTCGATCCTGCTCGAACACCTCGCCGCAGCGGCCCGGGAGAACGGGCTGAGCCGGTTCGAGGCCGAGGTGCTGGTGGAGAACCACGCGATGGTGCGGGTGTTCCGGGAGGCCGGTTACGGCGTCACCCGGGCGTTCGCCGAGGGCGTGCTGCACCTCGAGTTCGACATCGACCCGACCGAGCGCTCGATCGCGGTGCGCGACTCCCGGGAGCAGGCCGCCGAGGCCCGCAGCGTGGCCAACCTGCTCAACCCCGGCTCGGTCGCGGTGATCGGTGCCTCGGCCGACGAGTCGAAGATCGGGCACGCGGTCCTGATCAACCTGCTGCGCGCCGGGTTCACCGGCCCGGTGTACCCGGTGAACCCGGACGCCCGGTCGGTGCGCGGCGTGCGCGCCTACCCGTCGGTGATCGACATCCCGGACGAGGTGGACCTCGCCGTGGTCGCTGTGCCGGCGTCCGGGATCGACGACGTGATGGACTCCTGCCTGGCCAAGGGCGTGAAGGTGCTCGTCGTGATCAGCTCCGGGTTCGCCGACGCCGGGGGCGGGGGCACCGTGGCCGAACGCCGGCTCGTCGCCGAGGCCCGCTCGCACGGCATGCGGGTGGTCGGCCCGAACGCGCTCGGGGTGGCGAACCCGAGCCCCGCGGTGCGGCTCAACGCCACCCTCGCCCCGAAGCTGCCCGGCCACGGCCGGACCGGGTTCTTCTGCCAGTCCGGCGCCCTGGGCACGGCGATCCTGGCCAGCGCCCGCTCCCGCGGGCTGGGGCTGTCGTCGTTCGTCTCGGCCGGCAACCGCGCCGACGTCTCCGGCAACGACCTGCTGCAGTACTGGCAGACCGACCCGGGCACCGACCTCGTGCTCCTCTACCTGGAGACGTTCGGCAACCCGCGCAAGTTCGCCCGGGTGGCCCGGCGCCTGGCCCGCACCAAACCGGTGGTCGCGGTGAAGAGCGGCCGGCACACCGCGCCGGTGCCGTCGCTGGCCGCGGTGTCCCCGCCGATCGACGAGGCGAGCGTCGAGGCGCTGTTCGAGCAGTCCGGCGTGATCCGGGTGGAGACGCTGCCGCAGCTGTTCGACACCGCGCTGCTGCTGGCCTACCAACCGTTGCCCGCCGGGCGCCGGGTCGCCGTGGTCGGCAACTCGACGGCGCTGAACCTGCTGGTCACCGACGGCCTGCTGGACGAGGGACTGGAGCCGGCCGGGGACCCGGTGGACGTCGGGACGGCCGCGTCGCCGGAGCAGTTCGCCGCCGGGGTGGAGGGCGCCCTGCACGGGCCGGACTCCCCGGACGCGTTGATCGCGGTGTTCGTCCCGCCGGTCGCGGTCCCGGGCGCGGACTACGCGCACGCGCTGCGCGACGTGGCCGACGGTGCCGGGATCCCGGTGAGCGCGGTGTTCCTGGCCGTGGAGGGCATCCCGCACGAGCTCGCCGTACCCGGCCCGGACGGGTCGCCGGGCCCGGGTTCGGTGCCCAGCTACGCCAGCCCCGAACGGGCTGCGGCCGCGCTGGGCCGGGTCACCCGCTACGCGCAGTGGCGCGAGACCCCGGTCGGGGAGTTCGTGGTGCCCGAGGGCATCGACACCGCGCGGGCCCGCGGGCTGGTCGCCTCGCTCGGCGTGGAGCGCGAGCACACGCTCACCGACGACGAGGCGGTCGAGCTGCTCGGCTGCTACGGGATCGACGTCACGGCGTTCCGCACCGTGCGCGACGAGGACGCGGCCGTCGAGGCGGCCTCCGCGCTGGGCTTCCCGGTGGTGCTCAAGGCGGTCGGGCAGCGCTGGCGGCACCGCAGCGACTTCGTCGGGGTCCGCCTCGACCTCGCCTCGGCCGACGCGGTGCGCGTCGCGCACGCGGAGCTGTCCCGGCTCACCGGCTCGGACGAGGTCTACGTGCAGCGGATGGCGCCGAAGGGGACGTCCTGCATGCTCGAGGTCGTCGACGACCCCTCGTTCGGCTCGCTGCTCTCGTTCGGGCTCTCGGGCCTGGCCACCGAGCTGCTCGACGACCACGCCTACCGGGTGCTGCCGGTCTCCACCGACGACGCCGCCCGCCTGGTCCGGGCACCGCGGGCTGCGCCCCTGCTGACCGGGTACCGCGGCACCGAACCGGTCCGGATGGACGCCCTGGAGGACCTGGTGCTGCGCGTCGGGCAGCTCACCGAGGACATCCCCCAGGTGCGGTCGCTGGCCCTGGACC
>NZ_JADQDD010000470.1 GCF_019263595.1 Pseudonocardia sp. KRD291 | reverse complement strand
GTGTTGTCGGTCGACCCGCCGATGTAGGGCCGCGACGAGACCGGCCACAGCGCGACGGCGAGCAGCCACCACCCGGCCCCCACGACGATCCCGACGCCTGCCCCGAGGACCTGCGTGATCCGGCGCCGCAGCGACCCGGGAGCCGCCCACACGTGGGCCAGGGTCAGACCCGGTAGCACCAGGAACGCCTGCAGGCTCTTGGCCAGGAACGCGAACCCGATCACCAGACCGGCCAGCAGCAGCCACCGGGTACCGGAGCTCCGGTCGCCGCCCTGCACCGCACGCGTCGTGCAGTACGCGGCGGCGACCATCAGCAGGGCCAGCATCGCGTCCGGGTTGTTGAACTCGAACATCAGCGCGGCGACGGGCGTCAGCGCGAGGACCGCGCCGGCCAGCAGCCCGGCCCCGGGTCCGGCGACCCGGCGGACCGCCGCGTAGAGCAGCGCGACCGCGCCGACGCCCATCAGCGCCTGCGGGACGAGCATGCTCCAGGAGGAGAACCCGAAGATCCGGCCGGCGATCTCCATCGGCCACAGCGACGCAGGCGGCTTGTCCACCGTGATCGCGTTCGAGGGGTCCAGGGATCCGAAGAAGAACGCGGTCCAGCTCTGCGTCCCGGCCTGCACCGCGGCGGCGTAGAACGAGTTCGCCCACCCCGACGCGCCGAGGTTCCAGAGGTAGAGCGCGCCGGTGCCGGCGAGCAGGACGGCCAGGGCCACCCACTCGCGTCCGGACCGGCGGCCGGGTTCCGGCGGGGCCGCGACGGCGTCCGGGGAGGCGGGGCCGGAGCCGTCCGCGTGCCCGCGGACGGCTCCGGTGTCGAGTGTGGTGGCCATCAGGCTGCGATCTCCGGGGACGACGGGACAGGGGCGGCGGGTGCGGCGGCGGAGCGCCGGAACACCCAGGAGCGGAAGAGCACGAACCGGACGACGGTCGCCACCGCGTTGGCGACGACGATCGTCACGACCTCGGCGGCCTGGTGGGCCTCCGGGACGAGGGCACCGAGCAGGGCCAGTGCCGCGGTCGTCAGGCCGAGTCCGATGCCGAACACGATCAGGCCCTGGAACTGGTGGACCGCGGCGCCGTCGCGCCCGCGCACGCCGAAGGTGAACCGGCGGTTGGCCGCCGTGTTGGCGACGGCGCAGATCAACAGCGCCAGCACGTTCGCCGCGATCGCGCCCATCAGCCCGCGCAGCGCGACGAACAGGACGAGGTTGGCCAGCGTGCTGGCGACCCCGATCGCGGCGAAGCGGGCCAGCTGGAACGGCATCGCGCGCGGCACGCCCGGGACCGGGGTGGGGGCGAGCGGGGCGCGGCCGAGCTGGGCCCGGATGTCGGCCAGCGGCAGCGCGCCGGTGGCCAGCGCGCGCCCGACCCGCCACACACCCTTGAGGTCGGCGGTGGCGGTCCGGACGATGTCCACGGAGGAGTTCGGGTCGTCGACCCAGTCCACCGGGACCTCGTGGATCCGCATCCCGGTCCGCTCGGCGAGCACCAGCAGCTCGGTGTCGAAGAACCAGCCGGTGTCCTCGACCAGCGGCAGCAGCGTGCGGGCGACCTCGGAGCGGATCGCCTTGAACCCGCACTGGGCGTCGGAGAAGCGGGCGGACAGCGCCCCGCGCAGGATCAGGTTGTAGGAGCGCGAGATGAACTCGCGCCGGGCCCCGCGCACCACCCGCGACCCCTTGCCCAGGCGGGTTCCGATCGCCAGGTCCGAGTGCCCGGACACCAGCGGCGCGACGAGCGGGAGGACGGCGTTGAGGTCGGTGGACAGGTCCACGTCGCAGTAGGCCAGCACGGCCGCGTCGGAGGCGTACCAGACCTCGCGCAGTGCCCGCCCGCGGCCCTTGCGCTCCAGGCGCACGGTGCGTATCTCGGGCAGCGACGCGGCGAGCCGGTGCGCGATCACCGGGGTGTCGTCGGTGCTGGCGTTGTCGGCGATCGTGATCCGGAACGAGTAGGGGAACGACGTGCGCAGGTGCTCGAGCAGGCGGCGCACCGACGGCTCGAGATCGGTCTCCTCGTTGAAGACCGGCACGACGATGTCGAGGACCGTGCGGCCGGACGGCTCCGGGACCTGCCGGGGGGTGGTCGCGGTGCCGTCCGGGAGGTCGGCGAGTACGGGGCTCATGGGGAGGACACTCGTGGGCGGCGCTGTCGGGGTCGTGTGATCGACCTGTGCGCGAGCTGTGCAGGCGGCCCGCCCCGGTGTCGTCCGCGTCACGCCACCGGCCGGGCCCGGGTCGCCGCTGCCGCCGGTCACGCGGAGGCCTCCGCGCTCAGGTCGTAGAGCGTGACGCCGTCGACGGTCCGTGGGGTGTAGTGCTGCGCCACCCACGCCGCGATCTGCGCGGCCGCGTCGCTGCCGCCGGTGTCGGTGGCGGTCCCGCCGCCCGTCGGTCCGGAGTCCGCACCGCCGACGAACCAGTGGACCTCGCCGTCGGCGACGAGCTGCTGGAAACCCGGCAGCGTCGGGAACGGGTCGGTGCCGTTGAAGCCGCCGAGCGCGATCACCGGGCTGCCGGTGGCCAGCTGGT
>NZ_JADQDD010000047.1 GCF_019263595.1 Pseudonocardia sp. KRD291 | reverse complement strand
ATCGACCGCGAGAAGCTCGCCGGCCGGTTCCCGCCGCGGGTGCGGGCCAGGGAGCTGTGGCGGATCGCCCCGGACCACCTCGCCGAGGCCCAGGACGACGCAACACTGCTCGCGATCCGCGCGCAGGAGGACACCGGGATCGACATCGTCACCGACGGCGAGATCCGCCGGGAGTCCTACTCCAACCACTTCGCCACCGCCCTGACCGGCGTCGACATCGACAGACCCGGCACCGCGCTGGACCGCTCCGGGCATCCCAACCCGGTGCCCCGGGTGGCCGGCGACATCACCCGCCCGGAGCCGATCGAGGTCGCGGACGTCAAGTTCCTGCGGGCAGCAACCGACCGCACCACGAAGATCACGGTGCCGGGCCCGTTCACGATGTCGCAGCAGGCGCAGAACGATCACTACGCCGACTCCCGTGCGGTCGCACTGGCCTACGCCGACGTGGTCCGCGCGGAGATCGCAGACTTGTTCGCCGCCGGCGCCGACATAGTCCAGATCGACGAGCCCTACCTGCAGGCCCGGCCCGAGGCAGCCCGGGAGCACGGGGTGGAGGTGCTGAACAGGGCCCTGGAGGGCGCAGCCGGACCGACCGCCCTGCATATCTGTTTCGGCTACGCCGCGATCATCCACGAGCGCCCGGAGGGCTACTCGTTCCTCGCCGAGCTCGCGGACACCCCGGTCGGGCACGTCTCGGTCGAGACCGCGCAGTCGAACCTCGACCCGACCTCCCTCGACCCGCTGCGCGGCAAGGGGATCATCCTGGGTGTCCTCGACCTCTCCCGACCGGAGGTGGAGACGCCCGAGGTCGTCGCCGACCGCATTCGCCGCGCCCTGCCGCACGTCGACGTCAGCAAGCTCGTCCTCGCCGGCGACTGCGGCTTCAAGTACCTGCCGCGCCTCGGTGGAGGGAAAGCTGCGTTCCCTCGTGCGGGCGGCGGCCGTGGTGCGCGGCGAGCTGTGACGTGCCGCGGTCGTGGGGGGCCGCGCGCGGCGCACAAGGAAGCCGAGCGAGTTCTGCGTCGGCTCGTCTCCGAGGTCGAACGGGCGACGTAGGAGACGCTCGCGCGAGTCCACATCCGACCGCTGATCGGGAGGCAGGAGGTCGGTGCGCTCCGGGCGTCGGGTCAGCACGGGGCCCCCTTTCACCACGAGGGAGATCGATCTCCTGGAGGAGGCTGCAGCCGCGTTGCTGACGGACCATCGACGGGGATGAACGATCACTCTCGTCGGAAGTGATCAGCCATCGGTGGGGCCGCCTCAGAGGCGTTCGATGCGGTCGGCCTGCGGGCCCCGGTCGCTCTGACGCACCGCGTACCGGACCCGGTCACCCTTCTGCAGCGGCTCCGACCCCATGATCACGGACACGTGGGCGAAGAGATCGTCGCCGCCTGCGTCCGGGGTGATGAAGCCGAAGCCGCGGTCGCCGTCGTAGCGCGCGACGACGCCCTCGCCGCCTCGTGCGGGAACGTCCCGCGCCGCCGGCCCTGCGGCCGCGGCAGGTGCCGACCGCTGCGGCGCCGTCTGGGGCTCGGCGCCCCGGACCAGGTGCACGTCGCGGGCCTGCGGGCCCCTGTCTCCACTAGCCACCTCGTAGGCGACGCGGTCGCCCTCCGCGAGCCACGTCAGCCCCTCGGCCAGGGCCCGGGCGTGAACGAAGACGTCCCCGGCGCCGGAGTCGGGGTTGATGAAGCCGAAGCCCTTGTCCTCGTCGTACCAGGCCACCGTGCCGTCGGCGCCGTCCGCGCCGTCCGCGGTGCCGGCCGCAGCGGGTGTGCCGGCGTCCGCTCCCAGCGGGATCACGTGCCCGGCCTGCGGGCCGCGCTCGCCTTCGACGATCAGGAAGGCCACCCGCTGCCCTTCGGTGACCACGCCGCCGGTCACGATGGCGGAGCTGTGCACGAAGATGTCGGCGCCGCCGCCGTCCGGCGACGCGAAGCCGTACCCCTTGCCCGGCTCGTACCAGTTGACGGTGCCGAGCAGGCCCACCGCGCTGCCGGTGGCCGCGTCGGCGGTGACGCGAACGCGCAGCGCCTGGGGCCCGCGGTCGTTCTCGCCGACCTCGAACACGACGGCCTGACCCTCGCGGAGCACTTTCGCGCCGCCGTCCCCGACGATCTCGGAGGCGTGCACGAACACGTCCGGCGAGCCGTCCTCGGGCGCCAGGAAGCCGAAACCCCGTTCGGCGTCGAACCAACGGACGGTTCCCTGCGGCATCGAAGGCTCCAGGTCGAGAGGGCGGGCACTGGCCCCCAGTCTCTCTGACAGACCTCGCGGTCCGTCGGGCCGGGGCCCACAGGCGGGCGGTGCGGAGCCAGGGGCGGGCCGTTGGTCCACCCGGCGACACGCTGCTGACACCTGGCCGCGTTCCTGCGACGCGAGCCATGCCGGCGATGTGTCCCCCGTGCGAGCTACGTGCAGGTGTCCACTCGGCGGTGACGATTCCGGGGCGTCGGATTTCTAATGTCCACGGCAGCCGCAGCGTGAGGCCGCGGATGTGACGAAGGAGTTCTGGTGATACTGGTCTGGCAACTCGTGGCCACCGCGGTGATCGCTTTCCTCGGCGGCCAGGGGTTCGCCGCCGTGCAGGGGGACCCATGGCTCACCCTCGCCGTCGGCCTCCTCACGGCCGTGCTCGCCGTTGCCGGCTACGGATGGGTGGTGCGGCGGACCGAGCGCCGCCCGGCCACCGAGGTCGGCCGGGCCGGTGCCGGGAGCGCGTTCGGCCGAGGGGCGCTCGTCGGCGCCGCACTCTTCGGGCTCGTCATCGCGAACATCGCCTTCCTCGGCGGGTACGCGGTGCACGGCGTGGGTTCGGTGCCGAGTGCGGTGGGGTTGGTCGGCTTCATGGCCGCCGCTGCGGTGACGGAGGAGCTGATGTTCCGGGGCGTCCTGTTCCGGATCGTCGAGCAGCGCACCGGCACGTGGATCGCGCTGGTGACGACAGGTGCGCTGTTCGGGCTGGTGCACCTGCTGAATCCGCATGCGAGCCTCTGGGGTGCCGTCGCCGTCGCGATCGAGGCCGGCGGCATGCTGACCGCCGCGTACGTCGCCACCCGCACGCTGTGGTTGCCGATCGGGCTGCACTTCGGCTGGAACTTCGCCGCGGGCGGGATCTTCAGCGCCGTGGTCTCGGGCAACGGCACCTCGCAGGGACTGCTGGACGCCACCATGTCGGGTCCGGTGGCCCTCACCGGCGGGGACTTCGGCCCGGAGGGGAGCCTCTACTCGGTGCTGTTCTGCGTGCTGGCGACGATCGTGTTCCTGTGGCTGGCCCACCGGCGCGGCAACCTGGTGCCCCGTCGCGGCCGGACCGCCGCCACTACGCTCGCCCAGTGATCGATCACCGGCCGGCACTGGCGATCTGGCGCCGGCTCGATGTTGTGGTCCGGGACCTCCCGCTCGGGTTGGTGTTGGTGGGGGCGTCGTTCCTGCCGGCCCTCCAGAGCCACGGGACGCAGCTCGGTGGGCTGCCGCCCCGCCCGTTCGACGCCCTCGCCGTCGCGGTGGTGGTGCTTGAAAGCCTCCCGCTCGCCGTGCGCCGACGGTGGCCGGCGGTCTGTCTCCTGCTGGTGTCGCTCGGCTTCGCCGTCGATCAGCTCCGCGGCTACCACACGGTCGCGGGCACAGCGCTGGCGTTCGCGCTGCTGAGCGCGGGTATCCACCTGGAACGGAGACGGCGCGCCACGGCGATCGTGTTCTCCGTGGCGTACGTGGTGCTGGCCGTCGTGCTCGTCCGGTTCGGTGCGGTGGAGCCGATCGTGGAGTTCGTGACGTTCTACCTGGCCATGGCCGCCGCGGGTGGGATCGGGGCGTGGCTGCGCTCCACCCGGGTCGCAGAAGCCGAACGCCGCCGCCGCGTGGCCGAGGACACCCGCACTGCCGAACGCACGCGCATCGCCCGCAAGCTCCACGACGTCGTGACTCATCACGTGACGGCGATGGTCGTGCAGGCCGAGGCGGCCCGCTACCTGACCGCCGCACCTGATCGGCTCGACCAGACCCTGACCGCGGTCACCGACACGGGCCGCCGCGCCATCACCGACCTGCGGCACCTGCTCGACCTACTCAACCCCGATCACGGTGTGGCGGCCAGGACACCGTCCCCGGGCGACATCGGCACGCTCGTGGAGCAGACGCGCCAGGCCGGCCAGCCGGTCGAGCTCACCGTGGAGGGCACGCCGGCGGAGGCGGCCGGCAGCGCCGATCTCGTGGCCTACCGCGTCGTGCAGGAAGCCCTGACCAACGCCCTCAAGCACGCGCACGGCAGCCGCACCTCCGTGCAGGTGCGTCACGGCGCACGGGAGATCACCGTGCAGGTCAGCACCGACGGACCCGGCTTGCCGGCCGGGTCACCCGGCGGGAGCGGCCGGGGTCTCGCCGGCCTCCGTGAGCGGGTGGACGTACTGGGCGGCGAGTTCAGGGCCGACCGGCTGGCCGGCGCCGGATTCTCCGTTCAGGCCCGGATCCCGACAGGGAGCCGGTCGTGAGTGCACCGATCCAGGTGCTGGTCTGCGACGACCAGATGCTGATCCGTACCGGCCTCGTGACGATCATCGACGCGCAACCCGATCTCGAGGTCGTCGGCGAGTGCGGGGACGGGCAGGCCGCGGTCGAGCTCGCCGTCCGGCTCCGACCTGACGTCGTGGTGATGGACATCCGCATGCCGGTGCTCGATGGCATCGAGGCCACCCGGCTGCTGGCCGGCGCCGGCGTGCCGGATCCGGTCAAGGTGCTCGTGCTGACGACGTTCAACCTCGACGAGTACGTCTATGAGGCACTCCGCGCGGGCGCGAGCGGGTTCCTGCTCAAGGACGCGCCGCCGAGCCAGCTGCTGCACGGGATCCGGACCGTGTCCATCGGCGGGGCGCTGCTGGACCCCGACGTGACGCGGCAGCTCGTCGGCACGTACGCCGCCCGGATCCGCCCTGTCGACGTCGGTGCCCGTGACAGCCCACTGACCTCGCGCGAGCTGGAGGTGCTGCGCCTCATCGCCGAGGGCCTGTCCAACAGCGAGGTGGCCGCTGCCCTCGTGATCAGCCACGAGACCGTCAAGACCTTCGTCTCCCGCATCCTCATGAAGCTCGACCTGCGCGACCGGGTGCAGGCCGTCGTCTACGCCTACCGCCACGGCCTGGTCACCTGAGCCGCCCCGATACGGCGCAGAACCCGTCCCAACCTCCCCCGCGCGCGCCGCACGAAACTCCTCGGAGATCCACGCGGTCGTCCGTCGCGGGCGATCGTCCCTGTCGACGAGGAGGCCGGATCTCGAGCCGGCGCTCGCCACCGATTTTCATCGTGGCGGCGTCGACCGCCACGTTCCGCAACATCGAGGCCTCCGTCGGTTCCGCTCCCGTCGCCGGCGGAGTGCAGCGGCTGGCCGAACGCGCGCTCGAGGCGCCATCCGCGTCCGTGGTGGTGGCGAGCTCGGGGCGCCGGCTCGGCCGGCGTCGACGACAGCACCGACCACCGCTGGTCGGCCCCGTACCGGCCGCCGAGACCCTGGCCCGACGGCTCGGCGGGTCCGCACCGCTCCCCATGATCAATGTGTGGGGGAACATCCGGGCCACCGGTGGCCCGAACCTTCCCACACAGATCGATCACCGGTGCCGGAGGCGGGCGGTCGGCGTCGTGTGGGGCCGGCGTTGCGACATCGGTGCTGCCGAGGCGGTTGCGGAGTACGCCGTCCTCGAGGTCCGGATACCGATCCCGGGCACCGGTGGTGGGGAGCCACGATCATGGCGACCGCCTCATCGACACCGAGCTCTTGCTCGACGACGCCGTGCAGCACCACGTGCCCGAGGGCGCAGGGCTCCGGAGGGTCGACGCGCAGCGAGGCCACGGCCTCGTCCACCGCGGCGCCACGATCACGCACGCAGACCAGCCGATCCCCACGACCGTGGCTGTGATCGATCTGTGGGGGAACATCCGGGCCACCGGTGGCCCGAACCTTCCCACACGGATCGATCACCGGAGCGACCCCGATCTCGGCGTGGTCGTCGTGCGGCGTGCCGGTGCCGAACGCGAGCTTCCCCGGCCAGCAGCGAGACCGTGGACCCGATCCCGGCCGGCGGCGGGAGCCCGGCCACGTCCCACCGTCCCAGCTCATCGGCCGTTCAGGGTCTCGTCGTGGACGGGGACCGATCCCGGTAGCGGGGGCTCGGGAGACCGAGCGTCGCCAGCGCGCTGCCCGAGAGCTCCGCGGCGAAGAGCGGATACCGCCGCAGATGGGGGATCCGCACGCAGTCGTCGATGATCGTCTTAGCGGTCTTGACCAACGTCGCCGCGCGGGCTTCGGGCAGGTCGGGGCGGGCGACGGACAGCCATCGCTGCCACTCCGCGAGATAGTCGGCCTGGATGCGGTCGACACGCTCCCGGGCGGCATCGGGGACGTAGAGGCGTTCGGTGAGCCAGACGGCGAGCAGGTCGGTCGCCTCGAGCGCGATCCGGATGTATCCCTCGATCAGCAGGGCGAGGACCTCGTCGTCCGGGCACGGGGTGTGCATGGCGCGCGTCGCCTCCAGCGCGAGCCACTCGTGGAGCCGGGTCACGGCGGCGACGAGGAGCTCGGCCTTGTTGTCGAAGTAGCGGTAGAGGGCCGGGCCGACGATCCCGAGCCTGGCACCGATGTCGTCGATGCCGACCCCGGCGAAGCCCTTCTCCCGGAACTCGCCGGCCGCCGCGTAGAGCAGCTGCTCGCGCCGGGACGCCGAGGTCCTGGCGGTCCGGGCGCCGCGCTCGTCCGCCCCGACCGCCGCCGGCGCGGCGAGGACACGTCGTCCGGCGTCGATCAGGTCGCGGGCGAGGCCGGATCGGGGGAGCGGGCTGTCGTAGAGGCTGTGACCGGAGACGATGCTGACCACCACCCAGCTGCGGACGTCGATGACGGCCGGGTCGAGGCCGGGACCGGCGGGGCGGACGAGGAGGTCCTGCAGGGTCGTGGCGATCCACCGGGTCCGGCGGCGGACCAGCCGGTAGTCCTCCGCGTCGAGGTGGCGGGCCTCCCGCTGCCACAGCAGCGACAACTGCCGGCTGTCCAGCGCGGCCTCGGTCAGCGCGGTGAGGCCGGAGTCGACGCTGCGCCGGGCGGCCGGCAGCTCGGTGAGGCCGGTCAGGGTCTCGATGACCCGCTGCTGGTCCTCCCGCACCACGTGCGAGAGCAGGGCCTGCTTGTTCGCGTAGTGGCGGTAGAGGGCACGCGCGGTGATGCCGCTCGCCTCGGCGATGTCGTCCATCCGGACGGCGTGGAACCCGCGGACACTGAACAGCTCGCCGGCGTTCCTGGCGATCTCGGCCCGCCTGTCGCGCGGTCGCGACCGGGTGACCCGCGGTTGCGTGGGAGCAGCGTCCACGATCGGTCCCCCTTCCGCCTGCCCGGCATGGTAGCCAGGGCAGGCGGGTGGGGATCAGGTGCCCGCGGAGCCCGGCACCCCGCAGCGCCCGACGTCGGCGGTCGCGATGACCGCCGTGGACCGGCCCTGGACGAACTCCTCGAGCGTGGTGGCGTTGCAGCTCATGTAGAGCGTGCCGAGATCGTCGCCGCCGAACGTGCAGGCGACGGCCTGGGCGCCGGTCACCGGCACCTTGTCGGTGAGCTCGCCGCCCTCGAGCACGCGGTAGAACCCGCTGTCGTCGCCCATCGTGAGGGCGTTGCCGAACCACACCCCGCCGTCGGCGTCCAGGGCGATGCCGTCGGGCATGAACGACTCGGCGAGCTGGGCCCAGACCCGCTGGTTCGACAGCGACCCGTCGGCGGCGACGTCGAAGGCGGTGATCCGGTGCAGGAACGTCTCGGCGAGCAGCAGCACCCCGTCGGGGGTCAGGGCCATACCGTTGGGGAACAGGACCTGGCCCTCGACACGGCTGACGGCGCCCCGCGGGTCGATGTGGGCCAGGGCCGTGGGTCTCGGGTCGTCGGTGCCGATGGTGAAACCGAAGTTGCCGACGTAGGCGTGCCCTGCCGCGGTGACCAGCATGTCGTTGCCCGGTCCGCCGGCGATGTCGCCCAGCTCGGCGTAGGTGTCGAGGGCCCCGCCGGGCCCGATCCGCAGGACGGTGGCGTCGGCCTGGGACACCACGAGCGCTGTGCCGTCGGGCAGGAAGCCCAGGCCCGACGGCGCGCCG
Organism: Pseudonocardia sp. KRD291; assembly: GCF_019263595.1. GTDB lineage: Bacteria > Actinomycetota > Actinomycetes > Mycobacteriales > Pseudonocardiaceae > Pseudonocardia. The sequence goes on along the minus strand of NZ_JADQDD010000047.1, from coordinate 20,421 downwards.
GGGATCTCGGCCACCGTCGTCGCGTCGCCGTCGGGGGCGAAGGTCAGCACCTTCCGGCTGAAGAAGTCGCTGGCCCACAGCGCGCCGTCGTGCCAGCGCAGGCCTTCGAGGAACCGGTGTCCCGACGCGAACTCGGTCAGGGTGTGCAGCTTCATCGTGTCACTCCTGGAGACGGTTGGGCGCGCGCGAGATCGCGGAGCCTGAACTTCTGGATCTTGCCGCTGGGGTTGCGGGGCAGGTCGTCGAGCAGGATCAGGCTCTCGGGCAGCTTCTGGCGGGCCATCCGCCGCGCGGTCAGCCACTCGACGATCTCGGGGAGGGTCACGGCCGTCCCGGACTCGGGGACGACGACCGCGCAGACGCGTTCACCCAGCACCGGGTCGGGGGCGGAGACGACCGCGACGTCCACGATCGCGGGGTGCTCGAACAGCTGGTCCTCGATCTCCTTGGCGCTGATGTTCTCGCCGCCCCGGATGATGATGTCCTTCTGCCTGCCCACGATCTCGACGTAGCCGTCGGCGTCGATGCGGGCGAGGTCGCCGGTGCGGAGCCAGCCGTCGTCGGTGAAGGCCTCGGCGTTGAGCGACTCGTCGAGGTAGCCCAGGAACATCTCCGGACCCCGCACCTGCAGCTCGCCGTCCGGGCGGACCCGGACCTCGGCCGCACCGATCGGTCGCCCGTCGGTCCGGGCCCGCTTGTCCACGGGGTCCGATGTGCTGCAGGCGGTGGCGGTCGGGTACTCGGTCGATCCGTAGCCTCGCCCGACCGTGCACCCGAGCGCCGTGGTCGCCGCCCTGATCAGCTCCGGGGGCACGTCGGCCCCGCCGCACGCGAACACGCGCAGTGACCCGACATCGTGGTCGGGCAGCGCAGGGTGGTGGACGAGGCCGTGCAGGAACGGCGTGGCGGCCACCACGAAACTGCACGAGTGGTCCTGGATCAGGTCGAGCGCCCTGCCGGGTTCCCAGACGTCGAGCAGGACGACGGTGCTGCCGAGCATGAAGGGCAGCTGCATCCCGTAGAGGACGCCGATGATGTGGCCGACGGGGGAGGGCATGAACACGACGTCGTCGATGGTGAGGCCGAAGAAGTCGATCATGCTGCGGTTCTCGTAGTCCAGCGTGTCGTGGCTGTGCAGCGCGCCCTTGGGCGCCGACGTGGTTCCGGACGTGTAGAGCAGCAGGGCGATCCCGGCCGCCTCGCGCGGGACGCCGACCGGGTCGTCTGACCCCTCGGCGAGAAGGTCCTCGAAGCGGAGCCGGGCGTCGTCGGCGCCGGCGCCGACCACGACGACGGTCTCCAGCGCGGGGGCCTCGGCGCGGATGTCGTCGATCATGGCCGGGTAGTCGAAGCCCCGGAAGTCGTGCGGCACCACGACGACCTTCGTGGCCGCCTGACGCAGGATGAACGCCGTCTCCCGGTGCCGGTAGATCGGGATGACGGGGTTGCTGACCGCCCCGAGCCGGATCGCCGCGAGGTGCACGACGATCGCCTCGGCCCAGTTCGGGAGCAGCCACGACACGACGTCGCCGGGACCGAGGCCGCGGGCGCGCAGCGCGGACGCGAGGCGGTTCACGCTGCGGTCGAGCTCGTCGTAGGTCCAGGACCGGTCGCGGTCGACCACCGCGATCTTCTCCGGCCTGCGGGCGGCGCCCTCGGCCAGGTAGCCGTCGATCAGGTTCCCCGCCCAGGACCCACCGTCGCGGCGGACGCGGTCCTCGTCGAGCCTCGTGGCCTTCACGTCGTCCTCCTCGGGTCCGTCTCGTGCAGCAGGGACGCCCCGATCCGCCGTCGGAGCTCGGTCTGGTCGCCGTACCAGGCGCGCAGGGCCAGCGCGCGTGTGTAGTGCCGGCTCACGACGCTCTCGGTGGTGAACCCCATCCCGCCGTGTAGCTGGATCGCGTCCTCGCACACGCTCACCGCCACCTCCGCGGCGTGGGCCTTCGCGGTCGCCGCCATGATCGCCAGCTCGGACACGGAGGCCTCGTCGGCGTCGGCGAGGGTGGCCAGGCAGAGGTTGTGCAGGCCCGTCCAGCGCATGTGCATGTCGGCTGCGATGTGCTGGAGCGCCTGGAAGCTGCCGACGGGGCGGCCGAACTGCTCGCGCCGGCCGATGTGCTCCACGGTGTGCTCGAGGCTGCGGTGGGCGAGCCCGCTGAGCTCGCAGGCGAGCAGAAGCATGGCCCACGAGCGGAGACGGGCGACCAGGTCGTCGTCGGGTATCGGGTCCGCGGGCACCTCGTCGAGCACGACGCGGGCGAACTCGGTCCCGGGGTCGGCGCTGTCGAGCTCGTCGATGCGCACCCCGGGCGCGGCCGGGTCGACCAGGCACACCGCGGCTCCGGCGATCACCACGAGCAGGCTCGCCTGCCGGGCGAAGCGCACGGCGTGGACGGTGCCGGAGAGCCGCCCCGAGGTGAGGGTGACCGACCCGAGGTCCTCCGCCCACTCCTCGGTCACCCCGTGATCGACGACGGCGACCGGCACCCCGGTCTCGACGACCGCGGCGACCCGTTCGTCCGCCAGCAGCGCCGGCACCAGGACGTTCTCCAGCTGCGGGCCCACGACGAGGTGGCGTCCGAACTGGACGAAGACGGCGCCGAGCGCCGAGAGCGGCGCGCCGAGGCCGCCCCTGTCCTCCGGCACGGCGAGGGAGTACCAGCCGAGCCCGGCGAGCTCCGCGGCCAGCTCCGGATGCCACGCCCCGGCGTCGAGGAGCTCGCGCAGTCTGTCCCCGTCGTAGGCGCGGGTCAGGTACTCGTCGACGGCGGCGCCGTACTCGTCGTCAGCCACGGGGGAGCCCCAGCAGCCGCTCGGCGACGATCGTGCGTTGGATCTGTGCGCTGCCGCCGTAGATGGAGGCCGCGCGCGAGTAGAGGTGCTCGTGCACCCACCGCTGCGAGCGAAGCCCGTGCGGGTGGGAGCCCAGGACGGCGCGCAGGGGACCCAGCAGGCCGGCGATCTCTGCGAGGACGGTCTGCTCGACGTCGTTGAGCACCAGCTTGTCCACCGAGTCCAGCGGTGTCGGCCCGGTGCCCGCGACCAGCCGGGCGGTGGTCCGCCGGGTCTGGGCGTCGAGGACGCGCATCGCGACGTGGCAGCGGCCGAGGGCCGCCCGGACGCGGGGGGTCTCGGGGCGGCCGCGGAGCTCGCTGATCGCGTCGTCCACGGCGACCTCCAGCTCGACGCGGCGGCGCAGCGTGGCGCCTGCCCGCTCGCTGCCCAGCGTGTGCGTGGCGATGGCCCATCCCTCGTTCTCCGCACCGAGCAGGTTCCGGCGTGGGACCCGGACCTGGTCGAGGAAGACCTCGCAGAACTCGCCGTCTCCCGTCATCTGCCGGATGGGACGGGCCGTGACGCCCGGGCTCGACATGTCCACGAGCAGGTAGCTGATCCCGGCCTGCTTGCGCACCGAGGGGTCCGTCCGCACCAGCAGGGCGCACCACTGCGCGACGTGCGCCCAGCTGGTCCAGATCTTCTGGCCGGAGACGACGAGGTCGTCCCCGTCGGCCACCGCCCGGGTCCGCAGCGAGGCCAGGTCGGACCCGGCCTCCGGCTCGGAGAAGCCCTGGCACCAGATGTCGTCGCCGGCCAGCAGACGCGGCAGCAGCTCGGTGCGCTGCCGGTCACTGCCGTAGCGGTCGATGGAGGGCCCGACGACCTCGAGCCCGATCAGCCCGATGGGCTGTGGGGCCCTGGCCCGGACGAGCTCCTCGACGAACACGAGCTGGTGGCTGTGCGTCAGGCCCTGCCCTCCCGCCTCGCGGGACCACGCGATGCCGACCCACCCGGCCTCGAACAGCGTCTTCTGCCACCGCCGCAGCACCGTGAACCGGGAGTCGAGGTCGAGCGGGACCTCCGGCGGTTCCGCCTCGGCGAGCCAGGCCCTCGCCCGGGCCCGGAAGGCGTCCAGGCTCTCCATCGCCGTCACCGTCCGGTGTAGACGGGGTCGCGTCGCTCGAGGAACGCGTTCACCGCCTCTTTGGAGTCCGCGTGGCCGGACAGCTCGCGGGTGAGGCTCTGCTCGAACTCGTAGCCCGGCTTGAGCTCCATGTACTCGATGCCGTTGAGGCTGCGCTTGGCCAGCTCGAGGGTGACCGGGCTGTGCCGGGCGATCGACCTCGCCAGGTCCTGGGCCGCCTCCAGCAGCCGCTCCGGCGCGACGATCTCCACGATCCCGCCGTAGGGCAGCAGTCTCTCCGCCGGGTAGAGGTCGCCGGTGTAGTGCATCAGCCGGACCATGCCCTGGGGCACCAGCCGCGACAGGTGCTTGGCGCCCCCGAGCACGCCGACGTTGACCTCGGGCGTCGCGAACCGCGCGCCCTCGGCCGCGACGACCAGGTCGCAGGAGGCCGCGATCGCGAGACCGGATCCCACCGCGACCCCGTGCACGGCGGCGATCACCGGGTACGGCGAGTCGTAGATCGCCCAGAACGTCTCGCGGGCCAGCTGCAGCCGTTCCGGCGCGTTCTCCGGGTCCATGGTCTGGAACTCGGCGAGGTCGTTGCCCGCGCAGAAGTGCCTGCCCCTACCTGCGAGCACGACGGCCCGGGCCCGTGGCAGGTACTCGGTGAGGTTGCCGAAGAACTCGCGGATCTCGCTGTAGAGCTGATGGTCGGTCGCGTTGACCGGCGGTCGATCGAGCCACACCGTGGCGATCGGGCCGTCTTCCTGCCAGTCGAGCAACGTCAGGTCTCGCATCGGGCTCGTGGTCTCCTTCTCGGTCCGGTCAGCGGTGGTAGGCGGCGGCGAACGCCTCGAGCTCGCGCGGGATGTCGCGGCCGGCGGGCTGGAAGTGGAGGAACGAGCACCCGCCCTCCTCGAGCGCGGCGAACCGGTCCTGCCACTCCTTCGGGGTCAGCGCGGCGCCCGCGGACGCCATGACCTCGCCGGTGATGAAGGGCCGGTCGATCTCGTTCACCCCGACCACGTGGCGGTCGTGCATCGCGATGTGGCGGACGTTCGCCGGGATGTGGTCGTACGCGGCGGCCCAGACCCGGCCGCCGTCGCCGAGCAGCTCGTCGATCACGTCGTGCTCGACCGCCCAGTGCAGGAACAGCCCTGCCGCGTGCCCGGCCGCGTCGATCGCCCGCTCGGAGCCGGGGTCCTCACCCTCGTGCAGCACCGTGCCGATCACCATCATCATCTGCCGGTCGAAACCGGGTTCCGGAGCGGTGATGCGCAGGAGTTCGGCGCCGAGGTTCCGCGCGACCGTGGTCCCCTTGGGGCCCTCGCCGGCGACCCCCCAGGCCACGGTGACCGGCAGGGTCGGGCCGAACCGCTCGTCGGGGTGGATCAGCTGCATGACCGCGCCCTCCCACTCGACCTGCTCGCCGCGCAGCAGCGCCTGCACGATCCGCGCGTAGTGCTCGACGCTGGCCCAGGGCACCGGCGGCCTGCCCATGGCCAGCCGCCCGGTGAACCCGCTGCCGATGCCGACCATCACGCGCTCCTGGCCCGCGCCGTGCACCAGCGTCGTGATCGCGGACGCCGTGACCATCGGATGCCGCAGGCTCGGGATCAGCACTCCCGGCCCGAGCACGATCCGCTCGGTCAGGTCGGCGGCGCGGTTGAGCACCATCCAGACATCGGGGTAGAGCGCGGGCGAGTCGTAGCACAGGGCCCGCTCGTAGCCGAGTTCCTCGGCGATGCGGATGTGCTCCGGAGTCTCCAGCGACGTGGCGAACGAGCATCCCAGCTTCATTGTCAGGGCCTCTCCGGGTCGTGGTGGACACACGCTCTCGGCCGCAGCGGTGCCAGGCGCATCAAGCTAGGACCGGCTCGTCATTTTTGTCAATCACCAATAACTTCTGAGGCGAGACCGGCTGTCCCGTGCTGCGAGTCGCGAGTCCGACGACGGCGCGCCGCGACCAGGCGCGAAGGGCAAATGTGCAGCGTTAGGGCTGTACGACCCGCGCCTACGTGGTCGTCGGAGAGGCGCTCTCGCCGCCGTCGCCTCGTGTATGGGACATTAATGTCTATGATGGCTAACTAAGCGAGATGCCTACGACGCGGAGGTCGACATGCTGGTGCACTGCCTCACCCTCAGGTTCACGAGCACGGCGACCGATGCGGAGATCGAGGCGTTCCGCAGTGCTCTCGCGGCGCTGCCGGACGAGCTGGACTTCCCCGTCCACATCCGCCAGGGCCGCGACCTGGGTGAGCGCCCGACGAACGCCGACTACGGGGTCGTCGCGGAGTTCGGGAGCGCGGAGGACTTCCGCACCTACCTGGCCCACCCCGCGCATCTCGCCCTGCCGCGGAGTCACGTCGAGTCCACGCAGAGCGTTCAGTTCGAGCTCGACGGTTCCTCTTCCGCTCCGTCGTGTGGTGCCCGAATCGGCGTGCCGCCAGGCCGCTGACAGTCTCGACCTCAACCGGTGTGCTCGATGTCCTGCGGCTACCACCGCATCGCCGTGCAGACCCGACACCGCGGCGCATGCTCACCAGCGGCTCCTGGACGAGGCCGGGTCGTCACGACGGAGCGGCGCAACCAGGACGCCGTCTCGGTGGAGGCGGAAGATCGGCCGGCAGTCAGCGGGTAGCGGGACGCGTCCGCGGCGGGACGCGTGGGAGCCCGGACGTCACCGCCGGGGCCGGCGCGCAGCCACCCTCGTCCCGGACCTGCACGTGTGCATCGTCTGGGTCGACCAAGTCGTGGCCGGCGTCCCGGAGGCGGTCGCGGTCCTGGATCCGGCACGCCCGCAGACCTGGATCAGCGGTCCCGGTGCCACCAGCGACATCGAGCTGGACCGCGTCGAGGGCGTCCACGGCCCGCGCACTCTCCACGTCCTGCTGGTCGGCCCGGCCTGATCACCGGGATCGTGCGGGAACCTGCACCGGTGCAGGTTCCCGCACGAACGTGGCGATCACGGGTCAGCCTGCGGACCTGACCCCGCGGACCAGGCCGGAGACCAGGGCCGTGGCGAGGCCCTTCACCGCGAGCGACTCGCCGAACGGGAGTCGCTTGTCGGCGTCGACGGTGTAGGTGATCTCGGTACCGGTTCCGCTGGGACGCAACGTGACCTCGCCGCGGTAGTTCTTCAGCGGCACTCCGGCGAGCGCCCGGTAGCCGAGGCGCGACCCCGGCTCGAAGGCGACGATCTCCTCCACGATCGGCCCGGGGGAGCCGATGCCGACCTTGCGGACGGCGCCGACGCCGTTGGGCTCCGCGGTGCCCGGCCGGGTCACCTCGACCTTGAGTCCGGGTGCCCAGGACGACATGCCCTCGTGGTCGGCGAGCACCGCCCAGACGTGGTCGACGGGGGAGTCGACGGTGCGGACGGACGTTGCGCGCATCAGGTGTCGGCCTTTCGGTACTGCCCGTCGGGGCGGCCGGGCTGTCGGGGGTCGAGCCGGCTGTCGCGGACCGGGCCGGTCCGGATCGCCGTCTGTTGATCATAGTGGGAACAGGTGACGAGGGACGAGGGTGACCGACGTTCGGCACCGACATAGCCATGTGCGTTGGTATGTTGCTGTGGTGATGCGACCCGAGGACGCCTGCGACCTGCTCTGCCTGGATCTGCCGCATGCCGAGCGGATCCGGGCGGGTCTGCCCGAGGTGCGGGCGGTCGAGCCGGTCGCGGCCGCCGCGCAGGCGCTGGGTGATCCGACCCGGCTGACGATCGCGGCGGCGCTGCTGGCCGGCGGCGAGCTGTGCGTGTGCGACGTGGCGTGGGTGGTCGGGCAGGCGCAGAACCTCGCCTCACACCACCTGCGCCGGTTGCGCGCCGCCGGGCTGGTGGAGTCGCGCCGGCAGGGCCGGTTGGTGATGTACGCGCTGACCGACCGGGGGCGCACGCTCGTACCCGCGGTGCTCGGCCCCGAGCTGGTCGCGGCCGGAGCGGGCATTGACGTCGGCGGGCGGCCGGAGCATGGCTGAGGCGTGCTGCGGAGCCGAGCCGGCGGCGGACGGGGGTGCCGGTGTCGCCGACGACCACGGTGACGGGAGGCTGTGGCAGGTCCGTGAGCTGCAGATGGCCGCGGTCGCCGCCGTCGCGCTCGCCGCGGGGTGGCTGCTCGACCGGGCCGGTGTCGCGGCACCGGTCGTGGTCGGTGTCGAGCTGCTGGCCGCCGTGGTCGGCGCGTCGACGTTCGTCCCCGGTGCGGTGCGCGGCCTGCGCCACGGCCGGGTCGGTGTCGGCACGCTGATGACGATCGCCGCGATCGGTGCGGTCGCGCTCGGACAGGTCGCCGAGGCGGCCCTGCTCGGCATCCTGTTCTCGATCGCCGAGGGGCTCGAGCACCACGCGGTGACACGGACCCGGCGCAGCCTGCGGGCGCTGCTCGGGCTCGTCCCGGCGACGGCGTCGGTCCTGCGCGACGGCCGGGAGCTGCAGGTCCCGCCGGACGACCTGGTCGTGGGCGACACGATGGTGCTGCGCCCCGGCGAGCGGGCGGCCACCGACGGTGCCGTGCGCGCCGGGCGGACCAGCCTGGACCTGTCGGCGATCACCGGGGAGTCGGTGCCGGTCGAGGCCGGGCCCGGCGACACCGTGCACGCCGGCGCGATCAACGGCGGCGGGGCGATCGAGCTCCGGGTCACCGCGCCCGCCTCGGACAGCTCGCTGGCCCGGATCGTGCACATCGTCGAGGAGGCCCGGGAACGCAGGGGCGCCGGGCAGCGCCTGGCCGACCGGATCGCCCGGCCCCTGGTCCCCTCGATCCTGGTCCTGGCCGTGCTGGTCGCCGGGCTCGGTGGGCTCCTCGGCGATCCGCTGCTGTGGCTCGAACGCGCGCTGGTGGTGCTCGTCGCGGCGTCGCCGTGCGCGCTCGCGATCTCGGTACCGCTGTCGGTGGTCGCCGCGATCGGGGCGTCGAGTCGCCACGGCGCCCTGGTCAAGGGCGGTGCCGCCCTCGAGGAGCTCGGCCGCGTCCGGGTGGTCGCGGTGGACAAGACCGGCACGCTGACCCGCAACACGCCCCGGGTGGTGGACGTCGTCGGGCTCGCCGCGGTGGGCCGGGACGAGGTGCTCGCCGCCGCCGCGTCACTGGAGGCGCGCAGCGAGCACCCGCTGGCGGGCGCCGTCCTGAGCGCCGCCGAGGACGGGAACGTGACCTACCGTGCCGCCCGCGAGGTGACCGCGGTACCCGGTCACGGCCTGCACGGCGTCGTGGACGGCGCCGCGGTGCGCCTGGGCAGGCCCGGCTGGGTCGACGCCGGGCCCCTGGCCGACGATGTCGAGCGGCTGCAGGGCGACGGGGCGACCGTCGTCCTCCTCGAACGCGCAGGCGCGCTGCTGGGCGCGATCGCCGTCCGCGACGAGCTCCGGCCCGAGGCGGCCGAGGCCGTCACCCGCCTCGGTGACCTGGGCATCGAGGTGGCGATGCTGACCGGCGACAACCGCCGTACCGCGGAGGCTCTCGCGGCCCGGGCCGGGATCGGCACCGTGCACGCCGAGCTCCTGCCCGAGGACAAGGCGGCACTGCTGGCGCGGATCGCCCGCGGCCGGCGGATCGCGATGGTCGGCGACGGCGTCAACGACGCTCCCGCCCTGGCCACCGCCGATGTCGGGATCGCGATGGGGGCCATGGGCACCGACGTCGCGATCGAGACCGCCGACGTCGCGCTGATGGGTCAGGACCTGCGCCACCTGCCCCAGCTCCTCGCCCACGCCCGCCGCTCCCGGGCGATCATGCTGCAGAACATCGGGCTCTCGCTGGTGATCATCGGGGTGCTCATCCCGCTGGCCGCACTCGGTGTCCTCGGGCTCGCGACGGTCGTCGTCGTCCACGAGCTGGCCGAGGTGCTCGTCATCGGCAACGCCGTCCGCGCCGCCCGTACCCGGGCGCTACCCGGCCTCGGCACCGGATCCGGTGATCAGCCGGTGGGCTCATCCGTCGTCGGTGGACGGCCCGTCGGGTCCCGGTGAGCTCCGCCCGGGCGGACCCCTTGACGGCGACTATCGACCTCGCATACGTTTTCCATATCGAAAGTTGATGCAGATGGGAGACACACATGTCGGACACGCCCGAGCTCGACCAGGTCGTCGACGCACGACGCAAGCTCTCCGCCTACGCCGGGTTCCCGCGCACCTACTGGGTGCTCTACGGCGTCGCGCTGGTGCTGATGGCGGGGCTCCCGATCTGGTCGTCGTTCCTGCCCGGCCAGGCATTCAACCTGCAGTGGGTGCTGCTGGCGATCTGCCTGGCGGCGGCGGCCTATTCGGTGCTCCAGCGCCGGCGCTCCGGCGTTCACCTTCCGCGCCAGATCAGCGCCTATCCCAGCGCACAGCGACCGCGGTACACGGTCCTTGCGGTCACCCTCGCCAGCGTGTTCATCATCTACGCGCTGGTCGGGAACGGTCACCGCACGGTGGCCCTGATCGTCCTGATCCCCGTGGCCGCGGTCATTTTCGCCGGGCAGCTCTGGACCCGGGCGAGGATGCGTGACGACATCGCCGCCGGTCGAGTCGCACTGTGACGGCACCTGACGCCCCTGGCGCCGATACGGCCTCCGACGACGCCGTCATCGATCGACACCCGATCTTCGAGACCGGGCCGCGGCTGGCGCTGTGCGCGTTGCTGCAGGGAGCCGACTGGGTCGAGTTCGGCACGGTCCGCGACCTCATCGGTGCGAGCGACTCCGCGGTCTCCAAGCACAGCCGGACCCTCGAGGACGCCGGCTACCTGGAGATCCGCAAGGGGTCGGTCGGCAGGCGCCCGCGAACCTGGCTGCGGCTCTCCCCGCCCGGGCGCACCGCGCTGCGCGGGCACCTCGCCTGGCTGACCGGGCTGCGCAACGCGGTCGACGGCTCGCAGTAGGCCGGCGGTGCGCCGTCCGGGTCCGTGATCGGCAGTGCCGGACCCGGAGGATAATCATGGTGGTGACGGCCGGGGGATCTGCGCACGAGCAGCGGGCGGGCAACGCGCCGGAGGAGATCGGCGAGCAGGCGGGACGGGCCGTGCAGGACGCGGCGGAGCGGGCGCTGTCCGGAGGCGGGGACGCCCCCGGCCGTGCGGTCGAGCTGCTCGGCCGGTTCGGGCTGGTCGCCTACGGCGCGGTGCACCTGCTCGTCGCCGGGCTGGGCGTCCGCCTGGCGTTCGGGGCCCGGGGCGCCGAGGTCGACCAGCGGGGCGCCATCGCGGCGGTGGCCTCGGTCGGGCCGGTCGGGACGGCGGTGCTCGTGACGTTCGTGGCCGGGCTGGGCGCGTTCGCGGTGTGGCAGGTCAGTGCCGCCGTGGCCGGGTTCCGGTGGGTCTCCGGCGCGGAGCGGCGGCGCAAGCGGGTCGGGGCCGCAGCCAAGGCGGTGGCCGTCGTCGCCGTCGCGGTGGTCGCCGCCCGGTTCGTCGTGGAGAGCCCCGGTGGGCCCGGTCGGACCGGACCCGCGTGGCTGGTGGGGTCGCTGCTCGAGATCCCCGGCGGACGCTGGCTGGTCGCCGCGGTGGCCGTCTTCGTCCTGGTCGTGGCCGCGACGATGGTCTACACCGGCGTGGCGCGCACGTTCCTGGGCGATCTCGTGGACGACGTCCCCCCGCGCGTGCTGCGGGCGGCGGCGGTACTGGGCGCCACCGGCAACCTCGCGCGTGCGGTGGCCTTCGGCGCGGTCGGGGTGCTGTTCGCCGACGCGGCACTGCATGCCGACCCGGACCGGGTCGGCGGGCTGAACGAGGCCCTGCGGGGGCTGGAGGGGCAGTGGCAGGGGGTGGCGCCGCTGCTGGTCCTCTCGGCCGGGCTGGCCGCGTTCGGCGGGTACTGCCTGATCGACTGCCGCTACCGGCGGGCCTGAGCTCTCTCCCCGCTCTCACGTTATAGCGCGGGGTGGGTCTTGCGGCAAGGCCCGGGGCGTGCCGCATGATCTCTCCTCCGGCGCCGGGACCTGCGAAGACAGGGCCTGCGAGGACGGGACCGTCGGCAACGGCGGGAACACGGCGTCGGGAACGGGGGAACCAGTGGTGGATGTCGACAGCGGTGCGGCGACGGCCGTCTCGTCCGACCGGCTCGTGCTCGACCTCGAACAGGTCGATCGGAGCCGGGTCGCCGAGGTCGGTGGCAAGGCTGCGCACCTGGGGGAGCTCGCGCGGGTCGCCGGCGTCGAGGTGCCGACGGGCTTCTGCGTGACGACCGGCGCGTTCGCCCGGGTGACGGCGCAGGTGCCCTCGTTCGAGGACCGCCTCGACCGGCTCTCCGCCCTGGACCCCGACGACCGGGACACGATCGCCGCGCTCAGCGCCGAGATCCGCGGCGCCGTCGCCGGGCACCCCGTCCCCGACGACGTGGCGGCGGCCGTCACCGGCTCGCTCACCCGGGCGGGCCGCGACGCCGCGTACGCCGTGCGGTCCAGCGCGACGGCCGAGGACCTGCCGACGGCCTCGTTCGCGGGCCAGCAGGACACCTACCTCAACGTCGTGGGTCCCGAGGCGGTCCTCGACCGCGTCCGGTCGTGCTGGGCCTCGCTGTTCACCGAACGGGCGGTGGCCTACCGCCTGCGCCGGGGCATCGACCACCGCACGGCCCGGATGGCCGTGCTCGTGCAGCAGATGGTGGCGCCGGACTCCTCGGGCGTCCTGTTCACCGCCGACCCCGTGACGTCGAACCGGACGGTCACGAGCGTGGAGGCCGTCCTCGGGCTCGGTGAGGCGCTGGTCTCCGGCGTGGTGAACGCGGACGGCTACACCGTGCGCGACGGCGAGGTCGTCGACCGGGTGGTCGCGGTCAAGGAGCGGGCCGTGGTCGCCGCACCGGGCGGCGGGACACGGCAGCAGACCGTCGAGTCCGATCAGCAGCGCCGTCCGGCGCTGACCGACGCGCAGGTGCTGGAGCTCGCGGTCCTGGGCCGGCGGATCGAGGCGCACCTCGGCCGCCCCCAGGACATCGAGTGGTGCCTGGCCGAGGGCGGTTTCCGGATCGTCCAGAGCCGGCCGATCACCACCCTGTTCCCCGTCCCGCCCGCCGAGGACGGGCGCGGCCACGTCTACGTCTCGGTCGGGCACCAGCAGATGATGACCGACGCGATGACGCCGCTGGGCCTGTCCGTGTGGCAGATGTCCACGCCCCGGCCCATGTCCGAGGCCGGCGGACGGCTGTTCGTCGACGTCACGCCGATCCTGACCGCGCCCGCCGCACGCGAAGGGTTCCTGAACGTCGCGGGGCGGTCGGACCCGTTGCTCCGGGACGCGCTGCAGACCGTCCTCGACCGCGGCGACATCGTCCCGGCCCCGGGCGAGGAGGCCGGGCCCGGCGGGCCGCCCGCGGGCGACCCGCCGGCCATGATCGACGCCGACCCGGACCTGGTCGAGGAGCTCATCGACCGCAGCCGGGCCTCGCTCGCCGCGCTCGCCCGCGACATCGCGACACAGCACGGGACGGAACTGCTCGACTTCATCCTGGAGGACTTCGGGGAGCTTCGGCGGCTGCTGTTCGACCCGCGCGGGGCGCAGGTGTTCACGACCGCGATGGACGCGGCGTGGTGGCTGGGCGAGCACCTGCACGCCTGGCTCGGGGAGGAGAACGCGGCCGACACGCTCACGCAGTCCGTCCCGAACAACGTCACCTCGGAGATGGGGCTCGCGCTGCTGGACGTGGCCGACGCGATCCGCCCGCACCCGCAGGTGGTGGCGTTCCTGCGCGCCGCCGGGGACGGCGACGACGTGCTGGACGGCCTGGCCGGCGTCGAGGGCGGAGGGGAGGCGCGCGACGCGCTGCACGCCTACCTCGAGCGCTACGGCATGCGCTGCGTCGGTGAGATCGACATCGGAAGGCCGCGCTGGAGCGAGCGCCCCGCCGCACTGGTCCCGGTGATCCTGGGCAACGTCGAGAACTTCGAGGCCGGCGCCGGCAGGCGGCGTTTCGACCAGGGGCGCCACGAGGCGTGGGCGAAGGAGCAGGAACTGCTGCGGCGCGTGCGCGCCCTGCCCGACGGGGAGGCGAAGGCCGTCGAGACCAAGGTGATGATCGACCGTCTGCGGACCTTCATCGGGTACCGCGAGTACCCCAAGTTCGGCATGGTCAGCCGCTACCTCGTCTACAAGAGGGCCCTGCTGCGCGAGGCCGAACGGCTCGTGACCGACGGCGTGCTCCGCGACCGCGACGACATCTTCCTCCTCCGGTTCGCCGAGCTGCACGACGTGGTCCGCACCGGGCGGGCCGACGACCGGCTGATCCGCGAACGCAGGGAGGCCCTCGACGGGTACCGGACGCTGACGCCTCCCCGCGTGCTCACCTCGGACGGCGAGGCCCTCTCCGGGGCCTACCGGCGCGACGACCTACCGGCCGACGCGCTGGTCGGGCTGGCGGTGTCGACCGGGACGGTGGAGGGGCGCGCCCGCGTCGTCGCGGACCTGGCCGAGGCCGATCTCGAACCGGGCGACATCCTCGTCACGGCCTTCACCGACCCCAGCTGGTCACCGGTGTTCGTCACGGTCGAGGCCCTGGTGACGGAGGTGGGCGGCCTGATGACCCACGGCGCCGTGATCGCCCGGGAGTACGGGCTGCCGGCCGTCGTGGGGGTGGCCGGCGCCACCCGGCTGATCCGGGACGGTCAACGGATCCGGGTGAACGGCACGAGCGGATACGTCGAGATCCTCCGGTAGGCGTCCCGGGCCGGGCTCACCGCACGGGCGCCCCCGGGCCGAGCGGGATCCCCAGCGCCCACCAGGCCATGAACAGCAGCGTCCAGACGACCGTCATCGCCACCGCCAGCGGCAGCGTGTAGGACGCCAGGGTCCCGATGCCGGCATCGCGCCGGTAGCGCTGCAGGAAGCCCAGCGCCATCACGAAGTACGGGCTCATCGGCGTGATCGCGGTGGACCCGGAGTCGGCGATCCGGAACAGCGCCTGGGTGGTCTCCGCCGGCACGTCGACGAGCAGCAGCATCGGCACCAGGACCGGCGCCGCGATCGCCCACATCGCCGTGCCGCTGGTGACCATCACGTTCACCACGGTGAGCACGACCAGCACCATCAGGAACACCACGGGGATCGGGATGCCGGTGGTGCGCAGCCCGTCCGCGGCGACGACCGCGAGCACGTCGCCCACGCGCGTCCACTCGAAGTAGGCCAGGAACTGGGCGATGGCGAAGAACAGCGCCAGTACCGGCGCGATCTGCTTGAGCCCCTCCACCATCAGCTTCGGCACGTCGGCCGCGGAGGTGATCGTCCCGGCCCGGGTGCCGTACACGATCCCGAGCAGCCCGAACCCGAGCGCGATCACCGCGCCGATGCCCTCGATCAGCGGCGACTCGACGATCCCGCCGCCGTCACCGCGCAGCGGTGACCCGGCCGGCAGCACCGCCACGACGAGCAGCGCCACGAGACCCAGCAGCACCCACCCGGACCGGCGCAGCGCCGAGCGCTCGGCCGGCTCCAGGTGCAGCCGCCCCAGGTCGTCGTCGCGGGCGTCCGCGTCGGCGTCGAGGTCGGGCCGCTTGCTCAGCACCAGCCGGGTCACCAGGGTGATCACCAGCGCCAGCACGACCGACGAGACGATGTTGAAGAACCAGTTGCTCAACGGCGTGACGACCGCGGCCGGGTCGACGATCCGCGCCGCCGCGGTGGTGATCCCGGCGAAGATCGCGTCGTTCGGCGTCGGCACCGGGCTGGCGTCGTAGCCGGACGCGATCGAGGTGTAGGCGACGACGATGCCGAGGATCGGTGAGCGCCCGACCGCCCGGAACGCCAGCCCGCCCAGCGGCACCAGGATGACGTAGGCCGCCGCGGACGCGACGTGCGAGACCGTCCCGGCGAAGGCGACCGAGAACACCACCAGCGACGCCGGGACCCGGGCCACTCCGACCCGCATCACCGCGGCCAGCAGCCCGCTGCGCTCGGCGACGGCCACCCCCATGATCACCGTGACGATCGTGGCCATCGGCGGGAACTCGGCGAAGTTGTCGATCATCGACGACAGTGCCATCGCGACGCCGTCGCCGGAGAGCAGGTTGCGCACCACGGCCGGCTCGCCGCTCGGCGTGACGACCGCGACACCGGCCACTGCGAGCCCGGCGCTGATCACCGCGAGGATCCCGGACAGTACCCAGAACAGCCAGAACGGGTGCGGCAGGGCGTTGCCCACCCGCTCGACGACCGCCATCGCGCGGACGATCCGCGGCAGCTCCGGCTGCGTGCCCCCGGGCCCGTCGGTGCGGGTCCCCCCGCCCGCCCGGCTCACGACCGCTCCAGCGTGTGGGCGCTCAGGAACGCCCAGATCAGCTCGGACGCCCGGATCGTCTGCGTGGTCGCCCCACCGCCGCTGTAGGCGGTGGCTCCCGGCCAGGTGTGCCCGCCACCGTCGACCGCGACGTGCTCGACGTCGGCCCCGGAGGCGCAACCGGACCACTCGGAGACGGTGATGTCCGGCTCGGTCCGCCGGGTCGCAGGCTCCGGGTCGCAGCCGTCGCGGCCCGCCCAGCCGGCGACCCACTCCGGGATCGGGGGCAGCTCGCGGTCGGGGTCACCGGCGTAGGGGATCGTGGCGTCGCCGGTGCCGTGCAACGACAGCACGGGGACCGGTCGACCGGGCTCGCACGGCGGTTCCCCGGTCCGGTAGTACGCACCGGCCACCGGGGCGACCGCGGCGATCCGGTCGGAGGACCGGCAGGCCAGCACGTCTGTGAACCCGCCGCCGTTGGACTTGCCGGTGGCGTAGACCCGGTCGCCGTCCACGCACAGGCCGGCCTCCAGCTGGTCGAGCAGATCGCCGGTGAAGGCGACGTCGTCCACCCCCGGCGCGGAGTAGGGGGCGCCCTGCCAGGACCGCTTGTCCTCGCCCCCGGGCACGCCGTCCGGGTAGGCCACGATCGCCGGCAGCTCGGACAACCCGGAGAACCCCTCGATCTCCGGACCCGAGCTGCCGCGACCGTGGAACACCAGCAGCACCGGCCACGGCCGGTCCGCGGTGTAGCCCGCCGGCAGGTGCACCCGCACGGTGCGGTCCAGACCGCCGCTGGACACCGTGCGGGTCTCGCCGCCGGCCGGTGGCTGCGGCGCAGGTGCGTCACAGCCGGCGGAGCGACCGCCCTGCGGGGACGTGCCCGCGGCGGCGGCTCCGGCGCCGGCGGTCGCGCCCGCCGCGACCACGGCCATGCAGGCCGCGATCCCGAACAAGCGCCGGGTCCTTCTCGTCGTTCCGAACATGCTGTGTCCCCTTCGGACGGCGTCGTCGACGGCCGGTGGGCCTCGGCCCGGGTGCGGGCAGGCCCGAGCGACGGCGGAACCGGACGGCTCCGCCGTGGTGCGGGAGTGCAGGTGTGCGGTCGGTGTGTCCCGGTCGGTGGGCGGGCGCTCAGGCCTTGAGCCAGGCCCCGATGAAGTCGGTGATGCGCGTGACGATCGCCTCGACGATCGCCTCGCCGTGTTCCGGATCGGCCCGGCGGGGGTCCCCGAGGACCCCGTTGCCGGAGAGCTGGTCGTAGCGGACGGTGAGCTTCGGCCCGCCGGTCCGGCGCGCGACGGCGCCGAGCGGGTCGAGCTCGGACAGACGCGTGGTGCCGGGAGCGAGCCGGTCGGTGCGGACCAGCTCCGGGGCCAGCGCCAGCATCTGGGCGGTCTCGGCCTCGCCGCTGTGCCCGGTCACCTCGGACGGCGCGGCCGCGGCCACCACGTCGGAGGCCAGCGGGGTGAGCGGGCTCCAGGCGAACTGCAGGTCCGGCCGGGTGTCGAGCAGGTCCTGCGCGACCGTGCCGAGCGTGGCGTCGTTGCCGCCGTGCCCGGTGACGACGAGGATCTTGCGCCAGCCGTGCCGGTACAGGCCGCCGACGTAGTCCCGCACGACCGCGGCGAACGTCGCGGTGGAGAGGCTGACCGTGCCGGCGAACTCCATGTGGTGCGGCGACACCCCGACCGGCACCGACGGCCCGATCACCACCTGTCCGGCCATCCGGGCGGCCACGCGCTCGGCGACCCCTTCGGCGCGGATGAGGTCGGTGGCCAGCGGGAGACCGGGGCCGTGCTGCTCGAACGCGCCCGCCGGGACCAGCACGACCGGGCTTGCGAGCACCGCCGACGCGGCCTCGACCGTGGTCATCTCGGCCAGCTTCACCGTGCTCACGACCGCACCGCCGACCGGATCGACTCCAGGTGCTGCGCGGTGAGCCGCTCGGCCCGGTCGGGGTCGCCGTCCCGGACCGCCGCGAGCAGTTGCACGTGCTCGTCGTGGTCGCGCTCGCGGTCGTCGTAGAGGTGCCGGATCTCGATCTGCTCGCGCGCCCGGACGTGCAGCAACGCCTCGATCGTCTCCTGCAGCAGCGCGTTGCCGCTGGCCGCGGCGAGCGCGACGTGGAAGTGCACCGCAGGCCGGATGTCCCCCCGGGGCGGGTGCAGCGCGTTGGTCACGCTCTCCTCGAGCATCCGGAGCCCCGCGGGGTCCCGGGTACGGGCCGCCGCGGCCGCGATCGGGGGTTCCACCACGAGTCGCGCCTCGACCAGCTCGAGCACCCCCTCGGGGGTGTTCGTGGGCCGGTGCGGGTTGGCCAGCAGCCGCCGGTCCACCCCGGACCCGACGTAGGTGCCCGACCCGTGCCGGAACTCCACCGCGCCGGTGGCCTCGAGCCGCCGCAACGCCTCACGCACGGTCGGGGTGGTGACCTCGAACCGTCGCGCGAGGTCCCGCGAGGACGCCAGCTTCTCGCCCGGGCCCAGCCCCTCGGACCGGATGATCGCCATGATGTCGTCGGCCAGCCGCTCCGACAACGTCTCCGCGGAACTCATAAAGTGACTAAATCACTTAGTCTGCGATCGGTCAAGCCGCCGGCGTCAGCGCGGGAGCGCGACCGAGGACGGGGTCGCCGCCCCGGAGAGCACCTCGATCCGGGCGCCGTCCGCGTCGGGCAGCACGCCGGACTCGCGCGGGTCGTATCCGGTCACCGTGACCTGGATGCGGTGTCCCGCCCGGACGAGGTACGACGTCGGGAGCATCGCGAAGTGCAGCCGCGCGGCCTGTCCGGGCGCCACGGGCGCGGCGTCCTCGGCGTAGGAGCGGTGCCACGGCACGCCCGCGGGCAGCGCGTACGGCGCGCGGTGCTCGGCGCGCAGCGACACCTGCTGGCGACCCTCGGTGATCACGGTCGTGCGCCCGTCCGGGGCGACGTCCTCGAGGTAGGCGAACACGTGGGCGTCCGACCGGTCGGTGCGTACCGTCAGGTCCGCGACGGGGGTCCCGGTGAGCTCGGTGTCCCGCTCGACCGGCGCGCCGGCCCAGCTCGTGCCGCTGCCCGGGATGTGGCAGGGCTGGATCGTGGCGCCGGTGCCGGGACTGCTGGGGCAGCGGGCGGAGGTGTCGACGGTGAACCCGCGCGTGCCCGTGGCCGCGGAGCCGAGCACGCCGTCGCCCCCGAGGGGCGTGGGCGCCGTGGTGACGCCGGCGGGCGGCCAGGTCTCGGCGGCCTTCCACTCCAGCCCGGTCGCGTCGGCGGCGTCGGAGTCCGGGGTGGCGTAACGGATCCGCGGCTCGGCGTCGATGCCGGTGTCGATGCCCTTGAGGTGCGCGTCGAAGAACCGGTGCGCCTCCTCGACCAGGCCGAAACCGGCGTTCTCGCAGTGCTTCCACGGCCCGATCAGCAGCCGGGAGCCCGGCACGTTGAGCAGCGCGGCGATGCCCTGTCCGCGCAGCTCGTCGCGCCAACCGCCGATCACGTACACCGGGACGTCGGAGGCCCGGATCTGGTCGGCGTAGGAGCCGACGCTGCCCTCGGACCAGAACCGGGACGCCACCAGCGGCGAGAAGCTGTCCCGGTGGGGCATGCCGCGCCACATGTCGGCCAGCGGGGTGGCCTTCTGGTGCTCGACGGCGGCCCGTCGCAGCAGGGTCTTGTCCTCGTCGCCGTCCACGGGCTTGTTCGCGACGTCCTGGGCCACCGTGCGGGACGGGCCGAAGCCCCACTGCGCGGAGATCCCGCCGACCCGCCACGCGTCGTACTTGTCCCAGGAGAAGCACCCGGCCAGGACCGCCTTGAGGTGCGGCGGCCGGACGGTCAGCGCGTGCATCGCGGCGTCGCCGGTGTTCGAGCAGCCGTAGACGCCGACGTTGCCGTCCGACCAGGGCTGGGCGGCCAGCCACTCGGTGACCTCGTAGGCGTCGCCGGCCTCGAGCCGGTCGTTGTAGCCGCGGCGGACGCCGAAGGACTGGCCGTTGCCGCGCCGAGCGACCTGCGCGACGACGTAGCCGTCGTCGGTGAGGGCCGGAATGGTCTGGATGCCGCCGCTCTGCGGCCCGGCCCCGTCCTCGGGCTTGCGGTCGATCGACAGGCTGTGCTGCCACAGGACCGGGAACCGGCCCGGGGCGGCGCGTCCGTCGACGGCGGGCCGGTCGAGCGACACCGCGAGCCGGGTCCCGTCGCGCATCGGCAGGTAGAACGACTCGGTGACGCGCCCGGTGAACTGCGGCGCGGGCCGGTAGGAGCCGAACGAGGACGCGGCCACGTGGTCCTCCTGCTGGCGGGGGACCGCCAGCAGGGCGACGAGCACCGCGGCGACGACGCCGACGGC
>NZ_JADQDD010000469.1 GCF_019263595.1 Pseudonocardia sp. KRD291 | reverse complement strand
GCTCGGCCGGCGCTCCCGGCTCGGGGGACGCCTGCTCGGCGCCCTCGGCGTCGGCGCGCTCGGGCTCGGTGCCCTCCGGCGGCGCGGAGATCGGGACGTCCAGGTCGATCGACCCGGCCCGCTCGAAGGTGAGGGTGACCGGCACCGACAGCCCGGAGCGGATCGGTGCGACGAGCCCGCCCAGCTCGATGGTGAGCGGGCGGCTGCCGGCCGGGACCCCGCCCTCGGCCGCGATCTGGGCGACCAACGGGATGTCCTGCGGCAGGGTCGGGTCCCCGCCGACGCGGACCGCGGGTGCGCCCGGGCTGCTGACCCGCACCAGCCGGTCGGTGACGGCCCCGGTGTTGAGCAGCGTGACCTCCATCGGCGCGGAGCCTCCGGCCGGGTAGAGGACACCCTCGGAGGTGCGCGGCGGGAAGGCGATGCGCGCGTCCCGGATCAGGACGTCGCCCTGCTGCGTGCTGATCCCGTTGACCGCGGAGATCTGGTTCGCGGTCTGGGACAGCTGGCCCGCCCCGCAGCCGGACAGCGCCAGCACTCCGGTGAGGGCGACGGCTCCGGCGGCCCCGGAGAGGGCCCGGGACGGGCGGAAGCGGCGGTTGCGGCTCACGGTCGGCGTGTCCTTTCTCGACACTGCCGGGGCTCGGGGTCCCGGCACGGTCTGACGCTGGAGCGGGCGCGGGGGAGCGGGCCACCGGTGCGGCGTCGCCACACGGGCGTCCCCGCGCGGTCCGCGCCGAAGCCTAGTCGCGCACCGCCCGCGCGGGCGCACTCGGTGGTGTGACGTGGGCGGCCGGGGCCTCCGGAGACCTGCGAAGGCACGTTTGTTTGAGGTTGTCAACCCCCTGACCTGCGACGACGGTGCGGTCCGGTCTCCGGTGTGTCGGTGCGACGTGTTAACCTGGGTCCAGCGAAAGGGGCCAGAGGACACATGGTTTTCAAGGTCGGAGAGACCGTCGTCTACCCGCACCACGGTGCCGCACTCATCGAGGCGATCGAGACTCGGACGATCAAGGGTGAGGATGTTCAATACCTCGTCCTGAAGGTCGCCCAGGGTGATCTGACGGTACGCATTCCCGCGGACAACGTCGAGCAGGTCGGCGTCCGCGACGTGGTCGGTCAGGAAGGCCTGGATCGGGTCTTCGAGGTGCTGCGCGCGCCGCACACCGAGGAGCCCACGAACTGGTCCCGCCGGTACAAGGCGAACTGGGAGAAGCTCACCTCGGGTGACGTGAACAAGGTGGCCGAGGTCGTCCGCGACCTGTGGCGCCGTGAGAAGGACCGGGGGCTGTCCGCGGGCGAGAAGCGGATGCTGGCCAAGGCCCGGCAAATACTGGTCAGTGAGCTCGCGCTGGCCGAGGGCACCGACGAGGAGAGGGCCGAGGTCCTGCTCGACGAGGTGCTCGCCACCGCGAACGCCTGAGAAGTCCTCGACGCGATGTCCGCGGTCGATCCCTCGGGTGTCGTGGCGATCGTGCCCGCCGCAGGCTCCGGCCTGCGGCTGGGCGCGGGGGTCCCGAAGGCATTCGTCGAACTCGGCGGCGTGCCGATGGTGGTGCGCACCGTCGACGGGTTGCTCGAGTCCGGCGTGGTCGGCCGTGTGGTCGTCGTCGTCCCTGTTTCCGAGGTGACGGCGGCGGCTTCGCTGTTCCCCGGACGTCCGGTGACCGTGGTCCCGGGCGGTGCGGACCGCACCGCGTCGGTCGCCGCCGGCCTGCGTGCTGTGACGTCCGATGTGGACGTCGTGCTGGTGCACGACGCCGCGCGTCCGCTGACGCCGCCGGACGTCGTCCGGCGGGTGGTGGCGGCCGTACGCTCCGGTCTGCCCGCGGTGATCCCGGTGCTGCCGGTGACCGACACCGTCAAGCAGGTCGACGCCGACGGCGTGGTGACCGCGACCGTCGACCGCTCGGCCCTGCGCGCGGTGCAGACCCCGCAGGGTTTCCGCAGGTCCGACCTGGTCCGCGCGTACGCGGGCGTCTCCGGTGCGCTCACCGACGACGCGGGCCTGGTCGAGGCGCTCGGCGACTCCGTGCACACCGTCGCGGGTGACCCGGTCGCGTTCAAGGTGACCACGGCCTGGGACCTGCGCATCGCCGAGCTGATCCTGGCCGGTGCCTCCGTCCCGGAGCATCCCCCGATCTCCGCGGAGGAACGATGAGGGTCGGTATCGGTACCGACGTGCACCCGATCGAACGCGGGCGCGAGTGCCACGTGGCCGGGCTGTTCTGGCCCGGGGTGGACGGCTGCGCCGGACACTCCGACGGCGACGTCGCCGCGCACGCGCTCTGCGACGCGCTGCTCTCCGCCGCGGCCCTCGGCGACCTCGGTGCGGTGTTCGGCACCGGGCGCCCGGAGTGGTCCGGGGCGAGCGGGACGGCGCTGCTCACCGAGGTCCGCCGCCTGCTCGACGAGGCTGGCTGGCAGGTCGGCAACGCCGCGGTCCAGGTCGTCGGCAACGACCCGAAGATCGGCACCCGTCGCGCCGAGGCCGAGCAGGCGCTCTCCGCCGCCGCGGGCGGACCGGTCGCGATCTCCGGCACCACCACGGACGGCCTGGGCCTGACCGGTAGAGGAGAAGGC
>NZ_JADQDD010000468.1 GCF_019263595.1 Pseudonocardia sp. KRD291 | reverse complement strand
TAATGCTGTAACCCAATCGCGTTGTGGGATTTGGTCGGGCCGAAGCCGTGCATGTCCCGGACCTCGGACAGTCACGGAGCGCAGTTGCGGGCCGTGCTGATGCGTGGCCGGCGAGCGTGGTCACACCCCGTCGGGCGATACCTGTCGACGGAGGGGAGTGAATCGTGCGGGATTCTCGTACGCGGCACACGGTCGGGTTACCCCGGAACGGTCGTGCCGGTTATCGTTTCGGGCGCGCGAAAAAGCCCCGGAGCAGAAGCTCCGGGGCCTTTTCAGGAACCCTGTGGGTTTCCGACTCAGCCGATGCTGTCGCCGGAGCCCGACTCCTGGCCGCAGTTGTCCGACTGGTCGGTGACCGAGTCGCCGCTCTTGGCCTTGGCGTCGCCCAGGATGCCGAGGGCGCCGGTGACGCCGTTCAGCGCGGACGCGTCCTCGACCGGAACCTGCACACCCAGGACGTTGACCGGGATGTTGTTGTTGCAGGCCTGGATCGGCACGTTGACGTTGTTCCCGTTCAGGCCGGAGACGAGGCCCTTCGAGTCCTTGTCGATGACGTTGGCGGCACCGTGGTGGCCGCCCTTCTCGCCGTCGTGGCCACCGTCGCCGGCGAAGGCCAGCGGGCTGATCGCGAGCAGGGATGCGGCAGACGCCGCCACGACGATTCCAGCCTTCTTCAGCACAGTTCTACTCCAGTTTGATTCTCGAGGCCGCCCGAAGCCGGTCTCTCACCATGTCAGCGCGTTGTCAGAGAGGGGGGAGCCCGCGCCGACTGAGCACAATCTATCCCGCCGCTCCGGCCCGACCAAATCCCACAACACTATTGGGTTACAGCATTACTTTGGGTGTGGTTACTCCTCACTTCGGGGAAATTTTGACCGGTCTTATCGAGGCGATCACGGCGCCAGATGGTCACCCGACGTGATCGCGACCGCCCGAACGGACGCGTACCGCGGGCGGGCCTGCGTCGTGCCGCGTGCTCGCGGTGACCTGGTCGCTCCCGGGTGCGGCTGCGCGAGCGGCCGTAGAGTCCGTTCGTGCCTCGCGCGTTGCTGCTCCGTGACGTCGCGTTGCTGGCGTTGCGTCTGGACCGGCTCGTCCCGGGTCTGCTGGACGGCCCGGTGGCCGACGCGGCATTGCGCCGCCACGTCGCCGACGAGCCCGTCCCGGACCCGCTGGTGCTGTCCCGGCAGGTCGAGCGCCTGAGCCGGGAGCTTCCCGGCGCCGGGCTACCCCCGCGCCGCGAGCGCTACGTCACGGCGCAGCTGCGCGCGCTGGAGTGCCGGATCCGGATCGTGAACGGGGCGCCGGTGTCGTTCCCCGACGAGGTGCTCGCCAGCTACGGGGTGCCGGCCCGGGCCGGTGATCCGGACGTCTACCGGCAGGCGCACCGCAGGCTGGGTGAGCTGCTGCCCGGCACCGGGCCGCTGGCCGGACGGATGGTCGGCTACCGCGAACGCGACCGGATCCCGCCGGAGCGCCTGGCCGACGCCGTGGCGGCGATGACCGCCGAGATGCGCCGCCGGACCGGTGAGCTCATCGCGTTGCCCGCGGGGGAGGAGGTCGAGCACGACGTCGTGCCGGACCGGCCGTGGACCGCCTTCACCCATCACCTCGGTGGGCACCGCAGCCGGATCGCGGTGAGCCGCAGCTCGCGTCTTCGGCGCGGTCAGCTGCTGCCGCTGGTCGTGCACGAGGCGTACCCGGGGCACCACACCCAGTACTGCCGCGCCGCCGCGGCCGCCGCCGACCGGCCCGAGATGGGTCTGCGCCTGGTGCACAGCCCGCAGGGTCTGCTCGCCGAGGGGATGGCCGACGCCGCGCTGGACGTCCTGCCCGGCCCGGGCTGGGGCGCCGTCGCGCAGGAGGTGCTCGCCGACGTCGGCCTCGCCGTGGACGGCGCGCTGGCCGAGGAGGTCGAGTCGGTGCTGACGATGCTGGGCCGGGCCCGCCAGGACGCCGCGTTGATGCGTCACCGCGACGGCGCAGGCCCGGACGAGGTCGCCGGGTACCTGTCCCGGTGGCTGGTCGTCGACGACGGCCGGGCGCGACGGATGCTGTCGTTCCTCGACCACCCGCAGTGGCGGGCCTACGCCACCACCTACGCGGAGGGGCGGCCCCTGGTGTCGGCGTGGCTCGCCCGGCCCGGCACCGATCCCGTCCGGAACCTGCGGAGCCTGCTCGACGAACCGGTCACCCCCGGCGACCTGCAGCGTGACCTGGAGCGCGCCTCGTCCGCCGCCGGTGTCGCACCCGTTTCCGGTGCGGCAGGTGGGCCTGCCGGCTAGACCGGATGGTCGCCGACCGGTCGTGCCACGCTACATGATCGAGACGTCGGACGGTGGCTCACAGACGGTGAACGGTCGGTGACCGTTGTTCCATTGCGGTTCATCTTCCGCTCGTCACAGCAAGTTGCTGTTGACCGCACCAGGGTGACCACTAGTAGCGTCCGTGTTGGCGGTACGTACCCGATGCGTTCCGCCCGGGAGGCCCTGAACGTGGTGTCACACGCACCCGATAGGGCCGGCACCCGGCCCTCGCGGGCGTGCCGGCCGGAGGACCTTGACGGTCCTTCGCCAAGTCGGCACGCCC
>NZ_JADQDD010000467.1 GCF_019263595.1 Pseudonocardia sp. KRD291 | reverse complement strand
TTCGCCGGCGGCGGGGCTGGGGCTGGCTCTGAGGCTGGGGCTCACTCGCCTGCGGTCCTGCGTCGGGTCGTGCGACCGGCGCCGAGGACGAAGGACCGGAGCAGATGATTCCATCCGCACGTCCGGCACACCTCGACCACGTGCACCGAGAAGTCGGTGTGGTGGGCGGCGAGCTGTTCGAGCTCCTCGGGACGCCGGGCGGAGCCCGATATCTGGCGCAGCCCCTCCCCGAACACCCAGGAGACCTGGGTCAGCTTCTCCTTGCGGCAGATCGGGCAGGTCCGGTCCATCGGCTCACCGTGGAAACGGGCGGCTCTCTGCAGGTAGGCACCGGCGTCGCAGACCGCGGCCAGCGTCGTACGACCGGCATGCACGTCCGCCAGAAGCGCACGTCGCTGCAGGGCGTAGTCCACCACCTGTCGCGGGCTGAGCACCCGACCAGCGTACGCGCGGGAGGATCCGGACACGGCCCGGAGTTCACCGCCGGCTGTGATCGCGCTCTCGATCTTCGGGACTCGATGTATCGAAACGATATAGTGGCGCTCGCAACCGGGTAGCCCCCCGAACGGGCCGCCCGAGCCGCCCGACCAGGAACCGGAGGAGGCGAGAATGCTCGAGTTCGCCATCCTCGGCCTGCTCCAGGAACGCCCCCTGCACGGTTACGAGCTGCGCAAACAGCTCGGCCTGCGGCTCGGCGGGCTGCGGGCGTTCTCCTACGGGTCGCTCTACCCGGCCCTGCGCCGGCTAACCCGCGCCGGTCTCATCATCGAGACCGACGACCAGGACGACCTCGACCCGCCCGAGGTCACCACCTGGCCGCGGCGCGGACGTCGCGGGCGCCGGGTCTACCGGATCACCGCCGAGGGCAAGGAGCGCTTCGCCGACATGATCGCCGACGCGGGCCCGCAGGCCTGGGACGACGGCAGCTTCGGCGTGCACCTCGCCTTCTTCTCGCGCACCCCCGCCGAGACCCGGATGCGGATCCTCGAGGGTCGGCGCCGCGCGGTGGAGGAACGCCGGGAGGGCCTGCGCAGCACGCTCGGCCGCACCGGCGAGCAGATCGACCGCTACACCCGCGAGCTGCACCGGCTCGGCCTCGAGGGGACCGAACGCGAGGTGCGGTGGCTCAACGAGCTGATCGCCACCGAGCGCGCCGAGCAGGGCGCGGGAACACCCCAGAACTCCTCCGGCGACGACGCCGAGGACATCCCGGAGGACCCCATCCTCCGGAGACCGGAGCACGACCAGCAATGAGGAGGAGCCTGACATGAGCCAGGTTCGTGTCGCCGTCGTCGGCGTCGGCAACTGCGCGGCGTCACTCGTCCAGGGCGTCCACTACTACGCGGACGCGGACCCGGCCACACAGGTCCCCGGCCTGATGCACGTGGACTTCGGCGGGTACCACGTCCGGGACGTGACGTTCGTGGCCGCGTTCGACGTCGACGCCAAGAAGGTCGGGCAGGATCTGTCCGACGCGATCGCCGCCAGCGAGAACAACACCATCAAGATCGCCGACGTGCCGCCGCTCGGGGTCCCCGTGCAGCGCGGGCACACGTTCGACGGTCTCGGCCGGTTCTACCGGGAGACGATCACCGAGTCGGACGACGAGCCGGTGGACGTGGTGGCGGCGCTGCGCGACGCGAAGGCCGACGTCCTGGTGTCCTACCTGCCGGTGGGCAGCGAGGACGCCGACCGCTTCTACGCCCAGTGCGCGATCGACGCGGGCGTCGCGTTCGTGAACGCGCTGCCGGTGTTCATCGCCTCCGACCCGGAGTGGGCCGAGAAGTTCCGCGCGGCCGGCGTCCCGATCGTCGGTGACGACATCAAGTCCCAGGTCGGGGCCACCATCACGCACCGCGTGCTGGCCCGGCTGTTCGAGGACCGTGGCGTGCAGCTCGACCGCACGATGCAGCTCAACGTGGGCGGGAACATGGACTTCCTGAACATGAAGGAGCTCGAGCGGCTCGAGTCGAAGAAGACGTCGAAGACCCAGTCGGTGACGTCGCAGGTCGACCGCGACATGGGCAAGGCCAACGTGCACATCGGGCCGTCCGACTACGTGTCGTGGCTCGACGACCGCAAGTGGGCCTACGTCCGCCTCGAGGGTCGCGCGTTCGGCGACGTCCCACTGAGCCTGGAGTACAAGCTCGAGGTGTGGGACTCGCCGAACTCGGCGGGGATCATCATCGACGCGGTCCGCGCGGCCAAGATCGCGATGGACCGCGGTATCGGTGGCCCGATCCTGTCCGCGTCGAGCTACTTCATGAAGTCGCCGCCCGAGCAGTACCGCGACAACATCGCGCGGGACGCCGTCGAGGCGTTCATCCGGGGTGACGCGACGTCCTGACGTCGTCGTCGGTGTCGCCGAGGGCCCGGCCGTGGTTGTTTCCACGGCCGGGCCCTTCGCATTCCGCACCCTTTTCTGATCGGAAAGATTGGGAATTGCTTTCGGTGAGCGCAGTCACGAATCTTTACCCGCTCTTTGAGATCTACGTCATTTAATGAGCCCGTGATCGGTTCGTAATATGCCGGACGGCCCTGCGGGACCGTCGCCCATCAGGGGCCTCGGACGCAGGGTCACCGCTCCCGGGGA
>NZ_JADQDD010000466.1 GCF_019263595.1 Pseudonocardia sp. KRD291 | reverse complement strand
ACGGGTCCGCTCGGCCTTGAGCCGTCGCTGGTCGGCGTCGAGGTCCGACCACAGCTCCACGGTCCGCTCCAGGGCGTCCGCGACGGCGCCTGCAGGGAGCCGCGGCATCGGTGCGTCGTCGCGTCGCGACTCGTAGACCAGCGCGGACACCACGGCCGCGAGCTCCTCGGGCTCGAGCCCCTCCCAGACGCCGCGGCGCAGGCACTCGGCGGCGAGCAGGTCCGACTCGCCCCAGAGCCGGGCCAGCCGGCGCCCGTGCTCGGTGACGACGTCGGCCGGGTCGGCCGCGGACTCGTCGAGATAGCCGCGCTCGCCGAGCACGGCCCGGATCCGGTCGAACGCCCGGGCCAGCGAGTGCGTCGTCGTGCGGACCTTCTGGCGCAGCTGCTCGGTCTCGCGGTCGAGGCGGGCGTAGCGCTCGGCCCAGCGGGCGTGCGCCTCCCGGTCGTCGCAGCCGTGGCAGGGGTGCGCGCGCAGCGCCCGGCGCAGGGTGGCCAGCTCCGGGTCGTCGTGCACCGCGCCGCGGCTCTTGCGCCGCTCCTGGTGCGGCGCCCGGATCCCGGTGCCGCGCAACGCCGTCGCGAGATCGCGCCGGACCTGCGGCGACCGGTGGTCGATGCGCTTGGGCAGCTTCATCCGGCCCAGCGACTCGACCGCCTGCGGGAAGTCCGCCGCGGACAGGCGCCCCGCCCAGCGGTCCTCGTTGAGCACCAGCGGGCGCGGCGAGTCCTCCCCGGACAGACCGGTGTCGAGGACGACGGCCAGCCCGGCCCGCCGCCCCGCCGGGACGGCGATCACATCGCCGGGGCGCAGCGTGCGCAGCGAGTCCGCGGTCTCCTCCCGCACCTCGGCCGTGCCCTGGCGGCGCAGCGACTTCTCCCGCTCGGACAGGGTGCGGCGCAGACGCGCGTACTCGGTGAAGTCCCCGAGGTGACACGTCATCGACTCCTCGTACCCGGCCAGGGCCTCTTCGTTGCGGTCGATCCGCCGGGCCAGCCCGACCACCGAGCGGTCGGCCTGGAACTGGCCGAACGAGCGCTCCAGGAGCTCGCGTGCGGCGTCGGTGCCGAGGCGCCCGACGAGGTTCACCGCCATGTTGTAGACCGGCCGGAACGAGCTGCGCAGCGGGTAGGTCCGGGTCGAGGCCAGGCCCGCGACCTGCTCCGGGTCCATCCCGGGCGTCCAGAGCACCACCGCGTGGCCCTCGACGTCGATCCCGCGGCGCCCGGCCCGTCCGGTGAGCTGGGTGTACTCCCCCGGCGTCAGGTCGACGTGCGCCTCGCCGTTGTACTTGACCAGCCGTTCCAGCACGACCGTCCGCGCCGGCATGTTGATCCCCAGGGCCAGGGTCTCGGTGGCGAACACGCAGCGCACCAGTCCGGCGACGAACAGCTCCTCGACGGTCTCCTTGAACGCGGGCAGCATCCCGGCGTGGTGCGCCGCGATGCCCCGCTCCAGGGCCTCGCGCCACTCCCAGTAGCCGAGCACGCCCAGGTCGGCCTGCGGCAGGTCGCCGCAGTGCTTCTCCACGATCCGGCGGATCTCGTCGGTCTCGTCCGGCCCGGTCAGGCGCAGCCCGGAGCGCACGCACTGCCCGACGGCGGCGTCGCAGCCGGCGCGGCTGAACACGAACGTGATCGCCGGCAGCAGGCCGGCCCGGTCCAGGCGGTCGATCACCTGGACCCGCGACGGCGGGCGGAACCCGCCGCGGGAGCTGCCGCCCGGCCCGCCGGAGCGCGAGCCGCCGGAGACCGAGCCACCCGACCTCGACCCGCCGCCCGAGGATCCACCCGACGAGCCGCCCGATGATCCGCGCTGCACCGGCGCCCGGCCGCGGGTCCGGCCGCGCGGCCCGCGGTCCCCGGCCCGGTCCCGGGCGCCCAGGGACTCCCGGCGCTGCATCTCCCGGGTGTTGCGCACCAGGTCCGGGTCCACGACGAGCTCGCCGCCCTCGCCGCT
Source organism: Pseudonocardia sp. KRD291 (assembly GCF_019263595.1). GTDB lineage: Bacteria > Actinomycetota > Actinomycetes > Mycobacteriales > Pseudonocardiaceae > Pseudonocardia. The sequence goes on along the minus strand of NZ_JADQDD010000466.1, from coordinate 697 downwards.
CTGGGCGAACAGGTCGAACATCCGGTTGCCGACGATCATGTGCTGCCACAGCGGCACCGGCCGGTGCTCGTCGACGACGACGGCGGTGTCGCCGCGCACCTCGACCAGCCAGTCGCCGAACTCCTCGGCGTTGGACACCGTGGCCGAGAGCCCGACGATCGCGACGTGGGAGGGCAGCTGGAGGATGACCTCCTCCCAGACCGCCCCGCGGAAGCGGTCGGCGAGGTAGTGCACCTCGTCCATCACCACGTACCCGAGCTGGTCCAGGCGCCGGTTCGCGGCCCTGCCGGTGTCGCCGCCGTCGTCGGCGTAGATCATGTTGCGGAGCACCTCGGTGGTCATCACGACCACCTGGGCGTCACCGTTGATCGCGGTGTCCCCGGTGAGCAGGCCGACCGCGTCCGCGCCGTAGCGCGCCGTCAGGTCGGCGAACTTCTGGTTCGACAGCGCCTTGATCGGCGTCGTGTAGAAGCACTTGCGGCCCTCGGACAGGGCCAGGTGCACCGCGAACTCGCCGAGGACGGTCTTCCCGGCGCCGGTCGGGGCGCACAGCAGCACGCCGTGCCCGTCCTCCAGCGCCTCACAGGCCTCCTGCTGGAACCCGTCCAGATCGAACGGCAGCAGCCCGGCGAACTCCGCCAGGCGCGGCCGAGCGGCCCGGGACTTCGCCGCGGCATAGGCCGCGGCCGGATCGGAC
>NZ_JADQDD010000465.1 GCF_019263595.1 Pseudonocardia sp. KRD291 | reverse complement strand
CTGCCGGTCTGGGCCGGTGCCGTCGTGACCGTCGGCGGCGTGGTGATGCTGCTGGCGCTCGCGGCGACGGCGGGCTGGTTCTCGCCCCCGGTCCGGGTCGCCTGCGGCGCGGTACTCGGCGCCGCACTGGTGGGCGCCGGGACCCGGGTGACCCACCGGACCGGGCCCGGGACGGCCGCGTCCGCACTGGCCGGGACCGGGATCCTGGCCCTGTTCTGCAGCGTGGCCGCGGCCACCGCGCTCCATCCGCTGCTGCCGGTGGCGGCCGGGCTGGCCGGCTGCCTGGCCGTGGCGCTGGGCGGGACACTGCTCGCCGACCGATGGCGGAGCCTGCCGTTGGCGCTCGGCGTCCTGGTCGCGGCCGAGCTCGCGCTGCCGGTGGTGGCCGGAGGACCCGGTGCGCTGGGGCTGGGGCTGGCCCTGGTGCTGCAGGCGGCGGCCGGTGCGGCGGCGCTGCGCCGGGCCGGCCGGAAGCGCTGGGCGGTGCTGAACCCGGTCGCCGCGCTGGCCACGGCCGTGCACGGGCTGCTCGCCGCCGTCGTCGCGCTGATCAGCGATCGGACGGCCGACGACGTGGCCGTCGTCGCGGTGGCCGCGGTGGCGCTGGCGCTCGGGGCGGCCGTCGCGGCGCTCGCCGGGCTGCGCCCGCCGCCGGCCCCGCCGGTGCTGACCCTGGTGCTGGCCCCCCTGCCGCTGCTCGTGTCCGCGGCCGTCCTCGGGGGCGTCGCCGGGGCCGCGGTCGCCGCAGCGGCCGCGATCGCGCCGGCCGGGATGGCCGCGGCGCGGGCGCTCGACCACAGGGTCCGGCTCGGAGCTGCGGCCGTGGCCGGAACTCTGGCGATGACCGCGACCGCGCTACTGCTCGACGGTGGGTCACTGACCGTCGCCCTGCTCGTCGAGGCCCTGGCGCTGGTGACGGTGGCGGCCGTGCTGCGGATGCGCACCGTCCTGGTGGCGGGGACCGGTTTCGCGGTCCCCGGGGTCCTGCTCTGCGTCGCAGTCCTCGCCGACCCGTCCGCACTGCTCGGTTCCCTGCACGGCCCCCTGCTCGAGCCGCTGCCCCGGTCCGACGGCGCGGGCCTCGGCCTCGCGGCGGTGGGCGCCGCGCTGCTGGTGCTCGTCGCGGCGGCGTTGCTCGCCGCGGCACGACGCTGCGGTCTGCTCGGTGCGGACGGGCGCCCGGTCGGGGTCTGGCTACCGCCGGTGGTGACCGGGCTCTACGGGGTGGCGTGGCTGGTCGTGGCCGGGACGCAGCTCGTCCTGCCCGGCGCGGCCGGGTTCCTGACCGGACACGTCCTGGTCACGGTCGGGATCACGGTGCTGGGCCTGGCCCTGCTCGCCCGCGCATCGGCCTCCCGGGCCGGGTACGTGCTGGTCGGTGTCGCGCTGGCCAAGCTGGTCCTGTTCGACCTGCTGGCCCTCGACGGTCTCGGCCGGGTCGCGGCGTTCATCGGGGCCGGGCTCCTGCTGCTCGCCGTGGGCACGCGGTTCCGCAACCGGGTTCCGGACGCAGGAGCGGACGCGGACTCCGCCGCCCGTGACGATGCCGCCGCCCGTGCCGCCGCCGCCGTGACGGGGTCGGCGTCGTGACGGCGCCGTGTGTGGTGCCCGGCCGGACCGACCGGACGCGCGAGGCCGCGTCGGCGCGGGGCCGGGAGCTGGCCGCGACCCACCGCCGGCTCGCCGACGGGCACCACGCCGACCTGCGCGCCGTGCTCGGGCTGACGCGTCTGAGCTGCTCGGCCGGGCTCGCCGCGGACCTGGACGACCTCGCGCGGCGCGCCGCGGAACGCGCGGACGGCTCCGGTCGGACCGGGCGTGCGCAGCTGCCGTCCTGGTTGGCCGGCGAGCTCGACGGCATCCGTCGTCGGTCCGCGGAGCGCTTCGACGCCGTGGCCGGCCCGGCCGTCCGCCGGGTCGCCGCCGGCCTGTGCCCCGGCGCGGCCCCGATACCGCTGCCCCCGCCGATACCGCTGCCGGGCGCCCCGGCCGGCGCGGGCCCCGCACCGGCCGGGGCGGCCCCGGCGGCCGGGCCCGCCCGCCGCGGTCCCTGGGCCGGGATCGCGGCGGACCCGCGACTGCCGGCCGGAGCGGCCGGGATCCCGCTGCTCGCCGCCGGTGGACTGGGCTGGGCCACCGCGCTGACCGTCGCCGGGGTGGTCCTGCTGCTCGGGTCCCTGGCGTTCCTGCGCTCCGAGGCCTCGGAGCGGGCGCGGGTGCGGGTGCAGACGTCGGCCGCGCTGGCGGCCGTCCGGGTCGAGGCCGAGCGCGACCTGGCGCGCCGGGCGATCGAGGTCGAGCGTGCCGCCGGGGCCGCGCTGCACCGGGCGGTCACCGACCGGCGGAACCGGGTCGCGGCCGAGCTGGCGGGGCTCCGCGATGCACGTCGCTGACTGGACCGGACGGCCTCCGGGTCTGCCCGACCCGGACCCGGCGGAGATGGACTCCGCCGGCCTGTTCGACGTCGGGAACGCGCCCGGACGGGTGCCGGTCGGGACCGCCGACGTCGACGCGGACGGCGACGGCACGCCGGACACCGTCGTCGTGGCGACCGGGGACGTGCTGTCCCTGTTCACCGACCTCGACGGCGACGGGCTGGCCGACCAGGAGCTCCGGCTGGGCACGACGCCGGACGACCCGGCCGCCGACGAGGACCCG
>NZ_JADQDD010000464.1 GCF_019263595.1 Pseudonocardia sp. KRD291 | reverse complement strand
CAGGAGGGCGGCGCCGAGGGCGGCGGCGACTGGCTGACCGTGCAGATGTTCCAGGACGTGACGGTCACCGAGACCGCGGACGGCATGTTCGTCGTCGACGCATACCAGTACATCGTCATCCGCGACGACGACGGCAACGAGTACGTGTTCAAGGAGCACTACCAGGTCGTCGTCCCCGACCCGCCGGGCGAGGAGACCGACCTGGTGATCCACGAGCGCGGTCACGTGCACGTGATCGAGAACCCGGACGGCAGCTTCGGCGTCGCGACCGCCGACTTCGGCATCGACGTGCTGGTGGGCTCCGACGGCGACGGGCGCGACGAGGTCGGGATCACCCAGTCCCAGCGCGTGCAGGTCACCGACCGGGAGGGCGCGGGCGACGACGACATCACCGTCGACCTCACCGAGAGGTCCGTCTCCACCAGCGACGACACCGGAGACGAGGCGACCACGACGATCGACCAGGGCCAGGTCTTCACCGACCGGGACGTCCCGCCGCCGCCGTTCGACGAGGGCACCGACGCGACCACGACGGAGGGTCGCGGGCCGTTCGTCCCGGCCGGGCGGCACACCGGCACGGACGGGACCGACGGCGCCGGGGCCGACGGCGCCGGGGCCGGCCGGCCCGGCTCGACCGGTGGCGACGACGACGGTGCCGGCACGCCGGACCCCGACGGGCCGGGTCCGTCCTCGCCGTTCGGCGAGGAGCCGGCCGACCGCGGCTCCGGGGGACCCGCTTCGGTCCCGGGGCAGGCAGGCCCGGGCGGCGCGACGTCCGGCAGCGGCACCTCGGGCAGCGGGACGGCGAGCGGTACGTCAAGTGGCGGGTCCGGGGGCGGCACCGGCTCGACGGGCCCGGTCGTCGCGGCCCGCCCGGTCGACGCCGGACCCCTGACGAGCACGCTCGGCACACCCACGGCCGCCGTCGCCTGGCACGTCGAGACCCCCGAGGGGGACGCGCTGATCGCCGGCGCGCCGTCCTCCGGCGACGAGACGTCCGGCACCGGCTCCCGGACGGGCAGCGAGGGAAGGGTGGACGCGGGAACCGACCCCGGCCCCGGCCCCGGGACCGACACCAGGACCGGAGGTGCGGGCGCCCCGTTCCCGGGCGGGACGGCGCCGGCCGCCTCGTCCCCGTTCGGCACCGGCCCTTCCGGCACCGGCTCCTCGGGCACCGGGCCGGACGGCACGCCGGTCGAGCCGAGCGCCGGTGGCACCGCGGGCACGCCCGGCTCCGGGCCGGGCACCGGCGGGACCGTGCCGGTCATCTCCGGGCCCGTCATCTCGGGCCCCGTCGTCCCGGAGCCCGTGACCGGAGGCCCCGCCGGGCCGGACGGCTCCGGGAGCACCGGGGGGCCCGGCGGACCGGACGACGCCGGAGGGCCGGACGGCCTCGGCGGAGCGGGCGGCCCCGACGGCATCGGTTCCGACGGCACCGGCGGCTTCGGAGGGGTGGGCGGCCCGGACGTCCCGACCGGGCAGGACGGCGCCGGCGCGGGCACCCCCGTCGCCGGGGCCGCCGACGTCGGGGACCGGGACGTCCCCCTCGACGACCCCGGCGCGGACCCCGCGCTCGTGTCCTGACCAGCACCCGGCACCGACCGACGAAGGAGAGCACGGCGATGGGATACGGCCTGGGTGTCGATCTCGGCACCACGTTCACGGCAGCGGCGGTCGAGCGCGACGGCCGCGTGGAGATGGTCACGCTCGGCGACCGTGCGGCGGCGGTGCCGTCGGTCGTGCTGCTGCGCGCCGACGGGTCAGTGCTCACCGGGGACGCCGCGGACCGGCGTGCGGCGAGCGAGCCGGACCGGGTCGCCCGCGAGGTGAAGCGGCGCCTCGGCGACCCGATGCCGGTGATCCTCGGGGGCTCGCCGGCGCCGGTGCAGGAGCTGATGGCGATGCAGCTGCGCGACGTCGTCCGCGCCGTCAGCGAGCGGGAGGGCGGCGCGCCGGAGACCGTCACGCTGACCCACCCCGCGAACTGGGGCCCGTACAAGCGGGAGCTGTTCGGCCAGATCCCGGCCCGGGCGGGCCTGGACCGGGTGCGGATGCTGACCGAGCCGGAGGCGGCGGCCGCGCACTACGCGTCCACCGAGCGGGTGCCCGACGGCGCGGTCGTGGCCGTCTACGACCTCGGCGGCGGGACGTTCGACGCGACCGTGCTCCGGGTCGGGACCGGTGACTTCGAGATCCTCGGCACCCCCGAGGGGATCGAGGGGCTGGGCGGCATCGACTTCGACGAGGCCGTGTTCGCCCACGTCGACCGCGTCCTCGACGGCGCCGTGTCGGCGCTGGACCCCTCCGACGTGCGGGCCACCGGCGCGGCGATCCGGCTGCGTCAGGAGTGCGTCCTGGCCAAGGAGGCGCTCTCCGCCGACACCGAGACGACGATCCCGGTGCTGCTGCCCGCGATGCAGACTGAGGTGCGGCTGACCCGCGGCGAGTTCGAGGACATGATCCGCCCGTCGGTGGTGGCCACCGTCGACTCGATGCGCCGCGCCCTGCGCTCGGCCGGGGTGACCCCGGCCGAGCTGCAGACCGTGCTGCTCGTCGGCGGATCGTCCCGGATCCCCGCGGTGGCCCGGACGGTTGCCGCGGAGCTGGGACGCCCGACGTCGGTGGATGCGCACCCCAAGCACGCGATCGCCCTCGGCGCCGCCTCCGCCCGG
>NZ_JADQDD010000463.1 GCF_019263595.1 Pseudonocardia sp. KRD291 | reverse complement strand
GCGCTCCCCGCGGCCGCGGTGGACGGCGCCGACGGCCCGGCCGTCTCGATCGCGATGATCGGCGCGCCGACCTGCACGGTCTCCCCGGCCCCGACCAACAGCTCGCCGACCGTCCCCGCGTAGGGCGAGGGCAGCTCGACGGCCGCCTTCGCCGTCTCGATCTCCACGAGCACCTGGTTGACCGTCACCGTGTCCCCCGGGGCGACCCGCCAGTCCAGGATCTCGGCGTCGGTCAGCCCCTCGCCCACGTCCGGCAGCCGGAACACCTCACGCATCGCCGGTCACCACGCCATCGAGCGGTCGACGGCGTCGAGCACGCGGTCCAGGTCCGGCAGGAAGTCGTCCTCGAGCCGCGACGGCGGGTAGGGGGTGTCGAAGCCGGTCACCCGCAGCACCGGGGCCTCCAGGGAGAAGAAGCACTCCTGCTGCACCCGGGCCGCGACCTCGGAGGACACCGACGACTCGCCGGGCGCCTCGGAGACGACGACCAGCCGACCGGTGCGGCGCACCGAGTCGGCGACCGGACCCAGGTCGAGCGGGGACAGCGTGCGCAGGTCGATCACCTCGATGTCGTGGCCGTCGTCGACGGCGGCGGTGGCGGCGTCCAGGCAGGTCCGCACCATCGGCCCGTAGGTCGCGATCGTGAGCGACGACCCCGGCCGGACGACGCGCGCGGAGTGCAACGGCGGTGCGGCGGCGAGGTCGGTGCCCACCTCGGCCTTCTCCCAGTACCGGCGCTTGGGCTCGAAGAAGATCACCGGATCGTCCGAGAGGATCGCCTGCTGGATCATCGCGTGTGCGTCGGCGGCGTTCGAGCACGCCACCACCTTCAGGCCCGCGACGTGCGCGAACAGCGACTCCGGGGACTCGCTGTGGTGCTCGACGGCGCCGATCCCGCCGCCGAACGGGATCCGCACCACGACCGGCATCGGCACCCGGCCCTGCGAGCGGTACCGCAGCTTGGCCAGCTGGGAGACGATCTGGTCGTAGCCGGGGAACACGAAGCCGTCGAACTGGATCTCGCAGACCGGGCGGAAGCCGCGCACGGCGAGCCCGACGGCGGCGCCGATGATCCCGGACTCGGACAGCGGCGTGTCCAGCACGCGCTGCTCGCCGAAGTCCTTCTGCAGCCCGTCGGTGATCCGGAAGACGCCGCCGAGCCGGCCGACGTCCTCGCCCATGATCAGCACCTTGGGGTCGCGCTCCATCGCCGCACGCAGTCCGTCGTTGAGCGCCTTGGCCATCGTCTGCACGGCCATCTCAGGCCTCCCCGGTGAACGACGCGTGATAAGCCAGATACTCATCGCGCTGCGCCTCGACCTGCGGTGACGGGTCCGCGTAGACCTGCGAGAAGATCCGCTCCGGCCCCGGGTTCGGCATCGCCCGGCAGAACTCGCGCAGCCGCACCGCGAGCGCATCGGACTCGGCCTCCACGCCGTCGAAGAAGTCCTGTCCGACACCGAGCGAGCGGACCAGGTTGACCCGCACCCGTTCGATCGGGTCCTTGAGCTTCCACAGCTCCACCTCGTCGGCGAGGCGGTAGCGGGTCGCGTCGTCGGAGGTGGTGTGGGAGTCCATCCGGTAGGTGAACGCCTCGATCAGGACCGGCCCGTTGCCGGTGCGGCACTCCTCGAGCGCCCACCGGGTGACGGCCAGGCAGGCCAGGACGTCGTTGCCGTCGACGCGGACACCGGGGAAGCCGTAGCCGCGGGCGCGCTGGTAGAGCGGCACCCGGGTCTGGCGGGTCAGCGGCACCGAGATCGCCCACTGGTTGTTCTGACAGAAGAACACCAGCGGCGCGTCGTAGGCGGCGGCCCAGACGAAGCCCTCGTGCACGTCACCCTGGCTGGTGGCGCCGTCGCCGAAGTAGCAGATCGTGGCCTCGCCGGTCTCCGGATCGCCGACCCGGGACTCGAAGCGCTGGCCCATCGCGTAGCCGGTCGCGTTCAGGCACTGGTTGCCGATGACGATCGTGTACGGGTGGAAGCCGGTGGCCGCGGCGTCCCAGCCGCCGTGGTCGGTGCCGCGGAAGATGCCGAGCAGCTCGGTCGGGTCGATGCCGCGGCACCAGGCGACACCGTGCTCGCGGTAGCTGGGGAAGGCCATGTCCTGGGGCCGCAGCGCCCGGCCGGACCCGACCTGGGCGGCCTCCTGGCCGAGCAGCGGGACCCAGATCCCGAGCTCGCCCTGGCGCTGCAGCGCGTTGCCCTCCCGGTCGGCGCGGCGGACCAGCACCATGTCCCGGTAGAGCGCCTTGAGCTCCTCGACGCCGACGTCGGCGGCGTAGGAGTCGAAACGCCGGTCAGCCGTGCGCTCGCCCTCCGGGGTGAGCAGCTGGACCAGCTCCGGCCCGCCCTCGTCGATGCCCTTGAGCCCGGCGACGACCTGGTCGTGGCTGGGCCGCGACCTCGGATCGCTCGGTACCCATGCCTGCGGTTCCTCCACGGCGACTCCTCCTGGCTCGGCCCGGACCGCGGTGGCGGCGGGTCGTCCGGCCGGGTCTTCGCACGGGTGGGTGCGGCGGCCCGGGACGGCGGTGCGCGTCACCGCCGATCCTGGCACGGCGACGCCCGCCCCGACATCACTCTCCCGCCGGACACCCACCTCCGAACACGACGAGCGGCGCTCCCGTCGCAACCTGTACGACGAGAGCGCCGCTCGTGAGAGTGCGGT
>NZ_JADQDD010000462.1 GCF_019263595.1 Pseudonocardia sp. KRD291 | reverse complement strand
GGTCACGTTGCGCTCGTAGGTGACCACGACGCCGGGGGAGACGGCGAGCAGGTTGCACCCGTCGTCCCACTGCTCGCGTTCCGCGGCGTGCACGTCCTGTTCGGGCGTCAGCACCCGGATCTTGTCCAGGCCCATCGCGTCGGCGATCGCGTCGTGCATCGACTCCGGCGGGTGGGCGGTCACGTCCATCTCGTCCGGCGAGGCCCCCGGCCGCACGGTGTAGGAGTACAGCGCCCCGAGCCCGGCAAACTGCACGAACGTCTCCGGGTCGGCCATCGTGAGCACCGTGTCCAGGTGCATCTGGGCGCGGGTCTCGGGCAGCCGCAGGGCGACGATCCGGTCCACGTCGCCGCCGGCGAACAGGGTGCGGGCCAGGCGCTCGACCCCGGCCGCGGTGGTGCGCTCGGAGAGCCCGACGAGCAGCGCGCCGTCGCCGAGCACCAGCACGTCGCCGCCCTCGGTGGTGGCCGGGCCGCCCTCGATGCCGGCCGACCAGGTCGCGAACCGGTCCCGGGCGAACATCGGGTGCCAGCGGTAGACGGCCTCGTAGTGCAGCGACTCCCGGCGGCGGGCCTGCTTGCGCATGCTGTTGATCGCGACGCCGGCGTGGATCCAGGCCGAGGTGTCACGCGGGTAGAGGTGGTTGGGCAGCGGCTCGAGCACGAACGCGTCCGGGTCCAGCACGCCGAACGCCATCGACCGCGGCTCCGGGATCCGGTCGCGCACCTCGCGCTTGGTGATGCCGCCGACCAGGTGCTCGGCGAGGGTGTCGGTGTCCATCGCCTCGAAGCAGCCGCGCAGGGCGTCGACCGCGAGCGGGCCGAAGATCCGGTCGTCGAACACCCGGTCCAGCACGTGGCGCCGGGCCGGGGCGATGGCGAGCGTCTCGCGCAGCAGCGTCCCGAACAGGTGCACGAGGACGCCGCGGTCGCGCAGCACCTCGGCGAACCGGTCGTGCTCGTCCTGGGCGCGCTGCACCCACAGCACGTCGTCGAACAGCAGCTGCCCGGCGTTGTTCGGGGTCAGCCTCTTGAGCTCGAGACCGGGCCGGTGCAGCAGGACCTCGTGCAGCCGCCCGACCTCGGAGTCCACCCGGTACATGCCGCCATCGTCGCCGACGGGTGGGCGGGCGCGCCGACCGGGACGCCACCGCGGGGGCCCCGCCGGGCTCAGCCGGTCCTGAGCGAGAGCCCCATCGCCGAGAGCGCCGTGCCGATCGGGGTGAAGTAGCTGGTGCAGCCGTCGCCGCCGGCGCCGGTGTGCACGCCCTGGGCCTGGCCGTCCGAGGTGATGTAGGGCCCGCCGGAGTCGCCCTCCTGCGCGCAGGTGCTCACCGCGGTCAGGCCGCTCTGTTGCTGCCCGTCGAAGTTCACCGTGACGTCCTTGCGGTCCACCGGGCCGCAGCTGCGGCCGCTGGTGGAGCCGGTCAGGCACACCGACGCGCCGACCGGGGCCGAGCGGCTGCCGGTCACGGTCGTGCCGCCGACCGTCGGGGTCAGCGTCCAGTCCCCGGTCACCGGGATCGCGCCCACGTCGGTGCTGCCCTCGGCGCTGCGGGCGCCGGTGCCGACGGTGTTCTGGTCCGCGCCGGAGTACCAGGTCGACGACCCGCGGGTGCAGTGCCCGGCGGTGAGCAGCCAGCCGGTGGAGCCGTCGGTCGCGGCGAAGCCCGCGGTGCAGCGCTTGGCCCCGTCGCTGATCGTGTCGCCGCCGCCGATCGAGGCCTGTCGCCGCGGCGCGGCGGGCACCTTCTCGATCCGGACCGCCGCCGGGTCGAGCCCGGCCAGCAGCGCGGTCACCGGGGAGTCCGGCGCGCCGTCGACCTCGGACACGACGAGCTGCTGGGTCCGCTCGTCGACGCCGAACCCGGCCAGCGAGGCCGGCATCCCGGTCGCGGTGCGCTCGGTGAGCGCCTGCCGGGCCGCCGACGGGTCGCGGCGCGGCTCGTTCCGGACCACCGGCGTCGCGCCCAGCGCGGACAGCGCCGGGGCCAGCGCGGGCTCCCAGGTGCCGACCATGAGCCGGCCGAGGGGGGCGTCACCGGAGGCTGAGGTCCCGGAGGTCCCGGGCGACTCGAACCAGACCCCGGCCAGGGCCTCGCCGGCGGTCGCGGTCACGGCGGGGACCAGCGCCGAGGCCGCCGCCTCGCTCAGGCCGTCGAGCGGGAGCGCGGGGGCGGCGACGGCCGGGGCCACCCCGGCGACCGTCCCGGCCACGGCCAGGGCGCCGGCGAGAAGAGCGAGCGCGGTGCGGCGAGGCCGGTGCGGGCGGCGCAGGTCCACGGAGAGTCCTTACGGGGATGCGGTGCAGTGGGTCACCGGCTCAACGAGGCTGCTCCGTTCAGGTCACGCAGGGGCGCGGATCGTCACCGTCCGGGGACGACGGGGTCCTTTCCGTGCGTGAGGGCGCCGCCGCGGGCGAACGGCGGCCGCGGCGCGGCCGGACGGCATACCGCAAATTGTGCATATGCATTGACCCCCGGCCCGCTCCTGACCAGGGTGGATCCAAGGCCGGAACACGGCCGGGATTCGGACCGGCCGATCCCGGCCGGGGCTACCGGAGTCGCCCGGACCACGCGACCCCTGCGAGACACGCTCCCTGGCCGCTCCGGCTCCGGATAGTCCACCAGTCGCGCCGCCGAAACGCCTTCGTGAGACACGAGGTGTGGTCGGTGACGCCGGAAACACGGTGCGCGGG
>NZ_JADQDD010000461.1 GCF_019263595.1 Pseudonocardia sp. KRD291 | reverse complement strand
GACGTCCACCCCGAGGGCGAACGCGTCCCGGGCGGAGGCCAGCAGTTCCGCGCCCGCCTCCGCCGGGAGCCCGGACGCGGCGTCCACCGCGCCGCCGAGCGTCTCCCCGGCCTCGGCGGGCGCGCCGCCCGGGACGGCGACGGCGCTGCGGTAGACCGCGCTGAGCACGCCGCCGAGCACCGCGGTGCCGAACACGGCCCCGATCTCGTAGGCGGTCTCGGACACCGCGGACGCGGCTCCGGCGCGCTCCGGTGGCGCGGCGGCCAGGATCGCGTCGTTGGTGACGGTCTCGGACAGCCCGATCCCGGTCCCGATCAGCACCGCGGCGGCGACCAGCAGGACCGCAGCGGAGTCCACCCGCAGCCACAGGCACGCGAGGTAGCCGACCAGCACGAGCGTCAGCCCGATCGCGACCAGCACGTGCAACGGCACCCGACGGGCCAGCCGCGCCGCGCCGAGACCGGCGAGCACCGTCGCGACGAACCCCGGCAGCAACAGCAGCCCGGTCTGCAGCGGCGAGCGCCCGAGTACGAGCTGCAGGTACTGCGCGGAGAAGAACAGCAGCCCGGTCAGGCCGAACATCGTCGTCGCGTTGGCCAGCGCGCTGTAGCGCAGCACCGGCGCGGCGAACAGCTCGATGTCGATCAGCGGGCGGCGTCCGGCGCGGACCTGCGCGCGGGCGCGGGCCACGAACGCCGCGCCCGCGGCCAGCCCGGCCAGCAACGACAGGCCGGCGGCCGGGGTGATCCCGTCCGCGCCGACGAGCTTCACCGCGAGCACCAGCGGGGCCATCGTCAGCAGCGAGAGCAGGGCGCCGACCAGGTCGAGACGGTCCGCGCCGGCCGTCCGCGACTCCGGTGCAGACTCTCGTTCCGCCTTCGCTCCTCTCGGCAGCAGCAACCGGCCTGCGACCAGCAGCAGCACCATCACCGGCACGTTCACCACGAACACCGAGCCCCACCAGAAGTGCTCCAGCAACACCCCGCCGACGATCGGTCCGAGCGCGGCGCCGGCCGCGAAACCGGTGGCCCACACGGCCAGCGCGGTCCGGCGCCGGGCCCGGTCGGTGAACACCGAGCGCAGCAGGGCCAGCGTCGAGGGCATCAGCATCGCGCCGAAGAACCCCAGCAGGGCCCGGGCGGCGACGAGGTGGGTGGCGTCGGTGGCGTACGCCGCGGCGAGCGAGACCAGCCCGAACCCGGCCACCCCGATCAGCAGCAGGCGCCGGCGCCCGATCCGGTCCCCGAGGGTCCCCATCGTCACCAGCAACCCGGCCAGCACCAGCGGGTAGACGTCGACGACCCACAGCAGCGTCGTCGCGTCCGGCCGCAGCGCGGTGCTGATCGCGGGCAGGGCGACGCCGAGCACCGTGTTGTCGATCGAGACGAGCAGCGTGGGCAGGGTCAGGACGGCCAGCGCGAGCCAGGCGCGCAGGCCGGTCGGCGCCGGTGCCTGCGACGTGCGTGGCAGCGGCGTGCGGGGGTGCAGCAGGGACATCGGGGTTCTCTCGCGTTCGCAACGGAATGGTGACGCCTGTGTACCGTCCAGCCGGTACATATTCATACCGTCCAGACGGTACAGTCAAGGTCGCGTCAACGGCCAGGCCTCGGCGGGGTGAGAGGCCCCACCCCGCTCCGGTGGCCGTCCCTAGACTGTGTCGATGACCGGCGCCCGCGACCGCGTCCTCGACGCCTACGAGTCGCTCCTGCTCGAGCAGGGCCCCTCCGGCGCGACCCTGGACGCCGTGGCGGCCGCGGCGGAGGTGTCCAAGGGCGGGCTGCTCTACCACTTCGGGTCCAAGGACGCGCTGGCCGGCGGGCTGCTGGAGCGGCTGCGGGAGCGCAGCACCCGGGACGCGGAGCTGATGCGGTCGGATCCGGACGGGCCGGTGGCCTACTACCTGCGCACGTCGGTGCCCGGTGCCGCCTCGCCGGCCGGGCTCACCCGGACCTACCTGGCCACGCTGCGGATCGCCGACGCCAGCGGCACCGCCGCCCGTGAGGTGCTGGCGCGAGTGGACGCCGACGGGCTGGCCGCGCTGCGTGAGGAGATCACCGACCCGGTGCTGGCCTGGCTGGTGCAGCTCGTCGGGGACGGGCTCTACCTGCGCACGCTCACCGGCGCGCCGCTGACCGGCGACGTCTCGGTGGAGGAGCTGCGCAGCAAGCTCCGCTCGCTGCTGGCCGCGTCGGCCTGAGCGGAGCGGGTACGTGGCGAACCGGGCGAACCGCCCGATCGCGGGGCGCACCGATCGATCACAGCCGGTACGCTCACCGCGTCGGCGAGTAGGGGAGGCAGCTGCGTGGACAGTTCCGGCGGAGCGAGCGCCTTGGTGATGGTGTTCATCGGACTGGTGATCACCGTCGGCGTCGGCCAGATCCTGTTCCGGAGCGGGGAGCCGTTCCTGGAGGAGGTCTTCCAGAACAACGAGACCGCCCGCTCCCTGAACCGGCTGCTCAGCGTCCTGTTCCACCTGCTCACGCTCGGCGTGCTGGCGATGATCTCGATCGCGGACGTCCCGAGCGGCAACGGTCCGGTGCAGACGATCGTGTTCAAGATCGGTGTCGTGCTCCTGGTCGTCGGTATCGCCTACGGCGTGTCGATGCTGGTGCTGCTGCGCATCCGCGAGCGCCGCCGCCAGGCCGCGAAGTCCGACGCGATCGACCAGAGCCTCGCCGAGCAGCGTCAGGGGCGTTCCCCCGG
>NZ_JADQDD010000460.1 GCF_019263595.1 Pseudonocardia sp. KRD291 | reverse complement strand
CCTCACTCCGGTCGAGTTCGAGACACTGCTCAACACCGCCCACGCGGCCTGACCCACCTACCGAGATCGGGTCAACGGAACTCGGGGCAGTCCCGGGCTCTGCCCGGAGGGGGTCGATTCAGGTGCGATGAGCGCCGGTCTCTGGTGTCCGCCACGATCTGGGTATGGCCGACTCCGAGGAACCTCTGAGCGGCGGCAATACCAGCACAGGTGTCACCCGTGTTGGTAATACCGTGCGGAAGCCGTCTGGACCGCACACTCCGGCTGTCCACGCGTTGCTGCGCCACCTCCACGCCGTCGGTTTCGACAGGGTCCCGCGCGCCCTCGGGATCGACGACGACGGCCGGGAGGTCCTCTCGTTCGTCTCCGGGGTGACCGTTCATCCGGACCACAATGAACTGCTCGACTCGCCGCACGCCCTTACCGAGGTCGGCCGGATGATCCGTCGGTTCCACGACGCGTCGGCCGAGTTTGTCCCACCGGACGACGCCCAGTGGCAGGTATGGACCCCTGACGTGGGCGCTGACCTCGTCGTTCACCACGACCTAGCGGCCTGGAACCTGGTGGCTGACTCACAAGCTGGCTGGGGCCTCATCGACTGGGACACGGCGGCGCCTGGAACAAGACTGTGGGATCTCGCCTACGCGGCGCATAGCCTTGTGCCGTTGTCTGCGAGTCCCGAATGGTCGCGATCCGATGCGGCGGAGCGCCTGCGCGTTCTAATCGATGCCTATGACCTCGACGAGTCCGATCGGCGATCGCTGGTGGCCCTGCTCCCCGAGCGGACTCGAGCGATGTACCGGCTGTTGGCGGAGGGGGCAGCCACGCAGACAGCACCGTGGGCGACGTTATGGGCAGATGGCCACGGTGAGGTCTGGGGCCGCAACACCGCGTACATCGAGGCTCGCACAGCGGAATGGCTGGCCGCGCTGATCGACTCCTGAGACACAGGGCGCGCCTTACGTCGGTCGGGGCCTAACGTCGGAGATCGTCGTGGCTATCCGGTTTCGAACCTGACAGGTCGAAAGCGCGCTCACTACACCTCCGGCCCGTTCGCGGCGCCGGGGCCGGCTACCCGGCCCCGTCCTCGGAGGGAGCGCCCGATCAGAGCCGGAGGCGACATGCGGTCCTTGACGTGGGGACCAAGGTCCTCGGCGCCGACCGCCACCCTGGACCACCGGAGCGGGCCGTCTCCGCGATCACCCCGACGCGCGGATCGTGTCGCTCTCCGAGCACCACGCCACCGTGGAGCTCGACGACACTGCCGGCGGCCCGCCTAGGCTCGGCGACACCGTGCGGGTCGTCCCCAACCACGTCTGCGCCGCGGTCAACCTCGCCGACGTCGTCGAGGTGACCTCCTCAACCCACAAGATCGACCACTGGACCATCGCCGCACGTGGGGCCAACGCCTGAAGGCGCCTGTCCGGCAGGGGCGGACGACGAAATCGTCCGCGAGGTCGTCGCCGCCTACTTGCAGGTCCCGGCTGTCTATCTCAGACGCAGTCTTGTTACCGAGCGCGAGCGAGACTCGCGATGTCCGACATTCGCCGGTTTCTGAACACTCGGGCCGTCTCGGGAGTTCGCCCAGCACGATGCTGGCGAGGCCGCGGCGGCCCGGCATCGCCACTCAACCGCCGGCGGCGCCTGCTAGACCGCGGCGAGCTCGGGACGCAGGTAGGGGTCGATGTTGCGCATCGCGCGAGCGATGTACTCGTCTTTCTCCCCGACCGGGGCGACGTAGTGCAGGGCGCTCTCGGCGGCCTCGAGGCCCTCGAGCCGGGCGATGACCCAGGCGCCGAGGTAGTGCGACGCGAGGCACCCGCCGGCGGTCGCGACGTTGCCCTTCGCGAAGAACGGCTGGTTCAGTACCTCGATGCCGGCGGCCTCGGCCCACGGCCTGGTGGTGAGGTCGGTGCAGGCCGCGACGTCATCGAGCAGCCCCAGCTTGGCGAGCACCAGCGCGCCCGAGCACTGCGCGGCCAGCAGCTGACGATCGGGGTCCAGCGAGCGCAGCATTCCCATGATGGTGGAGTCCTCGACCACCTCACGGGTGGCGATCCCGCTGCCGACGATCACCGCGTCGGCCTTGGTGGCCTCCTCGAGGGTGCACATCTGCTCGATGACCACCCCGTTCATCGACCGCACCTTCGGCGACGGGGCGGCGATCGAGACCCGCCAATCCGACCTCTTGACGCGGTTGAGGACGCCGAGCGCGATCAGGGAGTCCAGCTCGTTGTAGCCCTCGAACGTCAGGACAGCGATGTGCATGATCAGGTCCTCTCGGTGCGTTGGCGTCCACCGTAGGAACCCGCGACCATGACAGTCGAATAATTGTCATGCATACACTGGCGGGGTGAGGGTCCCCCGATACAAGGCGGTCGTGGACACCCTCGCCGCCGACATCCGATCGGGACGCCGGCCCGCCGGGGACCGGCTGCCCACCCACCGCGACCTCGCCGCACGCGAGGGCATCGCCCTGGTCACCGCCTCCCGGGTCTACACCGAGCTCGACGCCATGGGCCTGGTCAGCAGCGAACAGGGCCGGGGAACC
Organism: Pseudonocardia sp. KRD291; assembly: GCF_019263595.1. Taxonomy (GTDB): domain Bacteria; phylum Actinomycetota; class Actinomycetes; order Mycobacteriales; family Pseudonocardiaceae; genus Pseudonocardia. Next base: position 160 of record NZ_JADQDD010000460.1, on the reverse strand, counting down.
TTCGTCCGCGAGACCGCTCTGCCCCCGGGCCACGGGATCGACCAGGCCGCCGTGCCCGTCGACACCAGAGATCTGAGCTTCAACTACCCCTCGGTCAACGGCCAGACCGAACTGCTGCGCCAGGCGCTGCGCGACCTCGCCACCGCCGGCGACCTCGAGG
>NZ_JADQDD010000046.1 GCF_019263595.1 Pseudonocardia sp. KRD291 | reverse complement strand
CAGGTCGAGGTGATCGGCGAGCTGCCGCGCAACGCGATGGGCAAGGTCGTCAAGCGGGACCTGCGGGCGCGCTTCGCCCCGGCCCCCGCCCCCGACCCGGCCACCGTGGTGCGCGATCCGCTGCCCGGTCTGACGACCGTCGAGTACACCGTGGACGCCCACGTCGCGACGATCACCCTCAACCGTCCGGAGCGGCTCAACAGCTTTGACCGGACCATGACCGAGGAGGTCGCGCGCGTCTGGGCGCACGTCCGCGACGACGACGACGTGCACGTCGCCGTGCTGCGGGCCGCCGGTGACCGGGCCTTCTGCACCGGCCTCGACGTGCGCGAGGGCCCCTGGTGGAGCGACCAGAACATCTGGAACCAGGAGGATCCCGGCGTGGCGCTGAGCCCGCGGGCACACCAGGTCTGGAAGCCCGTGATCGCGGCGGTGCACGGGATGGCCGCGGGCGGCGGGATGTACTTCCTCAACGAGTCCGACATCGTGATCTGCTCCGAGGACGCGACCTTCTTCGACCCACACGCCAACGGCGGCATGGTCTCGGCGCTGGAGCCGATGGGCATGCTCCGCCGAGGCGTACCGCTCGGCGACGTGCTGCGCTGGGCCCTGGCCGGCAACGAGGAGCGGCTCACCGCGCAGACCGCGCTGCGGCTCGGGATCGTGACCGAGGTGGTGCCCCGTGATCGGCTCTGGGCGACCGCGCGCGAGCTGGCGGACGAGATCGCGGGCCGGCGCCCGCAGGCGATCCAGGGCACGGTTCGCGCGATCTGGGAGTCGCTGGACCAGCCGCCGTCGGTCGCGGCCAGGCACGGCCTGGCCTATGCCCAGATCGGCAACGTGGGACGCGAGCAGCTGACCCCGCGCGGCGAGGCGCGGAAGCGGCTGCGGTGAGTGGGCGATCAAGGTGGAGCGGCCCGGCGGCGGCGTCGGCAGGCGGCGGTGACCGCCATCGGCGCGCACACCGACGCCGTGCTCCGCGCGCTCGGCCGTACCGACACCGAGATCGCGGCGCTGCGCGACCGCGGTGTCGTCCGAGCGCCGTCCGACCCGCCGACCGTGACCCCAGGAGTAGCCCATGACGACCCTTGACGCCCCCGACACCCTGCTCCCCGAGTTCGGCCTGTATCTCGACGGCCAGTCCGTCCCCTCAGAGTCCGGCCGGACCTACGAGTCGTTCGATCCCTACACCGGCGAGCCCTGGGCCCGGGCGGCGGACGGTACGGCGGCCGACGTCGACCGAGCCGTCGCCGCCGCGCGCGCGGCACTCGACGGGCCCTGGGGTGCGCTGACCGCCCCGGCCCGCGGAGAGCTGCTGCGACGGCTCGGCGCGCTCATCGCGCGCGACGCCGACCGGCTCGCCGAACTGGAGGTGCGCGACGGCGGCAAGCTGATGCGGGAGATGGCGGGCCAGATGCGCGGCCTGCCCGCCTGGTACTCCTACTTCGCGGGGGTCGCGGAGACCACCCACGGCGAGGTCATCCCGACGGACAAGAGCAACTACCTCGTCTACACCCGGCACGAGCCGGTCGGCGTGGTCGCGGCGATCACGCCGTGGAACTCCCCGCTGCTCCTGCTGACCTGGAAGCTCGCGCCGGCCCTCGCCGCCGGGTGCACCGTCGTCGTCAAGCCCAGCGACTACACCCCCGCCTCCACGGTCGCGCTCGCCGAGCTGGTCACCGAGGCGGGGTTCCCTCCGGGCGTCGTCAACGTGGTCACCGGCTGGGGAGCCGAGACCGGCAAGGCGCTGGCCGCCCATCCCGGCGTCGACAAGGTCGCCTTCACCGGGTCCACCGCAACCGGGATCGCGGTCGCCCACGCCGCGGCGGACAACGTCGCCCGGGTGACCCTGGAGCTGGGCGGAAAATCCGCGCAGGTGGTGTTCCCGGACGCCGACCTCGACGCCGCCGCCAACGGCGTGGTCGCCGGGGTGTTCGCGGCCACCGGGCAGACCTGCCTGGCCGGGTCCCGGTTGCTGGTGCACGAGTCGGTGGCCGACGACCTGGTCCGCCGGATCGTCGACCGCGCCGAACGAATAGTCGTCGGCGACCCGAAGGCCCCGGAGACCGAGATGGGCCCGCTGTCCAACGACCGCCAGCTCGAGGTCGTCCTCGGACATTTCGCCTCGGCCCGCGAACAGGGCGTCCGGATCGCCTGCGGCGGCGAGCAACCCGTGGGTCTCGGCGGGTACTTCGTGCGCCCGACCGTCCTCACCGACCTCCCCACGGACGCCCGGGCACTCACCGAGGAGATCTTCGGCCCGGTGCTCGCCGTGTCGACCTTCACCGACGAGGACGAGGCGGTCGAGCTGGCCAACTCCACCCCGTTCGGGCTGGCCGGCTCGGTCTGGACGAAGGACGTGCACCGCGCCCACCGGGTCGCGGCCCGGCTGCGTGCGGGGACGGTGTGGGTCAACGCCTACCGAGCCGTCGCCCCACAGGTCCCGTTCGGCGGCGTCGGGCTCTCCGGCGTCGGACGGGAGAACGGGGCCGACGCGATCAAGGACTACACCGAGACGAAGGCCATCTGGATCGAGCTCTCCGGGCTCTCCCGGGACCCGTTCACCCTGGGCTGAGGGATAGACGCGGTCGAGGCGGCGAGGCCCCGGACCTCCCGCCACCGTGCCGCGGCCGGTCAGGCCTCGCCGGTAGTCCCCTCGATGACGACGACCCGCGCGGACGCGAGGTTGGGGATCCGGCGGAACCGGGCCGCCGTGTCCCCCTCGCGGTGGGCGCAGACCCGCGCCGTGACGAAGTAGGTGCCCGGGCGGTCGTAGGTGTGGTTGGTCGCCAGCGAGACCGCGGAGTCACGGCCATCGACGTCGTGCCGCACCGGGAAGGTGCCGCTGCCGTCGAGATCCCACTCCACGGACACGATCGTGCCGCCGCCCGGCGGCACCTCGGCGCGCACCTCCAGCTCGACCGGACGCCCCACCGGCACCTCGGCACGGGGGTGACCGGCGGCGCTGACCGAGACCACCGGCTGGACACCGCCGCGCTCGGCGGCCGCCGCAGGGAGCCGGATCTGGCCGTCGGCGACCGAGAACGTGGTGGCCGCCGGCGGCACCCCCTCTTCCACCCAGCGCATCAGGTCCGCGAGGCCCTGCTCGACGACCGGGAAGTAGTCGACCAGCCAGGTCGAGCTCGCCCGGCCGGGTGCCCCGGGCAGATACGTCGGCGGGATGTGCTCGGCGTTCTCCGTCCACTGCAGCCGGAAGCGCTCCGCCGCGCCCTCGGCGCCCTGGTCGGCGAGCACCGCGCCTCGGTAGACGAGCCCCTGGCCGGGCCAGAGCGACGAGTCGTGGGTGTGGTGGATCCAGAGCAGCTTGCCCTGGAGGTGCCCGGTGTAGGAGACACCCATCAGAGGTGACATCCGTGGGACCGGGTGCTGCGGGTACACCGGGCTGCCGGCCGAGCGCAGCGAGTCGAACTGCGCGTCGGTCATCACGTGATGGCGGTGGAAGTAGCAGAACGCGAGGAAGTCGCGGTTGTCGACCTGCACCTCGTCACCCGCCCGCAGCCCGGCGAAGCGCAGCGCGTTGGCCTCGCCCTGCCCGTCTCCCACCATCAGCCCGCCCGCGGTCCCGCTGCAGTAGAGCCGCCGGCCCGCCGCCTCCCCGCCGAGGACCCGCATCCCCGCTCCGAGCCGGTAGCCGTCGGGCAGGTCGGCCAGCTCCACCGCATAGGGCAGGTCGCGGGCGCCGCTGCCCGCCATGATCCCTGCGGTCGCCCGCATCAGCGTGTACTCCGGCCCGGCGAAGGCCGGGTCGGTGAGCAGCTCGCCGACGGTGACCACGCGGCGCACGCGGACCACCGCGTCGAGCACGTCGCCCGCCACGACCTCCGGATGGTCGTGGCCGACGTAGCCGGGGCGGGTCCAGAAGTGCTCGAAATAGTCCGGGTCCGCCTCGACCAGCCGCTCCGCGATCGAGGTCCACAGCCAGATCTGGCCCATCGGCGCACCGATCATGAACTCGTCGCCGCGCGGGAATCCCTGCCGGTAGAGGCTCGCGAGCTCCTCGCGCTGGTGGGTGGTCAGCCCCGCGAACGGGTCCCCGCTGCCGCCCGGGGCCGTCGCGTCGACCAGCGGGCCCATCACGTCACGCAGCAGCCGCTGCACGTTGAACATGCAGGCGAAGCTCATCACCTGCGCGCCCTGGACCGGCTCGGTGGCCGGGAACGGCGCGACGTCGCCGCCGCCCATGAACGGCAGGGCGCCGTCGAAGACGTCCGGGGCGTTCTCCAGCACCAGCGGGGACCGCCGGCCGCCACCGGAGCCACCCCAGACGTAGGCGTGGTGCGGGGCGATGCCGTACACCTGCTCGGCGACGTGCTTCGAGAACCGGGCGCACTCGGCCGCTGCCCGCCACCCGTAGAGGGTGGGGTCCTCCCCCGCGCGCGGGTCGACGTCGTCGCCGATGTGTCCCATGTTCGTCTCGACCATGTAGCCGCCGAGCCGCACGGTGAGCTCGAGCCCACCCATCGCCGCACCGAGGGCACCGCCGAAGAAGTCCTCGTGCCCGGCGTGCGCGCCCTCCAGCGGCATGACGAGCCTGCCGCCCCACTCCTCGGCGGCCGGCAGACAGACCGTGAACCGGGTGTCACAGTCGGCGAACCCGCCGTGGACGGAGCGGTGCGGGTAGGGCTCCACCCGCCACCCGTCGCGGTCGACGTACGGGGGCCCGAAGTACGGATCCGTCACGGAGTAGGACGAGCAGTCGATGGCGTCCGGCATCGCGACCTCCCGATGTGCTGCCCGCAGCGTCGCGGGACCCCGAACCTACGGTCGTTTCTGACGATGAGTCAACGCAGTCTCAGCAGATCCTCAGAACCGCACGTGCATGTCCTCGCCCGGACCCAGCGGGTCCGGGACCGACTGGCAGCCGAGGACGTGTCCCTCGGCGAGGTCGTCGTCGTCGAGCACGTCGTTCGACTCCATCCGGACCCGGCCCTTGAGCACCTGGGCCTGGCAGGCACCGCAGACGCCGTCGCGGCAGGAGTACGGGGCGTCGATCCCCTTGCTCAGCAGCAGGTCGACCAGCCGGACGCCGGCCGGCCAGGTCAGCTCGTGGGTGTCCCCGTCGAGCTCGACGACCACGTGGACCGCGCCGTCGGGATCTTCCGCCGCAGCCGCACCGGGCACCACGATCTCGGCGAACGGGTCACCCCCCAGCGAGGTGTAGACCTCGACGTGCACCCGGGCCGCGTCGGCGCCGGCGGCCCGCAGCGCGGCGGAGACCGCGTCCATGTACGGGCCGGGCCCGCAGAGGAACGCCTCCCGGCCCGCGTAGGGCGCGACCAGGGCGGTGAGCTGCCCGGTGGACGGGATGCCCTGCACGGACTCCAGCCAGTGCAGCACGGTGAGCCGCGCCGGGTGGGCGGCGGCGAGGGCACGCAGCTGTGCACCGAAGATCACCGAGGACTCGTCCCGGTTGGCGTAGAGCACGGTGACCCGGCCCGAACCGGCCGCGAGGGCGGAGCGCAGGATCGACAGCACCGGGGTGATACCGCTTCCGCCCGCGGCGAGGAACAGGTCGACGTCGAGATCGGCTGGGGTGAACACACCCGCCGGGGCCAGCACCTCGATCTCCGAACCGGCGCGGACGTTGTCGCACAGCCAGTTCGAGCCGTACCCGCCGGCCGTGCGCTTGACCGTGACGGTGAGTCCGGGATCAGCGCCGTGGGGCGAGCTCGCGAGCGAGTAGCAGCGGGCGACCGAGCCGGTGCGCTCGCTCGGGATCCGCAGGGTGAGGAACTGACCAGGCCGGTAGGCGAACATCTCGCCGTCTCCGGCGGGCACCTCGAACACCAGCGAATGCGCGTCCGCCGTCTCCCGGACGACCCGCGCCACGCGCAACGCCCGCGAGCGCGGCCGGACCACGGTGTCCTCCGCCTCGGCGTCCCCCGAAACGGCCCCGGTCGGCGGGGTGCCCGCCGGGCTGGTCGGCGCAGCGGCGGGCTCGGCCATGGGTTCCTCCAGACCTCGGGGGCACTGATCGCCGTCGACGGCGACCCATTTCTGACATAGTGTATGTCTCTGTCGAGCAGGAGAAGAACTGCCGGCGCGATGTGACGCGGTCGTCCCCCGGTCGTCCCCCGTCCTCCGGGTGCGGCCGGTGCCGCCGCCCGCGCGTTCCGGCACCGAGCCCGGGAGGGACCGAGTCGATGAGCACCCACGTGGGCGTCGCGGACACCGAGGAACAGGCGGCGCTGGTCGAGGCAGTCGAACGCGCCCTGGAGCGGCACTGGGGTGCCGAGCACCGGCACAAGCAGGTCGGCGACCCGGCGGCGGTGAGCGAGCGTCCGGTGTGGACGGAACTCGCCCAGCTGGGCGTGGCCGGGCTTCCGGTGCCCGAGGAGGCCGGCGGGTCCGGCGGCCGGTGGGCCGAGCTTGCGGTGGCGCTGGAGGTCGTCGGCGGGGCGGTGGCGCCCGTGCCCTCGATCGGCGTGGCCGGGGCCCTCGGTGCACTGGAGGTCGCGGACACGCCCGCAGCCGCGCGACTGCGGGCGGCACTGGCCGAGGGAAGCTCGATCGCCGCCGTCGCGTGGACCGAGGCCGGGACCGGCGAGGAGGCGTTCACCGCCACCGGGCCGGCCGAGGCCCGGGTCTCCGGCCGGGCCGATCTGCTGCTCTCCCCCGAGGCGGACGCGCTGCTGCTGCTCGCGACCGGACCGGACGGGCCGGTCCTGGTGCAGGTCGACCCGGCCGCGGCCGAACGGCGGGCCGGCCTCGACCCGACCCGACCGACCGGCACCCTCGCCCTGACCCACGCCCCCGCCACCGTGCTCGCCCGCGGCGAGGTCGCCGTCGCCGCGGCCGGACGCGGGCGGGCCGCGGCGGCCACCGCGCTGGCCGCCGAGCTGGTCGGGCTCGTCGGGCACTGCCTGGAGGGAGCTGTCGACTACGCGGCGACCCGCGAGCAGTTCAGCCGGCCGATCGGCAGCTTCCAGGCCGTCAAGCACCGCTGCGCGGACATCCTGGCGTCGCTGGAGCTGAGCCGCGCCGCGGCCCGGCACGCCGCGGCTCTGCTCGACGAGGGGACGGCGGTCGACCCCGGCGCGTTGGAGGAAGCCGTCGCGCTGGCGCTGCTGCGCACCCGATCGGCCGCGCACGAGGCGTCGCACGGCTACATCCAGGTCCTCGGTGGCATCGGCTTCACCTGGGAGCACGAGGCCCACCTGTACCTGCGCCGGTCCGGTGCCTCGGCACCGCTCTTCGGCGGGCCGCAGGCGCAGCTCGCCCGGCTCGACCCCGCTGCGGCCCGGGCGGCGGTCGCGCCCGCGCACACCGGGCCCGCTGCGGAGCTCGACTCCGCGGTGCGCGAGCTGCTACCCGCGCACCGCGCGACGTGGGGCGTCGATGACTCGTTCACCGCCCGGCTGGACTGGCAGCGGACACTGCACGGCGCGGGGTGGATCGCGCCGCAGTGGCCTACCGGGTTCGGCGGCCGCGGCGTCGGCATCGTCGACCAGGTCGCGTGCGACGGCGTGCTGGCCGCGCACCGCGCGCCCGCCCTGGCCGGCGTGCTCGGGGTCAACAACGTGGCCCCCACCCTCATGCACTACGGCACGCCCGAGCAGCAGGCCCACCTCGCGGCGATCCAGGCAGGCACCGAGGTGTGGTGCCAGGGCTTCTCCGAGCCGGGTTCGGGCAGCGACCTGGCGTCGCTGCGGACCCGCGCGGTGGTCGAGGAGAACGGCGACTTCGTGGTGTCCGGGCAGAAGGTGTGGACCTCGGAAGGCATGGAGGCCGACCACTGCCTGCTCCTGGTGCGCACCGACCCGGAAGCCCCGCCGCACAGGGGCATCTCGGCCCTGCTCATGCCGCTCGACCTGCCCGGCATCACCCGCCGCCCGATCACCCAGATCACCGGCGAAGGCGGGTTCGCGGAGCTGTTCTTCGACGACGTCCGCGTCCCGCGCTCGGCCCTGCTGGGCCCGTTGCACAAGGGCTGGACGGTCACCATGACCACCCTCGCCTTCGAGCGCTCCGGCGTGATCATGATGGCGGGCCGGCTGGAGCAGGACGTCCTCGACGTCGTGGAGACGCTCGAGGGCCGCGACCTCGACCCCGCGACCCGCACCGACCTCGCGGAACGGCTCGCGGAGTGCCGGCTCGTCGGGCTGCTCGGACGGCGGGCCCTCGGCCGGATCGCCGCGGGCGGGACCCCCGGCCCGGAGCACTCGGTGATCAAGCTGGCCTGGTCGCTGGCATCGCAGCATGTCGCCGAGACGCACCTCGCTGCGCTGGGCGCCGACGCCGTCGCCGATCCTTCGGCCGCCGCGGCACGACATGCCTACCTGCTCTCCCGGGCCTCCACGATCGCCGGCGGCACCACGGAGATCATGCGCAACATCCTGGCCGAGCGGGTGCTGGGCATGCCGCGCTGAGCGTGGCCGGTCCGCCCCGCCCCGGGGCGGACCGGGTGGGTCACGGCGCCGGGGCCGCGGGGACCGGGACGAACCGCGGGTGCAGCGAGCCGGCGGCGGCGAGCAGCTCGGCCGCCCCGGGCCAACCGACCGCGGAGGTCGGTCCACCCGCGTCCAGGTGGCACCGCACCATCCGGAACCGGCCCAGCTCCGGGTCCCGGACGACGTGGGTCAGTCCCTCCGCCACGAACACGGGGTCCCGGACGGCGCCGGCCCGCGGAAGGACCCGGCAGGCCGGGACGCCGAGGCCGGCGAAGATCGAAGTCCAGTGGGCGACGGGGTGCCGGGCCAGCTCGGTCGCCGGATCCGGCCCCGCGGCGCCGAGGAAGGCCCCGACCTGCGCCGACGTCCTCGCGGCGACCGCGACCCAGCCGTCGGCGGCCAGGTACAACCGGTGGGTCCGCCCCGGGCCGGCGTGGTCGAGGCCGCCCGTCGCGACGGGCGGCCGCCCGCCGTAGGTGGTCAACTCCTCGAGCTGCAGGAACGTCGACGTCGCCGCGAGCGAGGCGGTGACGTGCTGGCCCCGTCCGGTCCGGTCGCGGGCCACGAGGGCCGCCAACGCCCCCAATCCAGCGAGCGCCCCGGTGGCCACGTCGACGACGGGAGCGGTGGTCGCGACCGGATCACCCGCCCCGCCCTGCGCCGCCGACAGGCCGGACAGCGCCTGCAGCACGGGATCGAACCCCGGCAGCTCTGCGAACGGCCCGCTGCGCCCGAAGGCCGAGACCGAGCACCGGACGAGTCGGGGGCCGGCGGTGGTGAGCACGGCGTCGTCCAGGCCGAGGCGGGCCATGCTCGCCGGGCGCAGGTTGTCGACCAGCACGTCCGCCTCGCCGGCCAGGCGGAGCAGGGCGGCCCGGCCGGGCGGGGAGGCCAGGTCGAGCCCGCCGACCGTCTTCGCCTGGTTGACCGCGGCGTACGACGCGCTGAACACCCGGTAGGGGTCCCCGCCCATCGTCTCGACCTTGACCACCTCGGCGCCGAGGTCGGCGAGCAGAGTGCTCGCGAACGGCGCGGCGAGGAACGTGCTCAGGTCGACCACCCGCAGCCCCGCGAGCGGACGGTCCGCAGTGGGGCCGGCGGGATCAGCGGGGACCACGCCGGGCCAGACCTCGTCCTCGGTGACCGTGTGGTCCGGCCCGCCCGGGTACCGGATCTCACCCGGGTTCTCCGGCAGCCGCACCGGCACCCCGGGCATCGTCACGGTGCCCACCACCGGGTGCGCCGCCACGACCGGTGGGGCCGCGGCCGCCACGATCTCCCCCTCCAACCACTCGGCGTGGGTGCGCACCGGCGCCGCCGGTACGCCCGCGGCAGCGAGGTCCACCAGCCAGTCGTCGCGGTCGCGCGTCGCGAAGGTCCGGGCCAGCTCCTCCCCCACCGGCCGGCCGATCTCCGGCACCAGCAGGTTCGTGAACTCCCCCTCCACCCCGGGCGCGACCATCACCTCGAACCGGTCGAGGACCTCCAGCGCACGCAGGAAGAAGTCCGCGGTGAGGGCCGCGAGGTGCAGGAACAGCCCGTCCGCGCACCGGTAGGCGCGGAAGTTGGGCGAGCCGGGCAGCCGCACCCCCGGCGAGAACACCCGGTCGACGTCGAGACCCTCGAGCATCATCGTGCTCAGACAGGCCGCGGACGCGTGCAGCCCGCTGACCACCATCCGCCGGCCGTGCCCGGTCGTGCGGAAGCCGAGGACGCCTGCGGCGGCGGCGACCGCGCCCAGGGCGCCGTGCACCGCCTCCACGAGCGGGACGACGGACGCCACCGGCCGGTCCTGCTCGGCGGCGGGATGGTGGCCGGCGAACCCGCCGAGCGCGGCCAGCAGCAGCGGATCGGGTGGGAGGTCGGGCCCGTCCGTGCCGTACGGCGGCATCGCCACGTGCACTGGGCCGGGCAGGGGTGCGGCCCCGGACGGTGAGTCGTCGAGCACCACCTCGGCGCGGGCGGCGAGCCGCGGCAGGTCCGCCGGGCCGGCGAGCAACCGCTTCCCGCGGTCGACGACGAGGTGTTCCGGTGTGCCGGGGTCGTCCGGGTCCCAGGTCGGCGCCCCGGCACCGGGCACCCGCACGACGTCGGCGCCGAGGTCGGCGAGCAGCATCCCGGCGGTGCGCGCGGCGCGGCCGGTGCTCATCTCCAGCACCCGCACACCCGCGAGCGGGGCGGAGACGATCGAGCTGCCGGTGGCCGAGCGCTCGGTGTGCGGGGTGTAGTCGGTTCCGGCCGAGCTGGTCATGGCCCTCCTCGGGGTCGGCCTCGTCGTCAGCGGGCGTCGGATCAGGCGGGGGTGCCGAGCAGGGTGTGCAACCGGTCCAGCACGCCCTCCAGCTCCACGGCGTGGCACGCGGCTGCGACGTACCGGTCCGGGCGCACCACCACGACCTCATCCTGCGGGCGGGCGAGCAGCAGGTCACGGAAGGCGCCGTCGGCGTCGACGAGCGCGGTGGACCGGCCGGGCGCGGACGCTCCGGCCCGGGCGGCCGGGCCCCCGGGCCGGACGGCGAACAGGTGCCCGCCAGCGCGCGCCAGCCTGTCCCGGGCGGCGGTGCCGAGGTGGTCGGCGGGGTCGGCGGTCAACCCGATCACGGCGAGGACCGGGCCGGCCCCCTCGCCGGTCCGGTCCAGGATGTCGTCGAGCAGCCCGGGGGCGCCGTCGGCCGCTTCCATCCGGGGCTGGCCGAACTGCCGCCCGACCGGCGACCCGGCGTCGGGCCCCGGCACCACGGCACCGACGGTGTAGCACGGCGCAGGCTTGTACTTCATCTGCAGGATGTAGTCCCGCGCGCCCGGGATCCGTTGCACCGCACGGAAGAACCCGTCCCGCACGACCTCCGTGCGGCGGCTGCGCGGCTGGTACATCGAGCCGACCCGGGTAGCGAAGGACACCATCGCGGTGGAGTGCCCCCGCCGCTCGGCGTCGTAGCTGTCGAGCAGGGCGGGGCCGGCCCTGCCCGCGGTGACCGCGGCAAGCTTCCAGGCCAGGTTCGTTGCGTCCCGGATCCCGGAGTTCATGCCCTGGCCGAAGAACGGCGGCTGCAGGTGCGCGGCGTCGCCGGCCAGGAAGACCGGCCCCGACCGGAAGGTCGCGGCGATCCGCGAGTGGTGCCAGTAGACCCGGCGACCCTCCACCCGAGGCAGCGCCCCCGGGTAGAAGCGGCGCAGCATGTCCGCCACGAACTCCTCCCCCGCGACGCGGTCGTCGTCCTCGCCGGAGAGCAGCTTGAACTCGAACCGGCGGTGCGCGTACGGCAGCGGGATGGTCATCGTGGGGCGGTCGGGGTCGCAGTACACGGCCGAGTACGGGGCGTCGAGGGTGTCCTCGGCGACGTCGACCACGAGCCAGCGCGAGGGCGCGGTGCTGCCCTCCAGCGGGACACCCACCGCCTCGCGCAGGAAGCTGCGGCCGCCGTCGGCGCCGATCGCGTAGCGGGCCGCGACCGCGAGCCGGCCCTCCCCAGCCTTCGCCTCCAGCCGGACACCGTCCGGTCTCGTCTCCAGCCCGGTCACCTCGGTGCCGGTGTGCAGCGAGACGTGCGGGAACCGCTCCAGCCCGCGGCGCAGCGAACGCTCGAGCAACGGCTGCAGGAACAGGTTGCGCCGCGGCCAGCCGTACGGGCGCCCGCTCGGGCCGACGTGCGCAAGGATCCGCCCGGTGGATGAGTGGTAACGGATCGGCGCGTTCCGGATCAGGTCGGGCAGCACATCGTCGATCACCCCCGCGGTCTGCAGGGTCCGCAGTGACTCGTCGTCGATCGCGACGGCGCGCGGGTAGGGCGTGACGTCCGGCTCGCGGTCCAGCACGACCGCGCGGACCCCGGCCCGCCCGAGCAGGTTGGCCAGAGTCGTGCCGCACGGCCCGGCGCCGACGACGGCGACATCGGTCTCGATCTCCATCAGGTGGTCCTCTCGGATTACGAACCCGTCAGATCTGCGGAACTGGTGCGGTGAGCAGGAACCCGCGGTACTCGTCCGCGGCCACCGCCTCGCAGATGCGGCGGTACTTGCCGACGCCGCCCGCATAGGGCAGGAATCCTCGGGCCTTGCCCGGCACGTTGGCGCCCGAGTACCACGAGTCGGCCATCGGGTAGAAGGTCCGCTCGGCGGCCGCAGCGACCGTCTCGCCCCACTCGGCCTCGGCCCCGGGATCCGCCTCGACGGTGTCGATCCCGTGCTCGCGCAGGTGAGTGAGCAGCCCGGTGACCCAGTCGACGTGCTGCTCGATCGCCAGGAACATGTTGCACAAGACCGCGGGGCTGCCGGGGCCGGTCAGCGTGAACAGGTTGGGGAAGCCGGAGACCTGCAGGCCCAGATAGGTTCGGGCCCCCTCCGCCCACGCCTCGCGCAGCGTCCGCCCATTTCGGCCCCGCACGTCGATCCGCACGAACGATCCCGTCATCGCGTCGAACCCGGTGGCGAGGACGAGCAGGTCGAGGGGGCGCTCGGCGCCGTCGGCGGTCAGCACCCCCTCCGCGGACAGCCCGGTGATCGGCGCCTCGCGCACGTCGACGAGCCGGACATGCGATTGGTTGAAGGTGGCGTGGTAGCCGGTGTCGACGCAGATCCGCCTGCTCCCGATGGGGTGCCCGCGCGGGACGAGCAGCTCGGCGGTCTCCGGGTCGTCGACGGCGGCCCGGATCCGCTCCTCGACGAACTCCGCGGCCAGCCGGTTGGCCCGCAGGTCGCGCATGATGTCGTCGAACGCGCCGAGGAAGGCGAACCCGCCGCGCCGCCAGCGTTCCTCGAACCGCCGGCGGCGCGTCCGCTCGCCGACCGCGAGGGCGGACTCGCGGATGATCGGCACGGTGGATCCGGTGAAAGACCAGCGGGCCCGTTCGCGCAGTTCCTCGTAGTGATCCCGCACCTCTTGCACGTACGCGGCATCGAGGGGTTCGTTCGCGGCGGAGATGCTGTAGTTCGCGGTGCGTTGGAAGACCGTCAGCTCGGCGGCCCGTGCGGCGAGGTGCGGGACGACCTGGATGCCCGACGAACCGGTGCCGATGACCCCGACCCGCAGGCCCTCGACCTCGACGTCGTCGGGCCAGGACCCGGTGTGCACCACCCGCCCGCGAAACCGGTCCTGCCCGGGAAGCTCGGGCACCGCCGCTGCGGACAACACGCCGGTCGCCAGGACGAGGAACCGCGCATCGATCACCTCGCCGGTATCGGTGCGGATCCCCCACCGGCGGGCGTCCTCGACGTACTCGGCCGAGGTGACCGACGTGCCGAACGTGATGTCCGGGCACAGGTCGAACCGGTCCGCGACGTGCTCGGCGTAGGCCAGCATCTCCGGCTGGGTGGGGTAGCGCTGCGTCCACTCCCACTCCCGGACCAGCTCGGGTGAGAAGGAGTACGAGTACTCGAGGCTCTCGATGTCGCACCGCGCGCCGGGGTACCGGTTCCAGTACCAGGTGCCGCCGACGCCGTGACCTCGCTCGACCACCCGGACCGAGAAACCGCGGCCACGCAGGGCGTGCAGCGCATACATCCCGCCGAACCCGGCCCCGACGACGAGCACGTCGACCTCGTCGACCGAACCGGGAGCTACCCGGGCACCGTCACCCACACCTGAACTCTAGTGGACACGCTGTCAGAAGACTAGCGTTCGGCGCCCCGCCGGCTCACCCGCCGAGCAGCGCCGCGCGGGCAGCCTCGCGCCGCGGCGGGAGGTGGGCGCTCGGCCAGTCCCCCTCCGCAGCCCGGTAGCCGCGCAGCAGCTGCTTCGCGACGGTCACCTGGTGGACCTCGGTCGGCCCGTCCGCGAGCGCGAGCGACTGTGCGGTGAGGATCATGCCCATGAACGGCATCTCGTCGGTCACGCCCAGGGCGCCGTGCACCTGTACCGCGCGCTGCGCGACGTCGTGCAGAACCTTCGGCGTGAGCACCTTGATCGCGGCGATGTCCTTGCGGACCTTCTGGTAGTCGTTGTACCGCTCGATCTTCCAGGCCGTGTTGAGCACGAGCAGTCGGAACTGCTGAACCTGCAGGTAGGACTCGGCGAGGTGCATCTGCACCGCCTGCATGTCCCCGAGCACCCGGCCGCGGGTGCGCCGCGACAGCGCCCGCTCGCCCATCATGTCCAGCGCCTGCTGGGCCAGCCCGACCGTGCGCATCGCGTGGTGCACCCGGCCGCCGCCCAGCCTGGTCTGGGCGACGCCGAATGCGTCGCCCTCGTCCCCGAGTAGCGCATCGGCGGGAACCCGGACGTCCCGGTACTCGATCAGGGCGTGCGAACCCTCACCCTCCGGGTCGCCGAACAACGCCACGTTGCGGACGATGTCGATGCCCGGGGTGTCCGCGGGCACGAGGAACATCGACATCCGGTGGCGCAGGTTCGCCTCGGGGTTCGTGACCGCCATGACGATCAGGAACTCGGCCCAGCGCGCATTGGAGGAGAAGAACTTCGCCCCGTTGATCACCCAGTCGTCCCCGTCGCGGACGGCCCTGGTGGTGAACTCGCCGGGATCGGCTCCGGCCTGCGGCTCGGTCATCGAGAAGCAGGACACGATGTCGCCCTCGAGCAGTGGGTCGAGGTAGCGCGCCCTCTGCGCGGACGTCCCGTAGTGGGCGATGATCTCCGCGTTGCCGGTGTCCGGGGCCTGGGTCCCGAAGATCCGCGGCGCCCAGTGTGAGCGGCCGAGCACCTCGTTCAGCAGCGCGAGCTTGATCTGCCCGTAGCCCTCGCCGCCCAGCTCGGGGCCGAGGTGGCAGGCCCAGAGACCCTGTTGGCGGACCTCCTTCTTCATCGGGTCGATGATCGCGCGCTGCTCGGGCGTCATCGGCTTGTACACGTCGTGCGGCCAGAGCAGGTCGAGCTGCGACACCTTCGTGTCGACGAACTCGGCAGCCCAGTCGAGCTTGGCCTGGTAGTCGGGGTCGGTGCTGAAGTCCCACGCCATCGCGGGCTCCTCCTCGGATCTCGTCGGACTCGGGTCAGGGCTGGTTCACGGGATGCCGCCGTCGACCCTCAGCGTCGCGCCGGTGGTGTAGCTGGACGCGTCGGAGGCCAGGTACAGCGCGGCCCCGACGATCTCCGGGGGCTGTCCGGTGCGCTGCAGGGCGTGCGCCTTGGACGACTCAGCGACCGAGTCGAGGTCCCAGTGCTTGCTGACGTCGGTGAAGAACGGGCCGGACATCAGCGTGTTGACCCGGACCGTGGGCCCGAGGGTCTGGGCGAACCCGTCGGTGAGCGAGTTCAGGCCCGCCTTCGCCGCCGCGTACGGAATGATCCATTCCGACGAGCGGATCGATCCCGTGGAGCTGACGTTGATGATCGAACCGCGCCCCGCCGCGACCATCCGCTCCCCCACCAGCGCGCTGAGCCGGAAGGGCCCCTTCAGGTTCAGGTTGAGGACGGAGTCGAACAGCTTCTCGGTGACGTCGGTCAGGGTGTCGTAGGTCGGCGACATCCCGGCGTTGTTGATCAGGACGTCCACCTTGCCGAACCGGTCGTACGCGGCGTCGACGAGGCCGGGGATCTGGTCCCAGCGGCCCACGTGCACCCCGTAGGGCAGCGCGGCGCGGCCGGTGGTCTCCTCGACCTCCTTCGCCAGCGTCGCGCACGTCTCGACGTTGCGGCTCGCGATCACGACGTCCGCGCCGCACCGGGCCGAGGCGAGCACCATCTCACGCCCCAACCCGCGGCTGCCCCCGGTGACCAGTACGACCCGGTCGGTCAGGTCGAACAGCTCGTCGGCGTATCCCATGCTCAGCCCCCCTTCACCGGTGCGCCGGCCAACCGCGCCGCCGTGCCCAGCAGGTCGAGCACGATCTGCCCGAACGCCTCGACCTTCGGGTCGACCGGCTCGCCGCGGACGAACGCGGCATAGCTCTTCTCCAGCACCACGGCGAGCTTCCAGTTGGCCAGCACCAGGTAGTACTCGATGTCCTCCGTGGATCGGCCGCTGACCTGCTCGTAGTGCGCGAGCAGCTCGGAGCGCCGGGGCATTCCGGAGATGTCGATGTAGGAGATCGACGCCGGATCGGGTTCCTCGCCCGGCCAGCCGAGCAGCGCCCAGCCCAGGTCGAGCAGCGGGTCGCCGATCGTCGTCATCTCCCAGTCGATGATCGCCGCGAGCCGGGCGGGGGCGCCGGGGGCGTACATGACGTTGGCGAACTGGTAGTCGCCGTGCATGATTCCGGGACTCCACGTGGCGGGCCGGTGCTCGCGCAGCCAGGCCGCGGCCTCGTCGAGACCGGGGAGCTCGCGGAACCGGTAGTCGCCGAGGAAGGCCAGCCAACGGTCCACCTGCCGTTCGTGGAAGTTCTCGGGCCGGCCGAAGCCATCCAGGCCCCGCGCCTTCCAGTCGACGCGCGCAAGCCGCGCGATCCCGTCGACCAGCTGGAACGCCAGGCCGCGGCGGGCCTCGACATCGGTGTCGAACGGGGCGGGCCAGGTCCGGCCGTCCGCCGGGCACCAGCCGTCGACCGCGGCCATGAGGTAGAACGGCATGCCGAGCACCTCGCCGGTGTCCTCGCCTCCGTGCAGCTCGGCGTGCGGCACGTCCGTCCCCTTCAGAGCCCGGACCAGGCGCAGCTCGCGGCGCAGGCCATCGACCCGGGAGTCGACCGCGTGGGCCGGGGGCATCCGCAACACCGACGCGACACCACCGCGTTGCACCCGGTACAGCTCGTTCTGTGAACCGCCGGAGAGCCGTTCCAGGACCGGCCGCTCCCCCGCACCGGGCAGGCCCTCGGCATCCATCCAGCGGGCCAGCGCGTCGGTGTCGAGCCCCGCGCCAGCCGTGGTCCCGGCGGTCACCCCTGCACCCACCGGGGCCGCGTTACGCTCTCGGACATGGTCGTCTCCTGCCGTTCAGAATCACGTTTCGCTGAGCATAGAATAGAATTCTGATCAGGACTACCCCCGCGTGTACGCATGCCCGCCCGGGCCGGTCAGAATGCGGGACATGGAATGGCAGGACGTGCCGGGCTCGGTCCGGGCCGCGGTCGAGCGGGGCACGGCCCGCCAGCAGCGCGATGCCCTCGGCGAGGTGGAGCTGATCCTCGATGCCGCGTTGCGGGTCGCGGAGCGGGTGGCGCCGGCCGAGCCGAAGGTGGTCGACATCGTGGCCGAGGCCGGGACCTCGAACCAGACCTTCTACCGGTACTTCGCCGGCAAGCCCGACCTACTGCTGGCGGTCGTCGAGCGCGGGCTCGTGCGCGTGGCGAGCTACCTCGCCCACCAGATGGCCAAGCACGAGGACCCCGGTGAGCAGCTCGTCGCCTGGGTGGACGGCCTTCTCATCCAGCTCGTCCGGGCCGACGCGGCCCGCCAGGGCAGCGCGGTGATGCGCCAGATGGCTCTCACCGAGCGGATGCGCGAACCCTCAGGACTCCGCCTGCTGGACCGCCTCGGTCGGCTGCTGACGGCATCGCTCGCAGCGCTCGGCCGGCCGGACCCGGACCGCGATGCGCAGCTGCTGCAGGAGACCGTCATGGGCGTGCTGCAACGTCACGTCGTGTTCGGCACGACACCCGACGCCGCCGAACGGGACCATCTCGTGGACTTCTGCCTCGGAGCTGTCGGGGCCGCCGTCCCGGCTCCTCGAAGCTGATCCCGCGACACTGCCCCGGGCCCAGCTCGTCACGCTCGTCGCTCCGCTGCTGAGGACGGCTGTCGGCCGGCCCGTTGACCGCGAGGCGTTCCCGAACTAGCTTCCGTGATGTGCAGAATCACGTTCTGGGCACGGTGGCCCCGTGATCGCGATGCGGTGCGTCCGGTACGGGCCGCCCGAACTGCTCGAGTTCGGACGGCTCCCGGATCCCGAGCCGGGGCCCGGGGAGGTCCTCGTCGAAGTCCATGCCGCCGCAGTGAACTTCCCCGACGTGCTCTTCGTCGCGGACGGCTACCAGGTCAGCGTGCCGACCCCGTTCACGCCCGGCAGCGAGTTCGCCGGCGTGGTGCTCACCGCAGGCGCGGGGGCCGACGCTCCCCGGCCGGGCGACCGGGTCCGCGGACAGGTCATGACCGGGGCGTTCGCCGAACGGATCGCCGTCCCCGCGGACGCCCTGACCGTCGCCCCGCCGGATGGCGACCTCGGCCTCGCCGCGGCGGGCGGCGTCACCTTCGCGACCGCCTACTCGGCCCTGCGCACGACGGCCGAGCTGGCGCCCGGCGAGTGGCTGGCCGTAACCGGCGCGGCGGGCGGAGTGGGCTCGGCCGCGGTCGTCCTCGGCCGGGCGCTCGGCGCCAGGGTCCTCGCGGTCGCCTCGACCCGGGAGAAGGCGGCGTTCTGCCGCGACCTCGGGGCGAACGCCGTGCTCGCGCTCGAGGACCACCCCGACCCGCCGGCCGTCCGGGAACGGATCCGCGAACTCTGCGGCGGCCCGGACGTCGTGCTGGACCAGGTGGGCGGTGACCTCGCCGAGGTCATGCTGCGTGCGATGCGCCGGCGCGGCCGGTTCGTCGCGGTCGGTTTCGCCTCCGGCGCAATCCCCCGGATCCCGCTGAACCTGCTGCTGCTCAAGGACGTGCAGGTCCGCGGGTTCGAGATCCGTGGGTTCGCCGAGCACGAGGCCACCACGTACGCCCGCGACACCACCGAGCTGGCGGCCCTGCGGGACAAGGGAATCGGGCCGGTCGTCTCCGCGCGGCTACCGCTCGAGCGCGCTGCCGAGGCGCTGCGCCTGGTCGCGGACCGGCGGGCGACCGGCAAGATCGTCTTGACCACCGCAGCCGGGCGGGCGGCAGAATGAGGGACCTGTTCGATCTCTCCGGACGGGTCGCCCTGGTCACCGGCGCGAGCCGGGGCATCGGGCGGGAGTCCGCGCTACGGCTCGCGGACCGGGGCGCCGCGGTCGCGGTCGCGGGCAACGAACCGGCCGGATGCGCCGCGGTCGCCGCCGAGATCCGGGCCGCCGGGGGCAGGTCGGTCGCGCTGCCCTGCGACGTCGCGGTCGCGGCCGAGGTCGACGCCGTGGTCCCGGCCGTCGCCGCCGAGCTCGGCGCGCTCGACGTGCTCGTGTCCAACGTAGGTCTCACCCCACCGCCGGGCCCGCTGACCGACGTCGACGACGCCACCTGTGAGCGGATCATGACCGTCAACCTCACGAGCGGGCTGCGCCTGGCCCGGCACGCCCTGCCGCACCTGGCCGAGCGCGGCGGGACTGCGGTCCTCACCGCCAGCATCGCCGCCCTGCGCGGCAGCTCCGCGGTGGGCCTCTACTCCGTGACCAAGGCTGCCCTGGTCGCCCTCGCCCGCAACCTCGCCGTCGAGTGGGGTCCGCGCGGGGTCCGGGTCAACGCCGTGGCCCCCGGCCTTATCACCACCGACATGACCGTCCCCGTCGTCGCCGACCCCGCCCGCGCGGCGGGCCGCATCGCGGCCACCCCGCTGCGCCGGGTCGGCACACCCACCGACGTTGCCGGGGCGGTCGTGTTCCTCGCCTCGCCCGCGGCCGCGTTCGTCACCGGCCACGTGCTGGTCGTCGACGGCGGCACCACCATCACCGACGGCACCTGAGGAGCCCTCCAGTGAAGTTCACCGTGGAGTACCCCATCGAGCGGGGCGTCGAGTACTCGACTGATCTCCTGCGCCCCGACGTTCTCACCTCGATCGCCCGCACCGCGGAGGAGGCGGGGTTCGACGCGATCGGGTTCAGCGAGCACCCCGCCCCCTCCCGCAAGTGGAAGGAGTCCGGCGGGCACGACACGTTCGACCCGCTGGCCGCGCTGACCTACTGCGCAGCAGTCACCACCCGGCTACGGCTCATGCCGCACCTGCTCGTGCTGCCCTACCACAACCCGCCGATGCTGGCGAAGACGCTGTCCACGGTGGACATCCTGTCGGGCGGACGGCTGACGGTGGCCGCCGGCACCGGGTACCTGCGCTCCGAGTTCGCCGCCGTGGGAAGCGACTTCGAGCAGCGCAACGCCCTCTTCGACGAGGCAGTGGCCACGGTGCGGGAGGCCTGGAGCGGCGAGCCCTACCACGTCGAGGGCACCCGGTTCCTCGCCGTGGACCAGGTCTTGCGGCCCCGGCCGGTGCAGCGCAGGCTGCCGATCTGGCTGGGCGGAAACAGCCCGCTGACCCGCAGACGGGTGGTGCGCTACGGCGACGGCTGGTCGCCGATGCTCACCTCCGGCCGCTCCGCCTCGTCGCTGCGGACCTCCGAGATCGAGTCGATCGAGGAGCTCGGCGATGCCGTCACCGAGCTGCGCGCGCGATTCGCCGAGGCCGACCGTGACCCCGCGACGCTGCAGGTGCAGCTCGAGGGGCCGGCCCCCGCCGAGGCGGGCGGGCTTCCCAACCCGGCGGCACACCTCGACGAGCTCGATCGGTACACGAAGGCCGGGGTCACCTCGGTGTTCGTGCATATCCCGCTCGACGGGGCCGACGCGGCCCTCGACGCCCTGCGCGCGTACGGCGAGCAGGTCATCGCCCCCACCCGGGCCGCGGGCCGATGAGATCGACACCGGCACCGGCACCCGCACCGGCCCCACGAGAGGACATGGCATGACCGGATCGCTGCCCGGAGTTCGTGTACTTGTCACCGGAGGCGCCAGCGGGATGGGCGCGGGCGTGGTCGCCGCCTTCGTCCGCGAAGGCGGCGCGGTGGTCTCCTGCGACGTCGCCGACGACGCCGGGACCGAGATCGCCGCCAAGGCCGCGGCCGCCGGGCCGGGCACCGCCGAGTTCGTCCACGCCGACGTGACCGACCAGGAGTCCGTCGACACCGCGTTCGACCGGGCCGCCGAGCTGCTCGGCGGGCTCGACGTGCTCGTGCACGCCGCGGGGATCGCACCCGGCACGCCGGCCGAGCAGATCCCGCTGGCCGAGTGGCAGAAGGTCATGGCGATCAATGCCACCGGCACGTTCCTGACCAACCAGGCGGCCTACCGCCACCTGCACGCCACGGGCGGGCGGATCCTCAACTTCGCCTCCGCCGCCGGGGTCATCGGGCTGCGCAACAAGGCCCACTACTCCGCCAGCAAGGGCGCCGTACTCGCGTGGACCCGCACCGTCGCGCAGGAGTGGGGACACACCGGGATCACGGTGAACTGCATCGCCCCGGCCATCTCCACCCCGATGTACGCCACCACTCGGGCGTCGATGACGCCCGAGCAGCTCGCCGCGCACGACACCCACATGGCCGCTCAGATGCCGATCGACGGCCGACTGGGCGACGTCGACCGGGACCTGGTGCCGCTCATGGTCTTCCTGGCCGGGCCGGGGTCGCGGTTCATCACCGGGCAGATCTTCGCCGTCGACGGCGGCGCGATGATGGTGCGCTGAAGGTGGCGCTCGGAACACAGGGGTGGCCAGAATGGGCCGAGCCCGGCGGGCGACGCTCCTGTGAGTTGTCCAGTGGTTCGGGGACGTGATTGTGAGTGTGGTCGGGCCGCACGCCGATGGCTCGCCACCCGGCGTCGAGACGGGTCGGCGCGGTGCCCTGCGGTGGCCCGCCCACGGGTGAGAGTGACGTGAGGGTCGTCGGCCGTGGCCGGGACGACCGTGGTGTCACGCTCACCCGTGATCGTCGGGCCGGACGCGTCACGGTGAACAGCCGTATCGCGCCAGAACCGACGTCCGGGCTCGTGCGACCCGACCGAGGGCCGGTCGGTCGTGACGAGGTGGGGCGGGTGGAGCTGTCGCACCATGGCTCGCTCGGCCGCGTTCGGCCCGGACAGTCGATCGAGCGCCACATGATGGTGCGGGAACCGGCAGAAGGTGACGCTCGACGGGCCTCGACGGCGGGCCGAGCCCGGCGGTCACGAAATGGTCGTTGAGCCCGCCACAACGTGACACTCGAGGCTCCCTCCTCGAGGACACGGAGCCAGGCCGGAGCAGGTGAGCGTCACGAAGTGGCGGACGGGACCGCTAGAACGTGACTCCAGCGTCGACATTCGCTCCGCAGGCTCCGCTCAGGTGCCGATGTTCGCTCCGCAGGCTCCGCTCAGGTGCCGATGTTCGCTCCGCAGGCTCCGCTCAGGCGGACTCGACCATGTCCGCCGTCCGGGACCGGCGGCGGCCCAGCACCAGGGCGGCCACCGCGATCAACGCCCATGCCGCGAAGGTGCCGATCGCGATGGCCTGGTAGCCGAGCGAGGCGAGCACCGCGGCGATCGTGAACGGAGCGAGCACGTTGGTGAGCCGGCCGGTCGAGAAGGCCACGCTGCTCCCCCGGGCCCGTAGGTCCGTCGGGAACTCCTCGGCCATGTAGGCGTTGATCAGCGGAGACGCGCCGCCGGCGAAGAAGAAGATGGCGAAGCCGGCCGTGATCAGCAGCGCAATGTTGGTGGCGTAGCCGAAGCACAGCGCCGCCACCGCGGCGATCAAGGTGAACGCCACCAGCCCGGCCCGACGAGGCAGCCTGTCCGCGATGAAGATCGCGACGATCGAGCCCGCCAGCGAGCCGAGCACGATCAGCGAGGTGAACGAGAGCGCCTCGGCCTGGGTGAAGCCGCGGAACACCAGGATGGTGGGGGTCCAGGTTGAGGTCACCTGCTGCACCGCCGAATAGCAGATCCACACGATCATCAGCATCACCGTGCTGCGCAGCAACGATCCGCGAAACAGCCGGGAGAAGGGCAGCGACCGGGGCTCGGCCGCGGGCACCGTCGGCTCCTCCGGCTCGGGCAGGGCACCCCGCTTGGCCGCGGTCTCCTCCTCGATCCGGGTCAGCACGGCCTCGGCCTGGTCTGCCCGCCCGCGGGCGAGCAGCCAGCGCGGCGACTCGGGGAGCTTGCGGCAGGCCGGGACGGCGAGCAGGCCGAGGATCCCGACGAGGTAGACGATCCGCCAGCCGTGGTCGCCGAGCGGGACGACGGCCCGGGCGACGACGGTGAGCAGGACCGAGCCGACGGTGCCGACCGCGACGCCGACGGCGAGCGAGAGTCCGCGCCTGCGGGCAGGGAAGAGCTCGCTGAGGTAGACCACGATGCCGATGTAGGTCGCACCGAGGCCGATCCCGGTCAGGAACCGCAGCAGCACGAGCACGGTGATGTTCGGCGAGCAGGCGGCCAGCGCGGAGAACACCGCCATCGCAGCCATGCCCCAGACCAAGGTGGAGCGGCGACCATACCGATCCCCCAACTGCCCGGCGATCAGCGACCCGACGAGCAGGCCCAGGTACATCGCCGAGACCGCGAAGGCGACCCCGGTCAGCGAGGTGTTCAGGTGAGTCGTCAGGGAGGCGGCGACCAGGCCCGTCGCGGTCTGGTCGCCGATCTCGAACACGAAGGCGACGACCGCGACCAGCAGCACCCGGCGGTGGAAAGGACCGGTCGGCAGGCGGTCGAGCCGTGCCCCGGCCCTGCCGATCGTGAGCGTCCGCGGCTCGGACGACTCGAGAGATGACGACATCGGCATGCCCATCGTGTCGGTGGAACACCGGACGGCCCACCGGCCCGGCCGCTTGGGCCGGGTCCGGGGGTCCGGTGGACGCCCGCGGTGGGAACCCGATGTCCATCACTGCGAAACGTGATTCTGAAGCTGGCAGGCCGACTCGGGCATGTCAAGGGTCACGCAGAGAGACCTGACAGCAACGCCATTCCTAAGGTGCACGTGACCAGGCATGAACGACTCCGAGGCATCGTCATCTGACATTGACACTGCCCAGCCCAGCAGAAGGGCCCGTCACCCCGAGGAGTGACGGGCCCGGTCAGCGGGTGCACCCGCGCCTCACCATGTGGTGTTGCGGCGCGCGGTTCCCCGGTAGCCGAAGAACTTCTCGAAGTTCTCGTCGTTGATCGGCTGAGCGGCGTTGCGGGCCTGCCCCTCCTGCAGGTCCGCGAGCCGCCGTTCAGCTGCCGCAACCCCAACCTCGTCGAGCGGGGTCTCCAGCCGGAGCTTCTCGATCCGCTTGCGCATGTCCCGGATCTCGATCTCCAGCCGTGCCCCCGCCTCACCGAAGGTCAGCAGGTCGTGGTCGTCGTCGTCGGGCCGCTCGACGGCAGCCTCGTCGCGTGCGTCGGTCATGTCCGTTCCTCCCAGCACTGGTGGACGCCTCGGGACAGCATATACAGTCGAGTGCACACTGCGTCAGAAAGAATGTCTCGGAGGCAAGGATGCCACTGCAGGAACACCACCAGATCGTCTCGGTGGACGACCACCTCATCGAGCACCCGCGGGTGTGGCAGGACCGCATCCCCCAGCGGTACCTCGCCGAGGCGCCGCGGATCGTCGAGCTCGACGGCAAGCACATCTGGCACTACGAGGACAGGCAGTTCCCGACCATCGGCCTCAACGCCGTCGCCGGCAAGCCGGTGGAGGAATGGGGCATGGACCCCGTCCGGTACGAGGACATGATCCCGGGCTGCTACGACCCCGCGGCCCGGGTCAAGGACATGGACCTGGACGGCGTGCAGGCCGCGCTGTGCTTCCCGTCGTTCCCCGGGTTCGCCGGCGGCACGTTCTTCCGCGCCCGGGACAAGGACCTCGCGCTGCTCTGCGTGCAGGCGTGGAACGACTTCTACATCGACGAATGGTGCGCCACCGCCCCGGATCGATTCCTCCCGCTGGCGATCCTCCCGGTCTGGGACGTCGAGGCCTCGGCCGCCGAGGCCCGGCGCACGGCGGCGAAGGGGGCGCGCACGATCTCCTTCCCGGACAGTCCCGTGCCGCTGGGTCTGCCGTCGTTCCACACCCGGCACTGGGACCCGCTGTGGCAGGCGTGCTCCGAGACCGGCATGCCGGTGTCGCTGCACTTCGGGTCCGGTTCGTTCGTGCCCGGCTTCTCGTTCTCGGGCAAGGCCCCCGGTCTCGACATGGCCACCGACAACGTGCCGTTCGCCGTGGCCACGGCCCTGTTCTCGTCGAACCTCATGTGGAGCACCGTCGACCTGCTGCTCTCCGGGGCACTGCAACGGTTCCCGGACCTGCAGATCTCCCTGGCCGAGGGCGGCATCGGCTGGGTGCCCTACATCCTCGAGCGCACGGACTACACCTGGGAACGGCACCGTTGGTACCAGGACATGGACAAGGAGACCCGGCCGTCGGACCTGTTCCGGCAGCACTTCTGGGGGTGCTTCATCGACGACGAGCACGGTCTGGCCAACCGGCATGCGATCGGTGTCGACCGGATCATGCTGGAGATCGACTACCCGCACTCCGACTCCAACTGGCCGAACAGCCGCAAGCGGGCCAGTGAGGTGCTCGCGACCGTCCCGGACGAGGAGGTCGAGATGATCGTCGAGACCAACGCCCGGCGGATGCTGAACTACCCGCGACCCGCCTGACCTGGACGCGGTCGTCAGAATCGGCGGCCCGTGGCCCGCACCCGGCTCCCGGGTGCGGGCCACGTCGATGATCCGCGTCGACTGCGTGGGCCGGATGGACTTCGTCTACGCCGAATCCGCGCGCCGTTCACCCGGCCCGCGGCCGCAGTGTGCCCTCCTGAGCCACGGTGGCGAGGAGCCGGCCCGCGGGATCGCGCATCCGGCCGTGGCAGACGGCGCGCCCGTCGCCGGCCCACTCCGACTCCATCGCGTGGTCGAGCCAGTCGTCGGCTCGGGGCGCGCGGTGAAACCACAGCGTATGGTCCAGGCTCACCGCCCGGGCGCGCGGATCGCCCATGACCATTCCGTGCGGCAGCAGCGCCGTCGAGAGCAGCAGCAGATCCGAGGCGTAGGCCAGCGCCGCGGCGTGCACCAGCGGATCCGCGGGCAGCGGATCCGCGGCCCGCACCAGCACCCGCTGGTGCGGCGGGGGCCGCTCGCCGCGGACCACCGCGTCCCGGGGCGGCGGCTCGGGGAAGGCCACCTCGAGCGGCAGCACCGCCCGCAGCGCCGCGACCCAGCTCAGCGTCTCCTCCGACGCTTCGGCGAGGCCGCCCCGCAGGTCGGGCGCCGAGACCCCGCGACTCGGGGCCCCGCGGTGCGCGAGTCGCGATGTCCCCGGCTCGACCGCCTCGTGACCGAGCCCGGGACGGACGCCGGCGAAGGAGGCCAGCACTGTCACCAGCTCGCGGCCGTGCTGGCGGACCGACACCCGACGGACGGTGCGCCCCACGCCCCCGCGCACCGGCTCGACCATGAGGTCGAGGACACTCGCCGGGTCGCCCGGCTCGAGGAAATGGGCGTGCAGGGAGTGCGGGCCCTGGTCCGACGGGACGTCGCGGCCGGCCGCGACCAGGGCCTGGGCCACGAACTGGCCGCCGAACACCTGCGGCGTCGACGGCTGCGGCGACCTCGCGCGGAAGGCCCGCGGGCCCGTCCGCGCGAGGTCGAGCAGCTCGGCCAGCGTCGTTCCCACGGGCTGGGTTCAGCGCGCCGGGCGCGGGTGCCGCACGCCGAAGGTCATCTCCCGCATGCTCCCGATCGGGGGCACGTCCTGGCCCAACCACGACGGGGTCGCTGTGTGGCCCTCCTCCGGGCGGGCCCACTCGATCTCGCCCCAGTCGGCGCGGGAGAGCGGGTCGGCCGCCGCGTCCCCCGCCTCCGCGCGCGCGGCCTGATATGCCTGGTTGAACAGCTTCATCTCGGCGATCGTCCACCAGTCGTCCTCCGACGACCAGCGCCCGTCACCGGCGTAGGTGATGACCTGCAGCGAGGGGAACTCCAGCGGCGGGCGGCCCGCCACCGGGTTGTCAGCCCGGTTGAGCACCTTGTAGACGATCCGGCCGCCGTCGATGACGTGCCACAGCAGCGGCGAGTACACATGCGCGGCGAAGGACATGGTGCCCTCCAAGAACCGCTGGATCTCCGACGGGCCGTGGAAGGTGCCCCAGAAGTGGTCGTTGTAGGTCGCGTCCTCGGTGAACAGCTGCGACCAGGCCTTCCAGTCCTCGTTCACCGGGCCCGTGCGGAAGTAATGCCTGAAGGCCTCCTCGACCTCGTCGCGTCCGGCGTCGACCGGTGTCACTGTGCTCATCGCGTGTGCTCCTCTCCGGACCGGGTCCCGGCCCGATGTCTCCTGCGTGGTCTCACACGTCCTCCCGCATGCCGGTGGCGCCGCGGCGCCGCCTGCCCAGCAGCAGGACCGACCCGCCCAGCAGCAGCCAGGCTCCGAAACTGGCCCAGGCGATCGCCTGGTGGCCCAGCGCGCCCAGCAGCAGCGCGATCGTGAAGGGGGCGGCCACGTTGGTCAGCCGGCCCGCCGAGAATGCGATGCCGCTCCCCCGTGCACGCGCCTCGGTCGGGAACTCCTCCGCCATGTAGGTGTTGAGTACCGGCGAGGTGATCCCGGCGAAGAAGAAGACCGCGCCGCCGGCGAGCAGGAGGAGCAGGTGGTCGGTCGCCAGCCCGAACGCGAGCGCGGCGAGCGCCCCGATCAGGCCGATCCCGATCAGCATCGCCCGGCGCGGGAACCGGTCGGCGACCACGATGGCCACCAGCGACCCCACGAGCGACCCGAGCGTGAGGTTGGCGGCGGTCGAGAGCGCGGAGGCCGCGTCGAACCCGCGGGCGCCGAGGATCGTCGGCGTCCAGGTGGTGGTCACCTGCATCGTTGCCGAGTAGCAGATCCAGCAGATCATCAGCATCAGCGTGGTGGCTGCGAGCCGGCCGCGGAACAGTGCGGCGAAGGGCAGCTCGCGGACCCGGGCAGGCCCGGCACCAGCCCCGTGCACGAGCTCGGGCACGACCGGCTCCGGTAGCGGGCCGCGGCGGGCCGCGGTGCTCTCCTCGATGCCGCGCAGGGCCTGCTCGGCCTCCTCGGTGCGGCCCTTGGCGACCAGCCACCGGGGCGACTCGGGCAGCCGCCGGCAAGCGGGCACCACCAGCAGGCCGAGCAGGCCGAGCGCGAAGATGATCCGCCAGCCGTGCTCCCCCATCGGGACCACGACGCCGGCCAAGTGGGTCAGCCCGACGGTGGCCAGAGTGCCGACCGAGACCGCCACCGCGAGGGCGAGCGCCCGCCTGCGGTGCGGGAACACCTCGCTCAGGTAGACCACCACCCCGACGTACGCCGCGCCGAGGAACACGCCGGTGAGCAGGCGCAACAGGACCAGCACCGTGATGTTCGGCGAGAGCGCGGCGAGCGCGGAGAACAGCGCCATGCCGGCCATGCCCCAGATCAGCGGGGTGCGCCTGCCCAGACGGTCACCGAGCTGGCCGGCGGCCACGGCACCGGCCAGCAGACCGAGATACATGGCGGAGACCGCGAAGGCGACCCCCTGCAGGCCCACGCCGAGGTGCTCGCGCAGGGCGGAGGCGGCCATCCCGACGGCGCCCTGGTCACCGACCTCGAAGACGAAGGTCAGGCCGGCCAGGAGCATGACGCGGCGGTGGAAGGGACCGCTGGGCAGACGGTCGAGTCGGGCAC
>NZ_JADQDD010000459.1 GCF_019263595.1 Pseudonocardia sp. KRD291 | reverse complement strand
CGGGCGCGCGCCCGCGGGGGCGTGGTTCGCGCCGGGCCGGGTCAACCTGATCGGCGAGCACACCGACTACAACGACGGGTTCGTGCTCCCGTTCGCGCTGCCGCACCGCACCGTCGTCGCCGCGGCGCCGGCGTCCGGGTCGCGGACGACGGTGAGCAGCGCACAGGAGGCCGACGTCGTCGAGTTCCGCGCCGCGGCCGTGGTGCCCGGTGACGTGCCCGGGTGGGCCGGCTACGTCGCCGGGATGTTCTGGGCGCTGCGCGAGGCCGGTCACCCGGTGCCGGAGGTGGACATCGTGCTCGACAGCGACGTCCCGGTCGGGGCCGGGCTGTCGTCGTCGGCCGCGCTGGAGTGCGCGGTCGGGGTCGCGCTCGCCGACCTGGCCGGGGTGGTGGTCGGCCCGAGCCCGCTGGCGGTGCTGGCCCGGCGGGCGGAGAACGACTTCGTCGGCGCGCCCACCGGCGGGATGGACCAGATGGCCTCGATGCACGGGCGCCCGGAGCGGCTGGTGTTCCTCGACACCCGCGACGACACGATCGAGCTCACGCCGTTCCCGCTCGCCGAGCACGGCCTGACCCTGCTGGTGATCGACAGCCGGGCGCCGCACGCGCACGCCGACGGCCGGTACGGCGAGCGCCGCGCCGACTGCGCCGCCGCGGCCGCGGCCCTGGGCGTGCGGGCCCTGCGCGACGCCACCCCGGACGCCGTCGCCGCCCTGCCCGACGAGCGGATCCGCCGCCGCGCCCGGCACATCGTCACCGAGAACGACCGGGTCCGCGACGTCGTCGCGCTGCTCGCCGGGGGGTCCGACCCGCGGACGATCGGCCCTGCGCTGGACGCCTCGCACGCCTCGATGCGCGACGACTTCGAGATCACCGTCCCGCACGTCGACGTCGCCGCCGAGGTGGCCCGGGAGGCCGGCGCGCACGGTTCCCGGATGACCGGCGGCGGGTTCGGCGGCTGCGTGATCGCCCTCTGCGACGACGCCGACGTCCCGGCCGTCCGCGGCGCGGTCGAGAAAGCCTACGCCGACCGCGGCTGGAGCGCGCCGGTCACCTTCGGCGCCGCCCCCTCGGAGGGCGCAGGCCGCCTGGCCTGAGCGCGAACCCTACGTTCCGGCCCGGAACGACGTGCGGTCGCCGGCTCCGCGCCGGCCGAGCTCCACCCCTATGGCACTTGAAAGACCGAACGGAAGCAGTATCGTACAGAACACGCCGATCTGCAGCCCGCGGGTCGGCACCCGATCCTGGAGGAGACGGCCCGTGCCGCACCTTCCCGTCATGGAACCGGCCGACATCGTGGTGTTCGGCGGCACCGGCGACCTGGCGATGCGCAAGCTGCTGCCCGCCCTCTACCTGCGCGACCGGGATGGCCAGCTCGACGCCGACACCCGGATCGTCGCGGTCTCGCGCTCCGGTCTCGACCACGCCGACTACCGCGACAAGGTCGACTCGGAGCTGCGCCGCACCGCTCCGGCCTGGACCGGTGCGAGCTGCGAGTCCGACGAGGTGCACGAGACCTTCCTGCGCCGCCTGCACCACGTGACCCTCGACGTCGCCGACGACGACTGGTCCGTGCTCGCCGACCTGCTCGGCCCGCCGGACGGTCGCACCCGGGTGCTCTACCTGGCCTCGGCCCCGAAGCTCTTCGGCCGGATCTGCGTCGGCAGCCACGCCCACGGCATCGTCGACGAGGCCTCCCGCGTCGTGCTGGAGAAGCCGCTGGGCACCGACCTGGCGTCGGCGAAGGCGATCAACGACGAGGTCGGGTCGGTGTTCTCCGAGGAGCAGATCTACCGGATCGACCACTACCTCGGTAAGGAGACGGTGCAGAACCTGCTGGTCCTGCGCTTCGGCAACTCCCTGTTCGAGCCGTTGTGGAACGCCGGGCAGATCGACCACGTGCAGATCACCGTGTCCGAGTCGATCGGCGTCGGCGGCCGGGCCGACTACTACGACGGCTCCGGCGCGATGCGCGACATGGTGCAGAACCACCTGCTGCAGCTGCTCTGCCTGGTCGCGATGGAGCCCCCGGCACGGATCGACGGCGAGGGCGTGCGCGACGAGAAGCTCAAGGTGCTGCAGTCGCTGCGCCCGCTGGTCGGCCCGGACGTCGTGCGCGACACCGTCCGCGGCCAGTACACCGAGGGCCTCGTCGACGGCTCCGCGGTGCCGGGCTACGGCACCGAGCTGGCCGAGTCCCGCGCGGGCACGCCCGACGAGCGCACCCCGAGCGACACCGAGACGTTCGTCGCGCTGCGCACCGAGGTCGCGAACTGGCGCTGGGCGGGCGTGCCGTTCTACCTGCGCACCGGCAAGCGCCTGACCCGGCAGGCGTCCGAGATCGTCGTGCAGTTCAAGCCCGTCCCGCACTCGATCTTCCCGGCGTTCGGCGAGCAGATCCCGCCGAACCGCCTCGTCCTGCGCCTGCAGCCGGACGAGGGCGTGCGCCTGCACATGACGGCCAAGGAGCCCGGCCCCGGCGGCATCCGCCCGCACCCGGCCGCACTGGACCTGAGCTTCGCGCGCACGTTCGGCAACCGCCTCCCGGACGCCTACGAGCGCCTGCTGATGGACGTGCTGCGCGGCAACCCGACCCTGTTCATGCGCCGCGACGAGATCGAGGCCGCCTGGCGCTGGGCCGAGCCGGTGATCAACACCTGGGTCGAGACCGACCAGAAGCCGCGCCCCTACGCCGCCGGCTCACCCGGCCCGGCCTCGGCCACGGCCTTGATCG
>NZ_JADQDD010000458.1 GCF_019263595.1 Pseudonocardia sp. KRD291 | reverse complement strand
CGGGGTCGACTTCGCCGGACAGATCGCCGGCGCGGTCGCCCTGGCCGCCCGCCTGGCCGCCGGCGAGGACCGCAACCAGCACCTCGAGACCGCGCTGGACTCGCGCAGCACCATCGACCGGGCCATCGGAGTGATCATGGTGCGAGCCCGGATCGACGCCGCGGACGCGTTCGACGTGCTTCGACGCCGGTCGCAGCACACCAATACCAAGTTGCGTGAGGTCGCGGTGCAGGTCCTCGACGAGGCCCTGCACGCCCGATGATCTCCCGCTGCTCCGGGCGACACCGCGGTAATCGATGACCAGGCCGTCTCGCGACGAGCCCCACGAGAGGAAGTGACCCGGGTGCGCCCCGACGAGTTGAGTGCGCTGACCGCGATGTTGGGTGAGGGCGCGGCTCGGATGACCGAACGAGGTGCGTTGGAGGACCTCGATCAGACCCTGACCCGGTTGATCGAGGTCGCTGTGGCCAACGTGCCGGGAGCCGACTACGGCGGAATCACCATGACCGAGGACGGCGCCCTGGTCACCCGCGCGCCGAGCGACCCCCGCATCGCCGACCTCGACGCCCTGCAGGCCCAGCTCGGTGAAGGGCCGTGCGTGACCGTGCAGACGAGCGGCACCAGCTCCGTGGTCCAGGTCGACGACTTCGCCGAGGAGGACCGCTGGCCCCGCTTCGCCCCGGCCGCGGTCAACGCGGGCATCGGCAGCCTGATGTCGTTCGCGATGGCCCCGCACGGCGCGGCACCCGGGGCGGTCAACCTCTACTCCGTCCGCCGCGCCGGGTTCGCACACCTCGACCGTGTCCTCGGCGAGGCGTTCGCCCTGCACGTGGGCGTGGTCGTGTACGGCGCGCACGCCGTGGCGAACCTGCGGCGCGCCCTCGACACGCGCGACATGATCGGGCAGGCCAAGGGCATCCTGATGGAACGCTTCGACCTGTCCGCCGACCAGGCTTTCGACCTTCTCGTACGCAGCTCGCAGGAGACCAACACCAAGCTCCACGACGTCGCGGCCTGGCTCGCCTCCGGCTCCGGATCGGACGCGACGACCGGGACTGGTTCGCCGCGGTCGTGGTAGACGTGGGCGGTGGGTACCCAACGATCTCACCGTGACCAGCTGGCTGCCGAGGTGGCACACCTCGCCAGTGCCCGTGGCGTCAGCATCGGTGTCGCCGAGTCGCTGACCGGCGGAATGGTCTCGGCGTCACTGGCGGCGGCCGAGGGAGCGAGCGAGTGGTACCGCGGGGCGGTCGTGAGCTACTCCAGCGCCGTCAAGCACGACCTGCTCGAGGTGCCCGCCGGGCCGGTGGTCAGCGAGCAGGCGGCGCTGGCCATGGTCCGGCGTGTGCGGAGCCTGCTGGGTGCGGACGTGGCGGCGGCGGTCACCGGCGCCGGCGGGCCCGACCCGCAGGACGGATGCGCCCCCGGAACGATCTACCTCGGGGTGGCCGACGCGACCGGTGAACGAGTCGTGCGGCGCGAGCTGCACGGTGAGCCGGAGCAGGTGTGTGTCCGGGCGGCGGAGGAGGTGCTGGAGGCGATCGTCGCGTGGCTGCGCTCGCTCCCGGCCACGGGCGACTGACCCGGTCGGTCCGGCTGGCCGGTCGCTCGCCGCGCGGGTCGCGCAACTCGTCGTCGCCGGGAGGAATGAGTCGGTCCGCGCCCGGGCACTCGCCCCCGTGACCTCGTCGGGAGCGGGTCGCCGGGCCCGTCCCCGCACGCGCACAGACCGAGCACCGCGACCTCGCACGTCACGAACACCCGAGGAGGAACGAGATGACGGGACCGCATCCGGACCGGCACGCGTCGGCGACGGACCCATCGGTCGGGGAGCTGATGACCCGGCTGTCCGAACAGACGTCGCGCCTGGTCCGCGACGAGCTCGCCCTGGCGCAGATCGAACTGCGCGACACCGCGAAGCAGTCCGGGAAGGGGGCCGGCCTGCTCAGCGGAGCCGCAGTGCTCGCGCTGTTCGGGCTGGGGGCGGCGATCGCGACGGCGATCATCGCCCTGGCCCTGGTGCTCCCGCTGTGGGCGTCGGCGCTGATCGTGACCGCCGTCGTGTTCATCGTCGCCGGGCTCCTGGGGCTGCGGGGCAGGAACGAGACGCAGAAGGTGTCGCCCACACCGGAGCGCACCGTGAGCAACGTGAAGCTGGACGTCGAGGAAGTGCAGGAGGCTCGTCACCGTGACCACACCCGATAATCCACGCGATCCGCAGCCCGGCCCGGACTCCGACGCCGAACGGGTCGTCGCCGACATCGAGGCGACCCGGGCCGACCTCGGTGAGACCGTCGACGCCCTGGCGGGCAAGCTCGACGTCCGCGCCCAGGCCCGCAGCCAGGTCGAGGACACTCGGGAACGGATGCGGGTCGAGACCGCCCGGCTCAGGGCCGCCGCGACCGACGGCCGGGGCAACCCGAGCGGGGCGACGAAGGGGTTCGCCGGTGTCGTCGTGGCCGCGCTGGTCGGTGCCGTCGCCGTGGCCCTCGTGCGCCGTCGCAGGCAGCGATGAACACCGGAGCCGCCGACGCCGGTGCGCCGGCCAGCAAGACGGCGAAGATCCTCTACCGTCCGGTCGGCGTGACCAGCTCGGTCGTCGGCGGGCTGTTGGCCAACGTGGTGGTCAGGAAGGTCTGGCAGAGCGTCGGATCGAACCGGTCGCCGGACCCGCCCGGCGCGCTCGAGGTCGGTCGCCCGCTCGGCGAGATCGTCTTCGCCGCGGCGCTGCAGGGTGCGGTCTTCGCCGT
>NZ_JADQDD010000457.1 GCF_019263595.1 Pseudonocardia sp. KRD291 | reverse complement strand
CGCGTTCACTGGCGCGGCGCTCGGCCTCGCGCTGCGCGACCAGACGCGCGACGCCCCACCGGCCGTCCTCGGCGTCGGACGGCACGGACGAGACGTCCACGCCTCCCCGCGCGCCCGGACGTCGCTGCTCGGCCATGGGCGCATGCTAGGTCCACACGCGGCTGTGGGCGAGGTCCACACGCGACCGGGTCACAGCTGCGCCCCGGTCGGGTGACCGGTGGGAACGGTTCAGCCGCCGTCCGCGCCGTCGCCTGCACCGTCGCCGCCGCCCTCGCCGGCGTCCGGTGGGGGAGCAGCCGGTGACGGCGACGGTGCCGCCGCGCCCGGGATCGGCGGCGGCGCGGGCACGCTCCCCGAGCTGGTCTGCAGCGTGACCTGCTCACCCGGCAGCGCGGCACCGCGCGGGGTCTGCCCGACGACGGTCCCCGCGGTGGCCCGGTTGTCCACCTCGCGGGTGGTCACCGACCAGCCGGCCCCCTGCAGCTCGGAACGGGCCTCGTCGACGTTCTTGCCGATCACGTCCGGGATCCGGGACTCCGCGCCACCCTCGAGGTAGCGCCCCTCGGGCGTCGGCAGCGGAAGCACCGGCAGGCCCTCGACCAGCGGCTTCACCGCGCCGTACCAGGTCTCGGCCGGGGTCTTCCCACCGAAGATCGTGCCCTCACCGCAGGCGAACGGGGCGCCGGCGCCGTCACAGAGCGGGCGTGGGGAGTTCGAGTTGTCGAACGTGATGACAGCTCCCGACATCTGCGGGATCGCCCCGACGAACGTCGCCGACTTGTGCTGCTGGGTGGTCCCGGTCTTGCCCATCATCGGGCGGTTCCAGCCCACCTGCTTGGCCGCGGTCGCCGAGGTGCCGCTGATGTCGTCCTTGCTCAGGCCGTTGACCAGCGTGTTCGCCAGGCCCGGGTCGACCGCCTGGGCACAGGGCTCCTCGGTGATCGGCACCGCCTTGCCGGACGCGTCGGTGATCGACTCGATCGGTGTCGGCGGGCACCACTTGCCCTGGCTGTAGAGCGTCGCGCCGACGTTGGCCAGCTCCAGGACGCTCGTCGGGGTGACGCCGAGGGTGAACGACGCCAGCTTCTGCGCCTTGGTCACCTCGGCGATCGACCGGTCCGTCCGCTCCCCGGTGTTCGGGTCCGTGAACTTCGTCGTGGCCAGCGACTTGAGCCCCAGCCGCACCGACATGTCCACCACGTCGGGAACGCCGGTGAACTCCTCGAGCTTGATGAACGCGGTGTTCGGCGACGTCGCCAGCGCGTCGGTCATCGAGAGGTTCGGCGGGTAGGTGCCGGAGTTGGCGACCGGGATCGGGCGGCCGCTGCCGTCGACGTAGATCGGCGACGCGTAGCCCGACGGCGGGACCTGCATGTTGTAGTTGATGCCCAGGCCCTTCTCCAGCGCGGTGGCCGCGGTGAAGATCTTGTAGACCGAGCCCGCACCGAGGTTGACCGGCTGGTACGGCAGGCCGTAGCTGGTCTCCTCGGCGTCCGCGTCGAGACCGAACGTCCGGCTGGCGCCCATCGCCAGCACCCGGTGCTTCTCCTGGCCGGGCTGCACCAGCGACATCACGTTCGCGACGTTCGGCGCGTCCGGGGGCACCTCCCGGTTCAGCGACGCCTTGACCTGGTTCATCGCGTTGCGGTCCAGCGTGGTCTTGATCGTGTAGCCGCCGCGGTTGATCTGCTCGAGCGAGAACCCGGCCTCGGTCAGGTACTGCACGACGTACTTGCAGAAGAAGCCCATGTCGCCGGCGCCGTTGCAGCCGTTCGGGACGCTGACCAGCGGGTTCGCCACCCCGAGCGGCGAGGCGAGCGCCTCGCGCGTCTGCGTCTCGTCGATCATGCCCTGCTCGCCCATCTGGGTGATGACGAGGTTGCGTCGGGCGGTGGCGGTCTGCGGGTTCTGGATCGGGTCGAACTGGGTGGTGCTGCGGACCATCCCGGCCAGCAGCGCCGCCTGCGGGACCGTCAGCTTGTCCGGCGTGGTGTTGAAGTAGGTGCGTGACGCGGCCGCGACGCCGTAGGAGCCGTTGCCCAGGAACACGATGTTCAGGTAGCGGTTGAGGATCTCGTCCTTGCTCAGCTGGCGCTCCAGCTGCAGGGCGACCCGCGCCTCCTTGAGCTTGCGCGCCGGTGTCTGCTCGGTGGCCTTGAGCCGCTCGGCCTCGGTCTGCGCGTCGACGTAGAGCATGTAGTTCTTGACGTACTGCTGGGTCAGGGTGGACGCGCCCTGCACCGTCTCCCCGGACGCCGAGTTCGCGACGACCGCGCGCAGCGTGCCCTGCCAGTCGACGCCCTGGTGGTCGTAGAACCGGCGGTCCTCGATGGCCAGGATCGCGGCCTTCATCGCCGGCGCGATCTGCTCGTTGGTGACGGCGGTGCGGTTCTGGTCGAACAGGTACGCGATCGGCTGCCCGCCGGAGTCGGTCACCGTCGTGGTCAGCGGGGGCTCGGTGCCGACGAGGTCGGCCGAGCTCGAGCTGACGCTGTCCCCGGCCTCGTTGGACAGCACGCCGAGACCGGCCGCGACGGGGAAGGTCATGCCGGCGGTGACCACACCGGCGAGGACGCAGAGCCCGGCGATCACGCCGATCGGCCGGAGAAGATGCCGGGGAAACCTCACAAGGTGAGCGTACGGGGCGCGAGGTCAGGAACCCGTCAGGTCACACGCCCACGGTTGCGTAGTTTTGCGCGGTGCCCCGGAGGGTCACGGAGCCGAAAATCGTCCTCGTCGCCAGAGCGCGGGA
>NZ_JADQDD010000456.1 GCF_019263595.1 Pseudonocardia sp. KRD291 | reverse complement strand
GGGGCGGCGCCGTCCGGCGCGAGGTTCGACCGGCCGGAGGGCTTCTCGCTGGCCGAGCACTGGACGCAGGGCGCGCGCCGGTTCGAGGGGTCGCTGCTGCGGTCGTCGGTACGGCTGCGGCTCTCGCCGGGTGGGCTGCGCCGCCTCCCGCGGGTCACCGACACCGAGGCCGCGCACCGGGCCGTCGAGGACGCCGTGGAGCAGGACGACGGCTGGTCGCTGGTCACGCTGGAGACCGAGGGCGACGAGGTCATCGCCGGTCAGCTGCTCTCGCTCGGCCCGGAGGTGGAGGTGCTGGAGCCGGCCGCGGTGCGCGAGCGGCTGGCCGAGACCGCCCGTCGCATCGCGGAGCTCAACGCAGGCGACTGAACCCACGGCCGGAGGGGCGCCCGGACCAGTGGCACACCCGGCATGTTCTGGTCATACTTGTGACCATGAGCGAGACGCTGCCACTGGCCGAGGTCAAGGCGCACCTGTCGGAGCTGGTCGGACGGGTCGGCCGGCAGCACGACCGCGTCACCGTGACGGTGCACGGACGACCGTCGGCGATCCTCGTGTCGCCGGAGGACATCGAGGCTCTCGAGGAGACGATCGCGGTCCTCTCCGACGACGCGGCCGTCCGGCAGCTGAGCTCGTCCGACGCGGAGCTGGCGCGCGGCGAGGGCGAGACGGAGCGGGACCTCGCGGAGGCGATGCGCCTGCGCAGGGCCGCGACGTGACCGCCGGTCGATGACCGCCGATCGGTACGAGCTCATCATCTCGCCCACGGCGCGGCGGCAGCTGACCGAGCACCTTCCCGAGTCCGTTGCGTTCGCCGCCCACGAGTTCGTCGTCGGGCCGTTGCCCGACAATCCGCAGCGGGTCGGCAAGCGACTCCGCCCACCTCTCGACGATCGGCACAGTGCCCGACGCGGCACCTATCGCGTGCTCTACCGGATCGACGAGGAACGGCACCGGGTGACCGTCGTCGGTGTCGTGCACCGCTCCGACGCCTACCGGTGAGACGCGATGCGCCGCCCCCTACAGTGGCGCGGGTGCGCCTCGTCATCGCCCGCTGCCAGGTGGACTACGTCGGCCGGCTGACCGCCCACCTGCCGATGGCGCCGCGGTTGCTGCTGGTCAAGGCGGACGGGTCGGTCAGCGTGCACGCCGACGACCGCGCCTACAAGCCGTTGAACTGGATGACGCCGCCGTGCTGGCTGTCCGAGTCCCCCGGCGTGTGGACCGTCAAGAACAAGGCCGACGAGTCGCTGGTGATCACCATCGACGAGGTGCTGCACGACTCCAGCCACGAGCTCGGCCAGGACCCCGGCCTGGTCAAGGACGGCGTCGAGGCACACCTGCAGGAGCTGCTCGCCGCGCACCCGACGACCCTCGGCGAGGGCTTCACGCTGGTCCGCCGCGAGTACATGACCGCGATCGGCCCGGTGGACCTGCTCTGCCGCGACGTCGAGGGCAGGCACGTCGCGATCGAGGTCAAACGCCGCGGCGAGATCGACGGGGTGGAGCAGCTGACCCGCTACCTCGAGCTGATGAACCGCGACCCGCTGCTCGCCCCGGTGGCCGGGGTGTACGCGGCGCAGCAGATCAAGCCGCAGGCCCGGACGCTGGCCACCGACCGCGGGATCCGCTGCGTGACCGTCGACTACGACGCCCTGCGCGGGATGACGAGCACGGATCTGCGCCTGTTCTGAGCCGCCGGCCGCGCACCGGGGTTCGGGTGGGCCAGGACAGGCACCGTCGGACCCCGCCCTTCGGCCTAGGGTGGCGCGCGTGAGCGTCACCGAAGCCCCCGCCAGCACGGACTCCCAGCCCACGTTCGCCTCCCTCGACCCGCGCACGGGTGCCGAGGTGGGGCGGCACCCGATCCACGACGGTGCGCACGTCCGCGCCGCCGTCGCCTCGGCCGCCGAGGCCGCGACCTGGTGGGAGGAGCTGGGCTTCGCCGGGCGCCGCACGCGCCTCGGGGCGTGGCGCAAGCGGCTGGTCTCCCAGCTCGACCAGCTCGCCGAGGTCGTCCGCTCCGAGACCGGCAAGCCGTTCGACGACGCCCGCCTGGAGCTGGTGCTCGCGATCGACCACCTGGACTGGGCGCTCAAGAACGCCGAGGGTGTGCTCAGGAAGAAGAGCGTCGCGCCGGGCCTGCTGATGGCCAACCAGGCCGCGACGCTGGCCTACCGCCCGTTCGGCGTGATCGGCGTGATCGGGCCGTGGAACTACCCGGTCTTCACCCCGATGGGCTCGATCGCCTACGCGCTGGCCGCGGGCAACACCGTGGTGTTCAAGCCCAGCGAGCTGACCCCCGGCGTCGGCGTCGCGCTGGCCCGGACGCTGGCCGAGGCGGTCCCGGAGGCGGCGGCGCACCCGCTGCTCACCGTCGTCACCGGGTTCGGGCAGACCGGCGCCGAGCTGTGCCGGGCACCGGGCATCGGCAAGATCGCGTTCACCGGGTCGACCGCGACCGGGCGCAAGGTGATGGCCGAGGCCTCGGAGACGCTGACGCCGGTGCTGATCGAGTGCGGCGGCAAGGACCCGCTGATCGTCGCCCCGGACGCCGACGTGGCCGCCGCGGCGGACGCCGCGGTCTGGGGCGGTATGTCCAACGCGGGCCAGACCTGTGTGGGGGTGGAGCGGGTCTACGTCGTGGACTCCGTCGCGGACGAGTTCGTCGCCGCCGTCACCGCCGGCGCCCGGAAGCTGCGGGTCAGCACCGTGACCGCCGACGGCGACATCGGCCCGATGACCATGCCGGCGCAGGTCGACGTCGTGCGCCGGCACGTCACCGACGCGATCGAGCGCGG
>NZ_JADQDD010000455.1 GCF_019263595.1 Pseudonocardia sp. KRD291 | reverse complement strand
CTGCCGCCCGGCCCGCAGCGCGAGGCGGTGCAGCCGCCGGAACGCCCACACCGCGGCGAACAGGGCCGCGGCCGGGGCGAGCAGGTCCAGCGGGCCGAACGAGGACCCGGTGGCGACCGCGGCCACCCCGAGCACACCCAGCCCGGCCAGCACGCCGGCACCCGGGCGCTCGTCGCGGCGCGAGACCAGCCCTGCGACGGCGCCGATCGCCACCAGCAGCACCACGATGCCGGCGATCAGGACGGCCTTGTCCGCGGTGCCGAACGTCGAGGTCGCGAACTCCACCACCGGCCGCGGGGACAGCCCGATCACCCGGTCCCCCACCGCCAGCAACGGCGCCGACGACGGCGAGACCACCCCGGCGACGAGCTGCCCGAGCCCGACGCCGAGCGCGGTGCCGGCCAGGCCGATCCCGGCCGCCGGCCCGGCCGCGATCTGCGGGGCCGCGGGGGCCGTGGGCACGGGAGGGGAGGTCGTCGACGTCACGGGAGGCCTTCGCTACGGGATCACCCGCCGGTTCGCCGGGCCCCACCCATCATGCGCCTCCGAGAGCGGCGCGGAGCCGGTCCTCCTCGACCCGCCAGAAGCCGTGCTCGCGGCCGTCGACCAGGACCACCGGGACCCGGTCGCCGTACTCGGCGCGCAGCTCCGGGTCGGTGTCGACGTCGACGGTGTCCCAGGGCACGGACAGCTCGCCACAGATCCGCGCCACGTCGGACCCGGCGACGTCGCAGAGGTGGCAGCCCTCGCGGGTCAGCACCCGGACCGTGTGCGCGCTCACACCCGGCCCGCTCGTGTCCGCGCCGGTCACATCTGGGCCAACGTGCGGCGGGCGATCTTGCCGGTCGGTGTGCGGGGCAGCTCGTCGGCGAAGGTGACCACGGCCGGGCGCTTGAAACGGGCCAGCCGGGCCGTGCAGTGCTCGTGCACCTGCTCCTGCGTCAGCCCGGAACCCGGCGCGGTCACCACGACGGCCTTCACCGCGGCGCCGGTGCGGTCGTCCGGGATCCCGACGACGGCGACCTCGGCCACCGCGTCCAGCTCGCCGATCACCTGCTCCACCTCGCGGGGGTAGACGTTGAACCCGTTCACGATCACCAGGTCCGACGAGCGGTCCACCAGGTGCAGGTCCCCGTCGGCGTCGAGGTAGCCGACGTCGGCGGTGCGGAACCAGCCGTCGTCGTCCGGGCCGCCGGAGCCGTCCGGCCAGTAGCCGGAGAACAGGTTCGGGCCGCGCAGGGCGATCAGTCCGGTGTCGTCGGAGGGGTCCGAGCCGTCGTCGATCGGGTCGTCGGTGTCGTCCGGCTCCGGCTCGTCGGTCACCAGCGGGGCACCGTCGGAGTCGACCAGGCGCATCTCGATCCCGGGCAGCGGCCGTCCGACCGAGCCCGGCTTCGGGGGGCGCCCCAGGTCGTTCGTGGTGATCACCGGGCTGCCCTCGGAGAGCCCGTAGCCCTCGTGCAGGGACAGCCCGGTCGCCTCGTGGAACGCGGTCAGCCACGCCGTCGGCAGCGGCGCGCCGCCGGAGGTGCACAGCCGGACACCGCCGAGGGCCTCGCGCAGCTGCGGCGCCGGCACGTCGAGCAGGGCCCGGAACATCGACGGCACCCCGGCCAGCACGCTGACCCGCGAGGACACCAGCACCTCGGCCGTACGCGGGGGGTCGAACCGCCCCGGCAGCACGACGGTCGCCCCGGCCCAGCAGACCTGCAGCAGGCCGGCGGCCAGCCCGTAGACGTGGAACAGCGGCAGCGCGAGCAGCACCCGGTCGGTCGGGGTGACCGGGGCCGGGCGCAGCGCCGCGGCCTGCTCCCGGTTGGCCAGCAGGGCGCGGTGCGAGAGCTGCACCCCGCGGGGGCGCCCGGTGGTGCCGGAGGTGAACACCAGGACCGCCAGCGCCTCGCCGCCCCACTCCTCCGGCGTCCCGGGATCCTCCGGCCCGTCGGGCGCGGGAGCCGCACCCGGCACCGGCGGGCCGAGCACCTGCGCACCGGCCTCCACCGCCGCCTCCGCGGTGACCGTCTCGGTCTCCTCGGCGACCACCACGGACGGCCCGGCCTGCGAGAAGATGACGTCCAGCTCGCGGCGCACGGAACCCGGGCCGACCGGTACCGCCACCGCGTCCGCGCGCATCGCGCCGAACAGCGCGACGCAGAACCCGGTGTCGTCCGGCAGCGCGATCACCACCCGGTCGCCCGGCCGGACCCCGGCCGCGCGCAGGCGGGACGCCTCCGCCGACGCCGCGGCGTCGAAGGCGGACCACGTCAGCGTCGTCCCGGCGGCCACGTCGACGATCGCGTCGGAGTCCGGGCGATCCGCGGCGGCCCGCGTGAGCAGGTCCGCGACGTGCACCGGAGCCGCGTGTCCGGGGCCGGAACTCTGCACGATGGAACTCCTCTACGGGGGATCTGCTCGCCGACGGGTGCAGTCTCCCAAAGCCGTCGGGGAGGCCCGGCCCCGGCGTGTCGGCGGCGACCGATAGCGTGCGCACCCGTGAGGCCCGACACGTTCCGCACCGCTCGTCGCCCCACACGCCCCGCTCTCGAGCGGACACGCTGAGCTACTAGTGCACTGACCGCGCGTGACCGTCCACTCATCGGACAGCGGGCACGGTAAACGGCGGCGAGTGTGATCGGGCACCTGATCACGTCGTATGCTCCGCCGCTACATGAGGTTCAACGCGTGAGCCACCGGTTCGACGCGCGTCTCACCCGAGGGAGTGGCATGCAGCTAGTCGCCAGCGCACCGCCGGCCCAGCCGCGTTGCGATGACCGTTGCCGACCTCTCCGGGATTCATGACACGGCCGATGCGACCGCAGCGGCTTCTCCGCCCGCACGTCCGCCCCGACGTCCGCGCCGAGCCACGGGCCAC
>NZ_JADQDD010000454.1 GCF_019263595.1 Pseudonocardia sp. KRD291 | reverse complement strand
CCACCGGCATGGTCGCGGTCACCAGTCCCACCCGCAGGTACTGCACGACGGCGACCATCCGCTCGTCACCGCCGAGGTCGCGGGTGATGGCGACCAGCCCGGACGCGCCGCCCGCGGTGAGCGCCAGCATCCCGGTCAGCGGGGACACCCCGCGCGCCACGCCCATCAGCAGCCCGGCGCCCATGCTGGCCAGCAGCGTGCCGAGGCTGATCAGCAGCACCGGGAGCCAGTCGGCGGCCACGGTCGCGAGGGTCTCCGGGCGGGCCAGCAACCCGATCACGATGCCGATCACGGCCTGCGCCCCGGCCGTCGCCGGCTTCACGACCCGCGACGGGCCCCACCCGAGCAGCGCCAGCACGGTCGCGACCAGCAGTCCGGCGAACAGGGCGGGCGACGGGACGTCGACGGCGGCGAACGCGAGCGTCGCACCGACGGTCAGCAGGGCCAGCGCCGCCCACCGGCCCCAGGACACGGATCTGAGGCGGTCCATCCGATCCGCCGCCCGATGACCCATCGGTCGAGCCTAGGCAGCCGGTCCGGCCGTCGCAGAACCACATCCGATCTTTGCGCAGTGAAATCACACACCGCACCACGGCGCTCGAGAGGGCACCATCGATCACGACGAGGGAGTCGAACCGGCGGAGGTGGCAGGTGGGCGAGCACGCGGACGAGGTCGGGCTGGGCCCGGTGATCGCGGGACTGACCG
Source organism: Pseudonocardia sp. KRD291 (assembly GCF_019263595.1). Lineage (GTDB taxonomy): Bacteria > Actinomycetota > Actinomycetes > Mycobacteriales > Pseudonocardiaceae > Pseudonocardia. Next base: position 2,169 of record NZ_JADQDD010000454.1, on the reverse strand, counting down.
CGCCCGGTGGGGAGTTCGAGCTGGTCACCGAGAGAAGCGTCAGCGGAACGAGCATCGGCACCGAGAGAAGCGTCAGCGGAACGAGCATCGGCACCGAGAGAAGCGTCAGCGGAACGAGCAACGGCACCGAGGTGGGCGGCCGTCCGATGCGGGTGTACCGGCGTGGTCCGCACACCCTGGGCGAGCTGCTCGTCGGGACCGAGGTGTTCGGCGACCGGACGTTCACCGTGTACCGGGGCGAACGTCGGACCTACCGCGAGCACCTGGTGCTCGTCGCCGGGCTGGCCCGCGCGCTCCTCGAGGGGTTCGGGCTGGCGCCGGGCGACCGGGTCGCGATCGCGATGCGCAACGTCCCGGAGTGGCCGGTGGTGTTCTTCGCGGCGCAGGTGGCCGGGCTGGTCGCGGTCCCGCTCAACGCCTGGTGGAGCGCCCCGGAGCTGGCCTGGGCCGTCGCCGACTCGGGTTCGCGGGTCGTGTTCGCCGACACCGAGCGCGCCGCCGTGCTGGCCGGTGCGGGCGTCGGCACCGGCGCCGGGGCAGGGGTCCCGGTGATCCGGGTCCGCGGCACCGGGCCCGCCCCGGACGGGGTCCGGGAGTGGGACGACCTCGTGCGCGACCTCGACCCCGCCGCGACGGTGCCGGACTCCCACGTCGGCCCGGACGACGTCGCGACGATCCTCTACACCTCCGGCACCACCGGCCGTCCGAAGGGCGCGGTCGGCACGCACCGCAACCACTGCACGAACCTGCTCAACGTCGCGCTGCAGGGACGGGCCGGTGCGCTGCTGTCCGGCACCACGCCCAGCAGCGAGCCCGGCACGCTGCTGGCCTACCCGATGTTCCACATCGCCGGCATCAACGGCCTGGTCGGGGCGGTGCTGGGCGGGGCGAAGCTGGCCACGCTGCACCACTGGGACCCGGACACCGCCCGCGAGCTGGTCCGCGACGAGAAGCTCACCCGGACCGCCGGGGTGCCCTCGACGATGGCCGGGCTCGTCGAGCAGGCCGCGGAGCACCCGGCCGACCTGGCGTCGCTGACGACGATCGGGATGGGCGGCGCCCCGATCCCGCCGGAGCTGGTCGCCCGGATCGGCCGCGACCTCGGCGCCGGGGCGGCGAACGGCTACGGCCTGACCGAGACGACGTCGGCGATCTGCGCCAACTCCGGGCCGGACTACCAGGCCCACCCGGACAGCGTCGGCCGCCCGGCCCCCGGCGCCGAGCTGCGCATCGCCACCGCCGACGGGGAGGGCCCGGACGCGGCCGAGGGCGAGATCGGCGAGCTGTGGTTCCGCGGGCCCAACATCGTCCGCGGCTACTGGAACAACCCGGACGCCGACGCGGCCGCGTTCGTCGACGGCTGGTTCCGCACCGGCGACCTGGGCCTCGTCCGCGACGGCTGGGTCTACGTCGTGGACCGGCTCAAGGACGTCGTGCTGCGCGGCGGCGAGAACGTCTACTCGGTGCAGGTGGAGTCGGCGATCCACGAGGTGCCCGGCGTCGTCGAGGTCGCCGTGCTCGGGGTGCCGCACCCGACGCTGGGGGAGGAGGTCGCGGCGATCGTGCACGCCGAGCCCGGCACCGCCCGCGACGACGACACGATCCGCGCCGCCGTCACCGCCCGGGTCGGCGCGTTCGCCGCCCCCGCGCACGTGCACTGGTCCGACGAGCCCCTCCCGCGCACCGCCACCGGCAAGATCCGCAAGCGCGACCTGCGCGACACCCTGACCACGCCCGGTACGACCTGACCCCGTCCCCGTCTTCCGATGCCACACACGTTCGACGCCCCGCACATGCCGTACATGGTGTGTGCGGGGTACCGACGGTGTGTGAGACCGGGCGTCAGCCGTCCTGCAGCTCGCGGACGGCGGCGTCGGCGCGGTCGCGGGCGGTGTCGGCGGTCCGGGCGGCGCGGGCGGCCTCCTTCTCCGCGGTCGCGGTGGTGTGTGCCGCCCGGTTGGCCGCGCCCGACTCGGTGCGGGCCCGTTCGAGGGCCTCGACCAGCTCGGAGACCCGGTCCCGGGCCTCGTCGCGGCGACGTCCGGCGTCCTCGGCCTCTGCGCGCGCGGTCTCGTGATGCTCCCGGGCCCGGTCGGCGGCCTCCCGCGCGCGGTCGGCGTCGGCCTGCGCGCTGGCGAGCGCCCGTTGCCGCCGGAGCGCACCGGCATC
>NZ_JADQDD010000453.1 GCF_019263595.1 Pseudonocardia sp. KRD291 | reverse complement strand
TCGTCCAGCTCGGGGTGGTCGGCGAGGCACTCCTCCACCTCGCGGGCGGAGATGTTCTCCATCTTGCGGATGATGATGTCCTTGATCCGCCCGGTGACGGTCACGGTGCCGTTCGGGCTGACCCGCCCGAGGTCGCCGGTCCGGAAGTAGCCGTGCTCGTCGAACGCCGCCTCGTCGAGCGAGGAGTCCACGTAGCCGAGCATCAGCTGCGGGCCGCGCACACGCAGCTCGCCCTCCTCGCCGGGCTCCGCGCGGGTCCCGTCCGCCAGCACCGCGAGGACCTCGCCGCCGGGCCCTGGCCTGCCCTCGCCGGTGGCGTGCTCGTCGTCGGTGTCCTTCGGTGTGCCCCAGGTCAGGTAGGGGCATTCGGTCATCCCGTACCCGGAGACGACGCCGATCCCACCGATCTGCTCGCGCACCTGCTCGTGCAGGGCTGCTGGCCGCCCGGCGCCACCGCAGAGGGTGGCCCGGACGTGCTGGAACAGCGGCCGGTCCGGCTGCTCACGCTGGCGTGCGAGGTAGGTCTTGATGAACGGCAGGCCCGATCCGAGGAGTGTGATCCGGTTCTCGGAGAGCAGGTCGACCGTGGCGGCCGGGTCGAACGCGGCGGTGGTGACCAGGCTGCCGCCGGTGCGCAACGAGGTGAGCACGTGAGCGATCCCGCCGACGTGCGCGAGCGGGAGCAGCGTGGCCGTCTGGTCGCCCGCGGTGACGTCCAGGTTGGCGCAGAAGGTGTCCGACGCGGCGATCAGGCCTCGGTCGGTGTGCTTGGCGCCCTTCGGGTCCGAGGTCGTTCCGGAGGTGTAGAACAGCCAGCGCGCCTGCGCCGGACCGTCGGACTCCGGCGGCGACGGCAGCAGCGACACCTCGCCGTCGGGTAGCGCCCCGGCGATCGGGCCGAGCGGTGTGGCGGGGTCGAGGACGTGGGTCCGCAGCCCGGGCACGGCCGCGGCCACCGCACCACCGACCGCGGCGAAGTCCGTGCCGCGGAACTCACCGGTCACGAACAGGTGGGTCGCTCGGGCCTGGCCGCACACGAAGCTCAGTTCCCGCTCGCGCAGCAGCATGACCAGCGGGTTCTGCACCGCGCCGAGCCGGCACAGTGCCAGCGACAGCACGATGGTGGAGAACCGGTTCGGCAGCTGCCAGGACACGATGTCGCCGGGTGCGACGCCCAGGCCGGCGAGGCCCGCAGCCGCCCGCTCGACGGCCGCGTGCAGCTCCGCGAAGGTCATCCGGGTGCGGTGCTCGTCCACGCCGAACAGCGCGTCCGGGGTGGCCTCGGCGCGGCGGGCGAGCAGCTCGGCCACGGTCGCGGCCGGGAAGGGCGGCCTCCACACGGGAGGTGGGCTCTGTGGCGGGACGACCTCGACGGCTTCCGGCTCCACGGACACGTCGCTCACCGCCCCACCGGGGCGAGCAGCGCCGCTCGGACCTCGCGCTTGAGGATCTTGCCTGCAGGCCCCAGCGGCAGCTCGTCGCGGAATTCGAACCGGCGGGGCTGTTTGTACCCGGCTAGGTTGCCGCGGCAGTGGTCGCGCAGCGCCGCCTCCAGGCCGGGGTCCGGCGTGCCCAGGCCGACCACCACGGCCACCGGGGTCTCGCCCCACTCCGGGTCCGGCAGACCGACGACGGTCACCAGGTCGACGCCCGGGTGCGCCGCGATGACCCGCTCGATCTCGGCGGGATAGACGTTGAACCCGCCAGAGATGATCATGTCGGTTTTCCGGCCCGCGATGTAGAGGTAGCCGCGCTCGTCGAGCTTGCCGAGGTCGCCGGTCCACAGCCCGGTGCGGCGGAACGTCTCCGCGCTCGCCTCCGGCTTGTTCCAGTACCCGGCGGCGACCATGTCGGACCGGACCACGATCTCGCCGGTCTCGCCGATCGGCAGCTCCTCACCGTCGGCCCCGACGATCCGGATCTCGGCCATCGCCGTCCCCCGCCCGCACGAGGCCAGCAGGCCCTCGTCGCCCGCGACGGCGGCCCGGTGGTCGGCGGGAGTGAGGATGGTCGCCTGCCCGCCGGCTTCGGTCGACCCGTAGCGCTGCTGCAGGTCGCAGCCCAGCCGCTCCATGGCCTCCCGGGCGAGCCCGGGCGGGACGGGTGCGGAGCCGTAGCTGATCCGGCGCAGGCTGGAGACGTCCCGGCCGGGGTCGGCCTCGAGCACCGTCAACGTGCGCATGAGCATGGTCGGGATGAACGTGGTCATGGTGACCCGGCTGCGCTCGATCTCGTCGATCACGTGCTCGGGATCGAAGCGCGGGTGCAGCACGAGGGTCTGGCCCAGGAACATCCCGGACACGGTGCGCACCATGCCGCCCGCGGTGAAGCACGGTGTGGTGCCCAGCGTGACGTCGGTGTGCACGGCCTCCGTCGCCAGCGAGGTGTCCAGCGCCTGCGCGACCATGCCGCGGTGCAGCTGGACCACGCCCTTGGGGTGGCCTGTCGTGCCGCTGGTGTAGAGCAGGAACTGCACGTCGTCGCGGGTCAGCGTCTGGGGGGTCGGGTCGGCGTCGACCGACCCGGCGAGGAGACCTTCGTAGTCCTTGCCCGCCTCCTCGCCGCCGATCTGCACGACGAGCTCGAGGTTCTGCGCGAGTACCTCGCCCGCCAGTGCCGTCTGGTCGGTGTGCACGATCCCCGCACGCGCACCCGAGTCGGCGAGTTGGTGGGCGATCTCAGGGGCGGAGAGCCGGATGTTGACCGGGACCGCGACCAGTCCGGCCTTGGCGAGGCCGAACACGATCTCCGGCCACTCGGCGGTGTTGCGGGAGCAGACGGCGACCCGGTCGCCGGTGCGCAGCCCGGCAGCCAGCAGCGCCGTTCCGAGCCGATTGGCCCGCTCGTTCACGGCGGCCCATGTCAGGGCGGTGCCACCGGAGAGTACGGCGGTCTTGGTGGGGTACCGGCGCGCGTTGCGGCGGGG
>NZ_JADQDD010000452.1 GCF_019263595.1 Pseudonocardia sp. KRD291 | reverse complement strand
CGGTGTTCGGACCACCGGCCGCCGTGCGGACGTCGACTGCGATGCAGGTCACACCGTCGACGCCGGTGTCCTGTGACACCGGGCCGATCTTCTCCCGGCCCGGTCGATCCGACCACCGGACATGAGCGACCATGTGAGGATCGACCTGTCCCTCGCGCGACCGCGGCGGACACCGGACCCCACGGGGGAGCGAGGAGCGGCAGATGGGCGTCCCGCCGGCGTTGACGGTGTGGCAGCGGATCCGGTTGACGGTGCGCCGCCGCCGTCGCGGGTCGGGCTTCTGGTTCGGTTTCGCGATCGAGGTGATCTGGCCGTTCGTGATGTGGGGCACCCGGCTGGGCTGGCGCGGCGGGGAGTACCTGCCGCGTACCGGCGGGGCGATGCTGGTGGCCAACCACGTGTCGTCCTCGGACCCGATCTTCGACGTGGCGTTCGGCATCTCGCACGGCCGGATGCCGCGGTTCATGGCCAAGAGCGAGCTGTGGTCGATCCCGGTGGTCAAGTGGGTGCTCGGCCGGGGCGGGCACATCCCGGTGTACCGGGCGTCCAAGCGGGCGACCGAGTCGTTCACCGGGGCGATCGACGCCCTGCAACGCGGCGAGATCGTCGCCGTCTACCCGGAGGGCACCTACACCGCGGACCCGACCGGCTGGCCGATGCGCCCGAAGAACGGTGTGGCCCGGATCGCGCTGCGCTCGGGCGCCCCGGTGATCCCGATGGCGAACTGGGGCAGCCAGAACGCCCTGCCCGCCGAGGGGCGCCCGCGGGTCTGGCCGAAGCAGACCGTGAGCGTGGTGCTCGGCCCTCCGGTGGACCTGTCCGAGTTCCGGGACAAGCCGCTGACCAGGACGAACCTCGACGCGGCCACTAAGAAGATCATGGACGAGGTCACGGTCCTGCTGGCCGACGTCCGCGGCGAGGCGCCCCCGGCCGTCCCCTTCGACCCGGACGCCGCACACACCGGCGCCGAGTCCCCCGGACAGGCGATCGAGGACCGGGCCGAGCGCCCCGCGAGCTGACCGACGCCGGAGAGGCGTCAGATGTCCAGGCCCAGGAGGGCGTTCTCGACGACCTCGGGCAGGGCCGGGTGGATCCAGTACTGGCCGGTGGCCATGGTGCGGGCGTCGAGGCCGAACTGCATGGCTTGGATCAGCGGCTGGATCAGCGTAGAGGCCTGCGGGCCGATCAGGTGCGCGCCCAGCAGCCGTCCGGTGCCCTTCTCGGCGATGATCTTGCAGAGGCCGGTGGTGTCCTCCATCGCCCAGCCGAACGCGACGTCGCCGAAGTCCTGCACCTTCGCCGTGTAGTCGAGGCCCTGGGCCCGGCACTCCTGCTCGGTCAATCCGACCGAGGCGATCTGCGGGTCGGTGAACACCGCGGCCGGGACGTACCGGTGGTCGATCTCGCGCAGTGCGTCCGGGTTCGCCAGGTTGTGCCCGACGACCTTGGCCTCGGCGTTCGCGACGTGCTTGAGCTGGTGCGGCGAGCTGACGTCGCCCAGGGCCCACACGCCCTCGGCCGAGGTGCGCTGCGCCGGGTCGGCGACGATCCGGCCGTCCGGGTGGGTGTCGACGCCGGCGGCGGGCAGGTTCATCCGGTCGCCGTTGGGCAGGCGACCGGCCGCGACGAGCAGCGTGTCCCCGGTGACCTCGGTGCCGTCGTCGAGGGTGATGCGGAAGTCGTCGCCGGTGCCGGTGACGTCGGTGATCTCCCGCCCGAGGCGGCAGTCCCAGCGGGCGGAGGCGATCTCGGTGAAGCGCTCGGCGACCGTGGCGTCGAGGTGGCGCAGCAGCGTCGAGCTGCGCGCGATGACCGTGACCTTGCTACCGAGCGAGGAGAACACGTGCGCGAACTCGGAGGCGATGTAGCCGCCGCCGAGGATGACCAGGTGCTCGGGCAGCGCGTCCAGGCGCATCACGGTGTCCGAGGTCTCGTACGGCACCCCGGAGGCCACCACCTGCGGCGGCACGAACGGCCGGCTGCCCGCGGCGACGACGACCCGGTCGCCGGAGATCGCCTGCGTGCCCGAGCCGTCGGTGGGCTCGACCTGCAGCTCCCGCTCCCCGGTGAACGAGGCGTGCCCGAAGTAGACGGTCACGTTGGGGCTGCCGTTGACGCGGTAGTCCCGGCCGCCGTCGGAGATGGGGTCGATCCGGCCGAAGACCCGGTCCCGGATGTCGGTCCAGCGGACCTTGTCGATGCTCGCGTCGACGCCGTAGCGGCCCGCCCCGCGGACGATCTCGGCCACGTCGGAGGCGTAGACGTACATCTTGGTCGGGATGCAGCCGACGTTGAGACAGGTCCCCCCGAAGATCCCGTGCTCGACGAGCGCGATGTCGAGGTCGGCGAACCGTTCGTCGAGGAACGTGTTGCCGGAGCCGGTACCGATGACGACGAGATCGTGGTGACGCACCCGCGCGAGGCTAGCCGGTCGGTTCCGCCTCCCGCGGTCCCCGTGCTACCAACCTCGGGTGACTGTGGACACGAGGACCGCGACCCTGCGCCGGAGCTGGGCGCTCGACCTGGACGCACCGGACCTCTACGCGTTGCTGCGGCTGCGGGTCGAGGTGTTCGTGGTGGAGCAGGACTGCCCCTACCCCGAGCTCGACGGCCGTGACCTGGAGCCGCGCACGCGGCACTACTGGTTGACCGGGCCCCCCGTCGAGGAGGGCCCGGCGCCGGTGCTGGGCACGTTGCGCCTGCTCAAGGAGCCCGACGGCGGGTACCGGATCGGGCGGGTGTGCACCCGCGGCGACGCCCGGGGCCGCGGGCTGGGCGCGCAGCTGATGTCGGCGGCGCTGGCCGAGGTCGGGTCCGGGACCTGCGTGCTCGACGCGCAGGAGCAGCAGGTGCCCTTCTACGAGCGCTTCGGGTTCACCGCCACCGGGCCCTCGTTCCTCGAGGACGGGATCGCGCACGTGCCGATG
>NZ_JADQDD010000451.1 GCF_019263595.1 Pseudonocardia sp. KRD291 | reverse complement strand
TTCCGCAGGAAGGGGCGGTGCTGCGGAGCGGGTGCGGTTCCTCGGCGAGTTCCTGCGCGACCCGGCCCGGACCGCAGCTCCCGCGCCGAGCTCGCGGGCCCTGGCCGAGATCGTCTGCGCGCCGGTGCCGGACACCGGCGACCCGGTCGTCGTCGAGCTCGGGCCGGGCACCGGGGCGTTCAGCGACCTGGTGCAGGAGCGCCTGGGCGGGCGCGGGCACCATCTGGCCGTCGAGCTGAACCCCCGCCTGGCCGCGACGCTGCGCCGCCGCCACCCCTCGATCGACGTCGCGGTGGCCGGCGCGGCGGAGCTGCCCGCGTTGCTGGCCGAGCGCGGCCTGGGCGGGGCCGACGTGGTGCTCTCCGGCCTGCCCTGGGCGGCCTACCCGGTGACCGGCCCCCGGCTGACCGACGTGATCGCCGGCTCGGTGCTCCCGGACGGGGCGTTCACCCAGTTCACCTACGTCTGGTCGCGGTGGGCCCCACCGGCCCGACGCCAGCACCGCTGGCTGCGCGACGCGTTCGAGGAGGTCGTGGCCAGCCGGACGATCTGGCCCAACCTGCCTCCGGCCCTGGTCTACCTGGCACGACGCCCGAAGGCGGTGGGTCACACCGACGGGGCGCCGGGCGCGCGGCTACCCTGATCGACGCCCCGGACACCGGTTCGCCGGTTCACCTCAGCGGGGCGCCGGGCCCGGATGACCGATCGGGCCCCGGCCGCCCGGCAGCGTCGCGGGGCGTACCGGTTCCGCCTCGCGTGAGTCCGCGTGCGGCGGGAGGAGACCGCGGACCAGGGGAGACGTGTGTCGCAAGCCCAACTCGCCTCGCCGGAGACCCGGCCGCTGCGCGCGTGGCAGCGCAGCGCGCTGGCGCGCTATCTGGCCACGCAGCCGCAGGACTTCCTCGCGGTCGCGACGCCCGGCGCCGGTAAGACGACGTTCGCCCTGCGGGTGGCCGGTGAGCTGCTCGCGGACCGGACGATCGACGCGGTCACGGTCGTCACGCCGACCGAGCACCTGAAGTACCAGTGGTCCGACGCGGCCACCTACGCCGGGATCTCGCTGGACCCGGAGTTCCGCAACTCCACGGGCGGCACCTCGAGCGACTACCACGGCATCGCCGTCACCTACGCCGGTGTCGCGGCGCACCCGATGCTGCACCGGGCCCGGTCGGAGAACCGCCGGATGCTGGTGATCCTCGACGAGATCCACCACGCCGGCGACGCGCGCTCCTGGGGCGAGGCGGTGTCCGAGGCGTTCGACCCGGCCGTCCGGCGCCTGGCCCTGACCGGCACCCCGTTCCGCTCCGACGACAACCCGATCCCGTTCGTCGAGTACGTGCCCGACGCCGAGGGCGCCCCGCGCAGCCGGGCCGACCACTCCTACGGCTACGCCGAGGCGCTGGCCGACAACGTGGTCCGGCCGGTGGTGTTCCTGGCCTACTCGGGGACGTCGAACTGGCGGACCAGCGCGGGCGAGGAGATCAGCGCCCGGCTCGGCGAGCCGATGACCAAGGAACAGACCGGCATGGCCTGGCGCACCGCGCTGGACCCGGCCGGGGAGTGGATGCCGGCCGTGCTGGCCGCCGCGGACCGCCGACTGACCAGCCACCGCGACGGCGGCATGCCCGACGCCGGCGGCCTGGTGATCGCCTCCGACCAGACCGCCGCCAGGTCCTACGCCGCGATACTGCGCACGGTCACCGGGACGATGCCCGCGGTCGTGCTCTCCGACGAGGCCGGCAGCTCGGACCGGATCGCCGAGTTCGCGCGCTCCGAGGAACGCTGGATGGTCGCGGTCCGGATGGTCTCCGAGGGCGTCGACGTGCCGCGCCTGGCCGTCGGGGTCTACGCGACGTCGGCGTCCACGCCGCTGTACTTCGCGCAGGCGATCGGCCGCTTCGTGCGGTCGCGGCGGCCGGGGGAGACGGCGTCGGTGTTCGTGCCGAGCGTGCCGGTGCTGCTCGCGCTGGCCAGCGAGCTGGAGGCGCAGCGCGACCACGTCCTGGGCAAGCCGCACAAGGCCGAGGAGGTGTGGAACGACGAGGAGCTCAACGCGGCCAACAAGCAGGAGGACGAGCCCGGCGAGCAGGAGAAGGCGTTCACCTCGCTCGGCGCCGACGCCGAGCTCGACCAGCTGATCTACGAGGGCACGTCGTTCTCCGCCGACGAGGAGGACTACCTCGGGCTGCCCGGCCTGCTCGAGCCCGACCAGGTGCGCACGTTGCTGTCCAAACGCCAGCAGGACTGGATCGCGAAGGGCTCGCCCCGCACGGGGGCCCAGGCCCGGGCCGCCCCGGCCACCGCGCCGACCCCGCCGCCACCGGCCGAGCGCGCCCCGCAGAGCACCCGGGAACGGCTGGCGACGCTGCGCAAGGAGCTCAACACGCTCGTCGCGCTGCACAACCACAAGACCCGCAAGCCGCACGGCGTGATCCACAACGAGCTGCGCAGGCACTGTGGCGGCCCGCCGACGGCGATGGCGAACATGGACCAGCTGGAGGAACGGATCGCCACCCTTCGGTCCTGGCGCTGACGAGCGGGCGGGCACCCGGCACGATCACCGGTGCACCGTGCACTGGTCGTTCCGGGTGGTTCCTGTGTCCGACCTCACTCACCCGTCAGGTCGTGCGCCGAACGGCTGTCGGTGACGGTACGTGACGATTCGGGCCCGGACGGCGGTTCGTCACCCTCCCGGGACCGGAGCGTGACCGCGGCGATGACGGCCAGGATCCCGACCGCCTCCAGGGCCCCCGGGCGCTGCCCCAGCCCGACCAGCCCGACCAGCGTGGCGGTGGCCGGCAGCAGCGCCAGCAGGACCGCGAACCGGGCCTGCCCGACCCGTCGCAGGACCACCTGGTCGAGCACGTAGGGGATCACCGACGACAGCACGCCCAACCCCACCGCGAGCAGCAGGACCGGCGGCTCGGCCAGCGCCC
>NZ_JADQDD010000450.1 GCF_019263595.1 Pseudonocardia sp. KRD291 | reverse complement strand
GTCTGTCGGGTCAGGTCGCCTTGAAGTCCTTGGTGATGATCACGATGATCCCCGGGGTGGCGTCCTGGATGCCGTCGAACCGGGCCTCCGAGCGGATGCCCCACTTGCGGGCCATCTCGTCCGCGGCCGCCTTCTCGGCGGTGCCCTGCCGGTAGTAGACGGTGGTGGCCGGGATGACGCCCTGCGGGTAGTTCTGCACCGACGACACGGTCCAGCCCGAACGCCGGAACTCCTCGGCGGCCTTCTCGGCCAGACCCTTGACCGTGCTGTTGTTGTAGACGCGCACGACCGGACGGGCCGCGGCGGACGGGCCTGCGGCGCGTCCCTCGGCCGCGGCGCGGTCGCCACCGGTCGCACCGGCGCCACCCGTTCCGGCGCCACCTGCGGCGCCGGGGGCACCGGCCCCACCCGCGGCGGCGGGCGGGCCGCCGGGCGTGCCGGGCGCACCGGGGGTGCCGGGCGCTCCCGGGGTGAACGGGGACGCCCCGCCGGGGGCACCGGGGCCACCGCCGGTACCCGGGTCACCGGCCCCGGGCGCAGCGCCCGCGCCGGGCGCGGTCGAGGCGCCACCGGCACCGTTCGCGCCGGGCTCGTCGCCGACCGGCGGGACCGGGACGGCGTTCGGGTCGCTGCTCGGCGCGGCGGACGCGCTCGGCGGCGCGGCCGAGGAGTTCTCGTCACCGCCACCACCGAGGCCGGTCAGCCCGAACAGGCCGACGACGCCGGCCAGTGCGCCGACGCCGATCAGTGCGATACCGGCCACCTTCAGCGGCGAACGGCCGCCGGGTGAACTGGGAGCGGTCACGGCAACCTCCGGATCGGGCACGAACGGCGCGCGGCCGTCGTACGGGTGGGCGTCACGCGCGGGCCGGGCATGTCAGCGCCTCAGGGCTCGATGCCGAGACGGCGTGCGGCGCGCGTGCGCTGACGGCTGGTGCGCAGCCGGCGCAGGCGCTTGACCAGCAGCGGGTCCACCGCCAGCGCCTCGGGCTTGTCGACCAGCGCGTTCAGCACCTGGTAGTAGCGGGTGGCGGACATGTCGAACAGCTCGCGGATGGCCTGTTCCTTGGCCCCCGCGTACTTCCACCACTGCCCCTCGAACGCGAGGATCTCGCGCTCGCGACGGTCGAGCTCCCGGGAGCCGGTGGCGGAGCGGTGTGCTCCGCGGCGTTCCGCAGCGGTCTCAGCGGACTCCATCACGCTCCTCGCGCGGCCGATCGACGATGTCCTCGTAGCGAATGACACGACTGTCATTCGCGGGGGACATTGAACCACGGTGCACCGACAGCGGCGTCCCGCGACGCGCCACCCCGGAGTGAATCCTGCCGTACCCCGCATGCCCGGATGGCGCAGGCGCGCCGAGGCTCGGGCCCGGACCTCGCGCCGTTCGGATACGCAGCGTGTGCGCCGCCGGTGCTCGGGCGGCCATCCGGGGCCGTCGTAGGATCTCCCGGTGACGGTTCTGCCCATCCGCATCGTCGGCGACCCCGTGCTGCACCACCCGACCCGCCCCGTCGAGCAGGTCGACGACACGATCCGTCGGCTCGCCGCCGACATGGTCGAGACCATGGCCGCCGCGAACGGCGTCGGCCTGGCCGCGAACCAGGTCGGGGTGGACCTGCGGATGTTCGTCTACGCGTGCCCGGACGAGGAGTCCCGCACGATGCGCCGCGGGCTGGTGGTCAACCCGGTGCTGGAGACGACGGCGCGGCCGGAGATCATGCCCGACGCCGACGACGACCAGGAGGGTTGCCTGTCGGTGCCCGACGAGAGCTTCGCGACCGGGCGCGCCGAGTGGGCCCGGGTCACCGGCACCGACCTCGACGGCGAGCCGGTCGACGTCGAGGGCAAGGGCTTCTTCGCCCGCTGCCTGCAGCACGAGGTGGACCACCTGGACGGGCTGATCTACCTGGACCGCCTGATCGGCCGCAACCAGCGCGCGGCGAAGAAGATGCTCAAGCGCAACGCCTGGGGCGGCCCCGGCCGCTCCTGGGACCCGGCCACCGAGCACGCCGAGGACGTGGAGCGGGGCTGACGCGGTGGACCGGCTCCGCTAGGTGACCACCCGGTTCTCCCACGCCCACGCCGCGACCTCGACGCGGTTGCGCGCGTCGAGCTTGGCGTGGATGTTGCCCAGGTGCGTCTTGACGGTGGACAGCGACACGAACAGGTCCGCGGCGATCTCGTTGTTCGTCCGGCCCCGGGCCACCGAGCGCACGACGTCGAGCTCGCGCGGCGAGAGCGTGTCGCCCGCCCCGGGGACCGGCCGGGACGCGGTGAGGCGTTCGAGCAGCCGCACCGTGATCGACGGGGAGACCAGGGCGTCCCCGGCCGCGGCGGCGCGTACCGCCTCGACCAGCAGCCGCGGCCCGGCGTCCTTGAGCAGGAACCCGCAGGCCCCGGCGCGCAGCGCGCCGTAGACGTACTCGTCGTCGTCGAACGTGGTGACGACGACGATCCGCGGCGGCGAGGGGTCCGCGATCAGGGCTGCGGTGGCCTCCAGCCCGTCGAGCTCGGGCATCCGGATGTCCATCAGCACGACGTCGGGGCGCAGGGCGCGGGCCCGGACCACGGCGTCGGTACCGGTCCCGGCCTCGCCGACGACCTCGATGCCCTCCTCGGCCCCGAGGATCAGCCGGAAGCCGGTGCGCACCATCTCCTGGTCGTCGGCCAGCAGCACCCGGGTCGTCACGAGCCGGCCCCGATCGGCAGCCGCGCCGCGACCGTCCAGACGCCGGGTCCGGTCGGCCCGGCGGCCAGCTCGCCGCCCAGCGCGGCGACCCGCTCGCCCATCCCGGCCAGGCCGAACCCCCCGCCACCACCGGGCAGCGGCCGCTCCTGGACGACGCCGTCGTTGCGCACCGTGACCTGCAGGTGCTCGTCGCGCATGTGCAGCTCCACCTCCACCGTCGAGGCGCCGGAGGCATGCCGGCGCACGTTCGTCAGAGCCTCC
>NZ_JADQDD010000045.1 GCF_019263595.1 Pseudonocardia sp. KRD291 | reverse complement strand
GGCCCCGACGACCGCACGATGGAGATCCGCGGCATGGGCGCCGCGAACGGCGCGGGCGGCAGCGGTCACGGGCCCTCGGTCGTCGTCGCCGGGGGCGGGTCGGCCGGGCACATCGAGCCCGCGCTGGCCGTCGCCGACGCGATCCGGCGGCTGGTCCCGTCCGCCACGGTCACGGCGCTGGGCACGGAGCGGGGCCTGGACACCCAGCTCATCCCGGCGCGGGGCTACAAGCTGGAGCTGATCCCGCCGGTGCCGCTGCCGCGCAAGCCCAGCGGCGACCTGCTCAGGCTGCCCGGACGGGTCCGGGGCGCGGTCTCGCGGGTGCGGGAGGTGCTCGAGCAGACCCACGCCGACGTCGTCGTCGGGTTCGGGGGGTTCGTCGCGCTGCCGGCCTACCTCGGCGCCCGCGGGCGGGTACCGGTCGTGGTGCACGAGGCGAACGCCCGTGCCGGCCTGGCCAACAAGGTCGGGTCGCGGTTCGCCTCGGCCGTCGGCGTGGCCGTCGAGGGCACCGGGCTGGCGAACGAGCAGGTGGTCGGGATGCCGCTGCGGCGCTCGATCACCGGGCTGGACCGGGCGGCGCTGCGCGGGCAGGCCCGCGCGCACTTCGGGCTGCCGCCGGGCGGCCCGGTGCTGCTGGTCTTCGGCGGCTCGCAGGGTGCCCGCACGCTGAACTCCGCCGTCGCCGCGGCGCTGCCCGCGCTGGTGCACGCCGGGGTCGCGGTGCTGCACGCGCACGGCCGCAGCGGCACCCCCGCGCCGCCGATGCCCGGCTACCGGCCGCTGCCCTACATCGACCGGATGGACCTGGCCTACGCCGCCGCCGACGTCGTGCTCGGGCGCAGCGGGATGACCACGGTGGCCGAGCTGACCGCCGTCGGGCTGCCCGCGGTGTACGTCCCGCTGCCGCACGGCAACGGCGAGCAGGCGCTCAACTGCGGCCCGGTCGTGGCGGCCGGCGGCGGGCGCCTGGTGCCGGACGACGAGCTGACCGGCGACCGCGCCCTGTCCGAGCTGATGCCGCTGCTCACCGACCCGGGCCGGGCCCTGGACATGGGCCGCAATGCCCGCGCCGCCGGGCACGGCGACGCCGACGAGCGGATGGCCCGGATCGTGCTGGACGTGATCCGCCGATGAGCGCCCCGGAGCGCCCACTCCCGTCCGTCCCCGGCCTCGGGGAGCACGTGCACCTGATCGGCATCGGCGGCGCCGGGATGAGCGGCATCGCCCGGATCCTGCTGGCCCGCGGCGTCGCGGTCTCCGGATCCGACGCCCGTGACTCGCGCCCGGTCCTCGCGCTGCGCACGCTCGGCGCGACGGTCGCGGTCGGGCACGACGCGGCGAACCTGGACCTGCTCGGCGGGGGCCGGCTCGACGGGTCCCCGACCGTCGTCGTGTCGACCGCGATCCGCGAGACGAACCCCGAGCTGGCCGCGGCCCGCGAGCGCGGCCTGCCGGTCGTGCACCGGGCCACCGCCCTGGCCGCCCTGACCGTGGGCCGCCGGCTGGTCGCGATCGCCGGGACGCACGGCAAGACGTCCACCACCTCGATGGCCACGGTCGCGCTGCAGCACTGCGGGCTCGACCCGTCGTTCGCGATCGGCGGGGACCTCACGGCGTCGGGAACCGGGGCCCACCACGGCAGCGGTGACGTGTTCGTGGTCGAGGCCGACGAGAGCGACGGGTCGTTCACCGCGTTCGCGCCGTCGGTCGCGGTCGTCACCAACATCGAGCCCGACCACCTGGACCACCACGGCGACGAGGCGGCCTACCGGGCCGTGTTCGACCGCTTCCTGGCCCGGCTCACCCCCGGCGGGGTGCTGATCACCTGCGCCGACGACCCGGGCGCGGACCGGCTGGCCCGCACGGCCGAGGACGCCGGGACGACGGTGCGCCGCTACGGGCGCACCGCGGCGGGCGGCTCCGACGCGCGCCTGCTGGAGTTCGCACCGGACGGTTTCGGGTCCCGGGTCCGTTTCCGGCACCGCGGCGAGGAGCTCGAGCTGCGCCTCGGCGTGCCCGGCGAGCACATGGCGCTCAACGCGCTGGGCGCCTACCTGGCCGGGGTCGAGCTGGGCGTGGACACCGCGTGCCTGGTCGAGGGACTGAGCGGCTTCGACGGCGTGCAGCGCCGGTTCGAGTTCAAGGGCCGCGCCGGCGGCGTCACCGTGTACGACGACTACGCCCACCACCCGACCGAGGTCGCCGCGACCCTGCGCGCCGCACGCGAGGCCGCCGGCGCCGGGCACGGGAGCCGGGGACGGGTCCTGGTCGCGTTCCAGCCGCACCTGTACTCGCGGACCGCCGCGTTCGCCACCGAGTTCGGCGAGGCGCTGTCGCTGGCCGACGAGGTGATGGTGCTCGACATCTACGGCGCCCGGGAGGACCCCGAACCCGGGGTCAGCTCGGCGCTGGTCACCGACGCCGTCCGGCTCCCGGCCGAGCGGGTGCACCGCGCCCCGTCCTGGGAGAGGGTCCCGGCCGCGATCGCCGCGCTCGCCACCGACGGCGACATGGTGATCACGATGGGTGCCGGCGACGTCACCGTGCTCGGCCCGGAGATCCTGCGCGAGCTGGACGGCGCCGGCGTCCCGGCCCGGCCGGAGCCCGGGGCGGGGCAGCAGCGATGACCGGCCCGGGCGGACGCGGCGGGCGCCGGTCCGGCCGGGACGCCTCCGCGGGCGCGAGGAAGGCCGCGCCGGGAACGAGGAAGAAGTCCGCACCGGGTGCGGAGGCGGCACCGGGGCAGGAGACCGCGCCCGGGCCGGAGGTGGTGGGGGAGAAGAGTCCCCGTACCCCGGAACAGCAGCGGCGCGCTGCCGAGCGGGCCCGCACGCTGCGCGAGCGACGCGCCGCGGAACGGGCCGGGTCCGGCGCCGAGGGGTCCGGCGGCGACCGGTCCGGCGCCGACCGGTCGGCGGCAGAGAAGTCCGCCCGGCCGTCCACCCCCCGGCCGACCCGCGCGGCCCGTCCGCCCGCGGAGCGCGCGCGCTACCGGCGTCGCCGGCTCGTCGGAGGCCTCGTCGTGGCCGCGGTGCTGCTGGCGGCCCTGGCCGCCGGGGCGTGGTGGGCGCTGGGCCGGTTCGGCCCCGCCGTGTCCGAGGTGCGGGTCGACGGCAACCGCGCCGTCACCGCAGCCGACGTGCGCGCGGCCGCCGGCGTCGACCCCGGCACCTCGCTCGCGTCGGTGGACACCGGTGGGGTGCGGGCCCGGGTGGCCGGGATCCCCGGCGTCGCGAGCGTCGAGGTCGGGCGCAGCTGGCCGGACGCGCTGACGGTGACGGTCACCGAACGCGCCCCGGTCGCGGTCGCCGACGCGCCCGGCGGGCGCCGGCTGGTCGATGCGACCGGGCTCGCCTACCGCGCGGCGCCGCCGCAGGCGCCCCGGCTGCCGCTGCTCGCCCTGCCCCGGGTGGCGCCGGACGACCCGGCGACCGCCGCCGCGGTCGAGTTGCTGGCCGCGCTGCCCGGCCCGGTCCGCGACCAGGTCGACACGGTGGTGCTCGGCGCCGGGGGGACGACCCTCGAGCTGAACCTCACCGAGGACCGCCGCGTCCTCTGGGGGCGCTGGGCCCGGACCGCCGACACGACCGCGGACACCGCGGCGAAGACGGCGATCATCGGTCCGCTGCTGTCCCGGGAGGGCTCGGTCTACGACGTCTCCAGCCCCGCCCTGCCGACCGTGCGTCGATGATCGGGAACGGTCCGTCCCCGGCCGGGTGAACGGCGATCACCCGGACACGGGGCTTGCGCGATGTCGCTGCGCGTGCCCGGACGGGCACGCACAGGTGCCGGGCGCTGCAGAAACACCCACACGGGGTGTTGTCCCCGCGCGGCGCGCCTGCTGGACCGCCGACCGGACGGGACCTAGCGTTCGACCCCGAAGGCCCGGGGTACCCGGAGCTGGACCGGACCCCGCGCGATGAGGAAGGTGCCGCCATGACGCCCCCGCACAACTACCTGGCCGTGATCAAGGTCGTCGGCATCGGTGGCGGCGGCGTGAACGCCGTCAACCGGATGATCGAGGTCGGCCTGAAGGGCGTCGAGTTCATCGCGGTGAACACCGACGCACAGGCCCTCCTGATGTCCGACGCCGACGTGAAGCTCGACATCGGCCGGGAGCTGACCCGGGGTCTCGGCGCCGGGGCGAACCCGGACGTCGGCGGCCAGGCCGCGCAGGACCACGCCGAGGAGATCGAGGAGGTCCTCAAGGGGGCCGACATGGTCTTCGTCACCGCGGGGGAGGGCGGCGGCACCGGTACCGGTGGCGCGCCCGTCGTCGCGTCGATCGCCCGGAAGCTGGGCGCGCTGACCATAGGTGTCGTCACCCGGCCGTTCACGTTCGAGGGCCGCAGGCGCGCCGGGCAGGCCGAGGACGGCATCCAGGCGCTGCGCAACGAGTGCGACACCCTGATCGTCATCCCGAACGACCGGCTGCTGCAGCTCGGTGACGTCGGGGTCTCGCTGATGGACGCGTTCCGCTCCGCGGACGAGGTGCTGCTCTCCGGTGTGCAGGGCATCACGAACCTGATCACCACGCCCGGCCTGATCAACCTCGACTTCGCCGACGTCAAGAGCGTCATGTCCGGGGCGGGCAGCGCGTTGATGGGCATAGGGTCCGCGCGCGGTGAGGGCCGGGCGGTGCAGGCCGCCGAGAAGGCGATCAACTCGCCGCTGCTGGAGGCGTCGATGGACGGCGCCCAGGGCGTGCTGCTGTCCATCGCCGGCGGCTCCGACCTCGGCCTGTTCGAGATCCACGAGGCCGCGTCGCTGGTCCAGGAGGCGGCGCACCCCGAAGCGAACATCATCTTCGGCACGGTGATCGACGACTCGCTCGGCGACGAGGTGCGGGTCACCGTGATAGCAGCCGGGTTCGAGGGCGGCACGCCCACGCACAAGAAGCTCGAGCCCGCGGCGTTCCGGTCGCCGGGCCAGCGCGCCGCCGACTCGGCCGCGCAGGCCGAATCGGCCCCGGTCCCGGCCGCCGACTCCCCGGCCGCCGTCTCCGCCGCGGCGCCGTCCGCGCCGGCGACGTCCGCCCCCGCGACGAACGGCAACCACGGCAACGGCTCCTACGCCGCCGGGGCGAACGGTGCCGGGTCCGGCAACCCCGTCTCCGGCGGTACCGGGGCCACCGGGCAGTACCCGATGACCCCGCAGACCCCGGCCGCGCGTGCCTCGGCGCCGGAGCTTCCGGCGGTCGTCGCGCCGCCCGCGGGCCAGAACCAGAACCAGGCCGGGACCCTACCCCCGGCCGCGCCGTACGCACCGCCCGTCCAGCGCCAGCCCGACGTCGCGCGGGCGGCGGAGGCCCCGCGGCACCACGGCGAGTACGCGGGCGAGCCCGCCTCCGCCGTGAGCTCCTCGACCCGCCCGGGCCCGGACAACGGCCCGGACGACGAGGTGGACGTCCCGCCGTTCATGCGTCGCTAGTGCGCGTCCGCCGGGTGACGACCACCCGGGCGGGCGGCCGGTCCACCGGCCCGTTTGCCCGGTTCAACCTCTCCCGCGGGGTCGGCGACGACCCGGACGCGGTCGCGGGCAACCGGTTCCGGCTCGTCCGCGAGCTGGGCCTGACCGGAGCGGTGTTCCTGCAGCAGGTGCACGGCACGGCCGTGGCCGTCGTCTCGCAGGCCCCACGCCCGACCGCGCCGGACCACCCGGACGCCGACGCCGTCGTCACCACCACACCCGGGCTGGGTGTGGCGGTCCTGGCGGCGGACTGCGTCCCGGTGCTGCTCGGCGATCCCGCGGCCGGGGTCGTCGCCGCCGCGCACGCCGGGCGCAGGGGCGCCGCGGACGGCGTACTGGACACGACGGTCGCGGCGATGACCGAGCTCGGCGCCCGTCCGGAACGGATCGAGGTGCTGCTCGGCCCGGCCGTCTGCGGGCGCTGCTACGAGGTCCCGGCCGCGATGCGCGACGAGGTCGAGGCCGTGCTGCCGGGCAGCGCGTCCCGGACCCGCACCGGCACCGCCGGGCTGGACCTGCGGGCGGGGCTGACCCGCCGGCTCGCCGACCTCGGCGTGACCCGGGTCGGCACCGACCCGCGCTGCACGATGGAGGACCCGGACCTGTTCAGCCACCGCCGCGACGGCCGGTGCGGCCGGCAGGCCGCGGTCACCTGGCTCGACCCCCGCCCGGCCTGACCCGTGGCCCGGCACGATGAGGTCATGGACGAACCTGAGGGGCCCGACCGGCGCCGCGACGAGCTGGCCCGGAACCTGGCGGCCGTGCGCGAGCGGATCGACGCCGCCTGCGCCGCCGCCGGGCGGGAGCGGGACTCTGTGTCCCTGGTGGCGGTGACCAAGACCGTCCCGGCCTCCGACGTCGCGACCCTGCTCGACCTCGGTGTCACCGACCTCGGGGAGAACCGGGCGCAGGAGGCCGGGACGAAGGCCGGTGAGGTCGCCGGGCTCCGCCCGGACGCCTCGCCGCGCTGGTACTTCGTCGGCGGGCTGCAACGGAACAAGGTCCGGCTGGTGCTCCCGTGGGTGACCCGCGTGGAGTCGGTCGACTCGCCCCGGCTGGCCCGCGCGCTGGACCGGGCGGCCTCGGCCGCGGTCGAGGACGGCTCCCGGGACGGGCCGCTGCCGGTGCTGCTGCAGTACAGCGTGGACGGCGACCTGGAGCGCGGTGGCGTGTCCGACGAGGGCCTGGCCGAGCTCGCCGACCTGGTCGCGGGCCTGCCGGGGCTGCGTCTGGACGGTCTGATGGCGGTGGCGCCGCTGGGCTCCGAGTCGGACCGCGCGTTCGCGGCGATCGCCGGTGCGGCCGGGCGGCTGCGGGCCGCGCATCCCGGGGCGACCGAGGTCTCGGCCGGGATGAGCGGGGACCTGGAGACCGCCGTCGGTCACGGATCGACAGTGGTGCGTGTCGGAACGGCCCTTGTGGGGGACCGGCGGATAACCTCGCGGTAATCGCTGGTAGACGGGTCGTCGAGATCACATCTGCCGGTGGTGCGTGGCGGGGACACGACGTGTGTGAGGGAGCAGCGGATGAGCGCGATGTACCGGCTCAAGGCCTACTTCGGCATGGTTCCTGCCGACGAGATGGACTTCGTGGACGAGCCGGAGCAGTATGCCGCGTCCCGGGCTGGCCACGGCGGGAGCCGCGGTGACCGCTGGGCGCCCACGGGAGGGCGGTTCGCCGATCCCGACGGCTACAACGAGTACACGTCGGACTCCGCGACGGCGTTCGACGACGGCTGGTCGGGCCGCCCGGCGCGCGAGGCTTCCCGCCCGGCGCGGGCCGTCCGTGCCGAATCCCACCTGGACAGGGAGCCCACGGGCCCGTCCGGGCACGGATCCGGAGGGTTCTCCGGTGGCTCCGCACCGCCCGTCCGCGGTGCGCTGGCGATGGACCCGGAGAGCATCCACGCGAACCGTGAGCCGGTCCGCGCGGAGCGTCCGATGGCGCCCGTCCCGGCCCCCTCGCCCGTGCCCGAGCAGCGCGACCGGGCACCGTCGGGGCCTGCGACGATCACCACTCTGCAGCCCCGCAGCTACAACGAGGCGCGCACGATCGGCGAGCGCTACCGCGACGGTGTGCCGGTCATCATGAACCTGACCGAACTGGACGACGCGGCGGCAAAACGCCTGGTGGACTTCGCCGCCGGGCTCGCATTCGCCCTCCGCGGGTCGATCGACAAGGTCACCAGCCGGGTGTTCCTGCTCACCCCCGCGGACATCGAGGTGTCGGCCGACGACGCCCGCAGGATCGCCGAGCGTGGCACTTTCCGGCAGGATTGAGCCGTGGGTGACCTCATCAGGCTCTTGATCTACTACGTCCTGTTCTTCTTCTGGCTGCTGCTCGCGGCCCGGATCGTCGTCGAGATGGTCCGTACGTTCGCGCGCCAGTGGCGCCCGGCGGGCGGCAGCGCGGTCGCGATGGAGGTCGTCTTCACGGCGACCGACCCTCCTGTCAAGTTGCTGCGGAGAGTGATCCCCGTCGTCCGGATAGGCGGCGTAGGACTGGACCTGTCGATTATGGTGTTGTTGCTTGTGGTGTTCATCCTGATGAACGTTGCCAAGCCACCCTTCCCGGTGTGAGCCCCAGTCACCCGGGTTGCCGCCGAGGACCGCATGAGGTGATCCGATGCCGCTGACGCCCGCCGACGTTCATAACGTCGCGTTCAGCAAACCCCCGATCGGGAAACGGGGGTACAACGAGGACGAGGTCGACGCCTTCCTCGATCTGGTCGAGGCCGAACTGGCCCGACTGATCGGGGAGAACGACGACCTCCGAGACCAGGTCGCGTCGCTGGAGCAGCGACTCGGCGACGCCGAGGCCGACCTGGAGGAGGCCCGGTCCCAGCCGGTCCCCGCCCAGCAGACCCAGGCGCTCCAACGCCAGGAGCCGCCGATGCAGCGCGCTGCGGAGGCCCCGCGGATGGCTGCGGGCGCCCCGGCACCGCAGCTGGCCGACGCCGGCATGGACGGTGGCGACCACCACGTCCAGGCGGCGAAGGTGCTCGGCCTGGCGCAGGAGATGGCCGACCGGCTGACCGCCGAGGCGAAGAACGAGGCCGACACGATGCTGTCGGACGCCCGGACCAAGTCCGAGCAGCTCCTCTCCGACGCCCGGACCAAGTCCGACGGCCTGGTCAACGACGCACGTGCGCGTGCCGAGACCATGCTCAACGACGCCCGGACGCGTGCCGAGACGCTCGAGCGCCAGTCCCGCGAGAAGTCCGCGACGCTGGTCAGCGAGGCAGAACGCAAGCAGAACGAGATCATCGGCGCCATCCAGCGGGACAAGTCCGTGCTGGAGAAGAAGATCGATGAGCTCCGTACGTTCGAGCGGGAGTACCGCACCCGCCTCAAGACCTATCTGGAGTCCCAGCTGCGGGACCTCGAGGGTCGTGGGTCGGCCGCGCCGGCCTCGGACGCCGCACGCTCGGCCTCGAACGGCGGATACGCCGCCTCGGGTTACGGCCAGAGGGCGGATACCGGGAGCTGACCTCCCGGTTGCGCCGGACGACTGACGACGACCGGGGGAGCGGCCGGGTGCCGCTGCCGAACGACGGAGTTCACCGATGCTGGTGCTCGTTCTGATTCTCGTTGTGATCGCGCTGGTCCTGCTGCTCGCCGGCTGGCTCCTGCACCTTGTGGTGCTGGCCTGGGCGTCGGTGGGGATCAGCCTGATCGCGGGAGCCGTGCTGCTCTACGACTGGTTGCAGACCAGATCCGCGGAGCGCGCGGGCCGGCAGGGGCTCGCCCCTGCCGAGCAGGCACAGGGGCGCGGGTCCGACGAGGACCGCGCCGGCGCCGTGAGCGCCGGTGCGGTGGGCGTCGGGGCCGCCGGAGCGGCGGGAGCCGCGGGTACCGGGTACGACGACCGGTACGCCGCGGACATGGAACCGGCCACCCAGGTGCTCCCGGTCATCCCCCGTGGGGCGGCGTCGCCGCCGTCCGCGGGGTCGGACCCGACGGCGGACGCGCGTCCCGGTGACCCCGAGAACGCGTCCGACCAGACCATCGTGATGCCGGTCGTCAGACCGTCCGGCTCTGCTGACGTACCTTCCGGCGTTTCCCGATCGAGTGGACTTTCGTCACAGAGCGTGACCGAAGAGCCCGCCTCGACGGAGGACGGTTCCACGGAAGGGTCGAGGTCGTCGACCTCGTCGGAGGCATCCACGGCGGCCGCCGGTGGTGCGACCGCCGGCGAAGTTGATCACGGAACGTCGCGGGCGGAGGGCGGCGCAACGCCGTCCGAGACGGCCGCCGGCTCCGCTGCCGGTTCCCCCGCGGGCTCCTCTGTGGGCTCTGCAGCGGGCTCCACCGACGCTTCCTCCGGGAAGGACGCCGACGCGGCGACGGGTTCCGGACCCGGCGCCGGTACCGCAGCGGCGGGTCTCGGTGCCGCCGCGGCCGGTGCGGCGGTAATGGGCGGTGTCGCGGGCTCGGGTCGTGGCGGCGACCCGGACGACGGCGACACAGCAGTCGCGTCCGCCGGCACCTCCTCGCCGGGAGACACGCCGCCGGGAGACACGCCGCGGGGAGACACGGCGCCGGGAGACACCTCCGGCACGGGATCCGGCGCGTCCTCGGCCGGTGCGGCGGCGTCCGCGCAGGACGTCGGTGCCGGCCAGGAGTCGGACCGTGCGGCGTCGGTGCCCCCGGCGGACTCCGCACCCGGTGGGCGCTCCGCAGGGAACCAGGATCCGGCCGGTCAGGCCGTCGCCGGAACCGGCACCCCCGAGGGATCCGCCGGATCCGCGGAGCGCACCGCCATGCTCGAGCCGCGGGGTGCGGGACAGGCCCCCGCCGGACAGGCCCCCGCCGGACAGGCCCCCGCCGGACAGGCCGAGCGGCCCGCGGGCGGTGACGCCGCCGACAGTGGCCCGGTCGGTGGGGCCCCGGTCGGAGGGGCCCCGGCCGGAGGTGCCGCGGCCGCCGCGGGTGCGCCGCTGGGCGAGGCTCCCGAGGAGCCGCGCGACCCGACCACGGCCTCGCTCGTCGCCCGGCTGCCGGACGAGGTCGTCGTCATCGACGAGCACCCGCGCTACCACGTGCAGGGCTGCCGGTCCCTGCCCGGACAGGCGGTGATCCCGCTGCCGGTCAGCGAGGCCGTCGAGCTCGGGTTCACCCCGTGCGGCTGGTGCTCGCCGAACCGCACGCTCGGGGAACGGCACCCGGCGCAGGTCCGCTAGGGGCCGCTCGGGTACCGGCCCGGGTAACCGGGTGGCGCGACCGCGCTACCCTGGTCTGCACAGGCGTCGATCCGGCCATCACCGGGGAGCCTCCGGAAGAAACGGGCGCCCCCGCACGCGGCGGGGCGCACCGGAGTAGAACCGGACGGACGCGGCCCGTCATCGCCGTCGAAGGAAGCGGCACGCCGTCCGCGCGAGCGGCGGCGTGCAAGCGGGGTGGTACCGCGGCATCGCCGACCAGGCGGCGTCGTCCCCGTGTGAGGAGCTGACCGCACCCGCACGAGGAGCAGCCGCCGTGAGCGATGAGAACCCCGCCGCGTACCCGACCGTCGACGCGCACCCGTCCTTCCCGGACACCGAGCGGGAGATCCTGCGGGCCTGGGACGTCGACGACACGTTCCGCGCCTCGGTCGCACAGCGGCCCGCCGGGACGAACGGCGACAACGAGTACGTCTTCTACGACGGCCCCCCGTTCGCGAACGGCCTCCCGCACTACGGGCACCTGCTGACCGGGTACGTCAAGGACGTCGTCCCGCGCTACCGCACCATGCGCGGGCGCCGGGTGGAACGCCGTTTCGGCTGGGACACCCACGGGCTGCCCGCCGAGGTGGAGACCGAGCACCAGCTCGGCATCAAGCACAAGTCCGAGATCGACGAGATGGGTGTGGCCGCGTTCAACGAGGCCTGCCGGACCTCGGTGCTGCGCTACACCGGCGAGTGGCGCGACTACGTCACCCGCCAGGCGCGCTGGGTCGACTTCGACAACGACTACAAGACGCTCGACCCGGACTACATGGAATCGGTCATGTGGGCCTTCAAGACCTTGTGGGACAAGGGTCTGGTCTACGCCGGGTTCCGGGTGCTCTGGTACTGCTGGCGCTGCGAGACGCCGCTGTCGGCGACCGAGACGAAGATGGACGACGTCTACCTCGACCGCCAGGACCCGGCCGTCACCGTCGGGCTGCGCCTGACCGGCAACGGATCGGACCTGGACGGAGCGCTGGCCCTGGTCTGGACGACGACCCCGTGGACGCTCCCGTCGAACCTGGCCGTCGCGGTGCACCCGGACGTGGACTACGTGCTGGTCGCCGCGAACGGCGAGCGCTACGTCATGGCCGCGGCCCGGGTCGGGGCCTACGCCCGCGAGCTGGGCGAGGAGCCGGAGGTGCTCGGCCACTACACCGGTCGCGACCTGCTGGGCCTGTCCTACACCCCGCCGTTCGACTTCTTCGTCGGCCGTGAGAACGCCCACCGGGTGCTCGCGGCGGACTATGTCACCACCGAGGACGGCACCGGGCTGGTGCACATCGCGCCCGCGTTCGGCGAGGAGGACAAGGAGGTCACCGACGCGGCCGGGATCGAGGTCGTGGTGCCGGTGGACACCCGCGGCGAGTTCACCACCGAGGTGCCGCCGTACGCCGGGATGCAGGTGTTCGACGCGAACCCGCAGATCATCCGCGACCTGCGCGACGCCGTCTCGCCCCATGTCCAGGGCGTCCTTCTCCGGCACGAGACCTACGACCACCCGTACCCGCACTGCTGGCGCTGTCAGAACCCGCTGATCCAGCGCGCCGTCGACTCCTGGTTCGTGCAGGTCACGGCGTTCCGGGACCGGATGGTCGAGCTCAACCAGCAGATCGACTGGACCCCGGCCAACGTCCGCGACGGCCAGTTCGGCAAGTGGCTCGAGGGCGCCCGGGACTGGGCGATCTCCCGCAACCGGTACTGGGGCAGCCCGATCCCGGTCTGGGTCTCCGACGACCCGCGCTACCCGCGCACCGACGTGTACGGCTCGCTCGACGAGCTCGAGCGCGACTTCGGGGTCCGCCCGCACGACCTGCACCGGCCCTACGTCGACGAGCTGACCCGCCCCAACCCGGACGACCCCACGGGCGCGAGCACCATGCGCCGGGTGCCGGAGGTGCTCGACTGCTGGTTCGAGTCCGGCTCGATGCCGTTCGCGCAGGTGCACTACCCGATGGAGAACGCGGACTGGTTCGAGCACCACTACCCGGGCGACTTCATCGTCGAGTACAACGGCCAGACGCGCGGCTGGTTCTACACGCTGCACGTGCTGGCCACCGCGCTGTTCGACCGGCCGGCGTTTCGCAGCTGCGTCGCGCACGGCATCGTGCTCGGCGACGACGGCGCGAAGATGTCGAAGTCGCGCAAGAACTACCCGGATGTCAACGAGGTGTTCGACCGCGACGGCTCGGACGCGATGCGCTGGTTCCTGATGGCGAGCCCCATCCTGCGCGGCGGGAACCTGGTCGTCACCGAGCAGGGGATCCGGGAGGGCGTGCGCCAGGCGATCCTGCCGCTGTGGAACACCTGGTACTTCCTGTCGCTCTACGCCTCCGCGGCCGGACGGACCGGGCGGTCGCTGTCCGACCCGGTATCGACGGCGCAGCCGGGCGAGCAGGCGGCGCGCCACATCCTGGACCGCTACGTGCTGGCCAAGACCGCGGACCTGGTCGACGGGGTGACCGATGCGATGGAGGTCTACGACATCGCCGGTGCCTGCGACAAGATCCGCGACCACGCCGAGGTGCTCACCAACTGGTACGTGCGCCGCTCGCGGGACCGGTTCTGGGCCGGCGACCCGGACGCGATCGACACGCTGCACACGGTGCTGGAGGTGACCTGCCGGGTCGCTGCGCCGCTGCTGCCGCTGACCATGGAGAAGATCTGGCAGGGCCTGACCGGCGGGCGCTCGGTGCACCTCACCGACTGGCCGGGCGGGCCGGACCCGAAGTCGACGAGCGCGGGCTCCCGTGGCGGGAACCTGCCGCACGACCCGGCTCTGGCCGCCGCGATGGACCGGGTCCGTCAGGTCGCGTCCGGGGCGTTGTCGCTGCGCAAGTCGTCGAAGGTGCGGGTGCGTCAGCCGCTGCCGAGGCTCACCGTGGCCGCGTCCGACGCGGCGACCCTGGAGCCGTTCGTCGACCTGCTGCGCGACGAGGTCAACGTCCGCGACGTGGCGCTGACCGACGACGTGGCCGCACACGGGCGCTTCGAGCTCGCGGTCAACGCCCGCGCCGCCGGCCCGCGCCTGGGCGGTGACGTGCAGACGTGCATCAGGGCGGTGAAGGCCGGCGACTGGAGCGCGAACCCGGACGGCACGGTCACCGCCGGCGGGATCGACCTGCTCACGGGCGAGTTCACCGAGAAGCTGGTGGCCCGCGACCCCGAGCACACCGTGTCGCTCCCGGGCAACTCCGGCCTGGTCGTGCTGGACACCGCGATCACCCCGGAGCTGGCCGCCGAGGGCACGGCCCGCGACGTCGTGCGGGTGGTGCAGCAGGCCCGTCGCGAGGCCGGTCTCGAGGTGAGCGACCGGATCTCGCTGACCCTGTCCGGCCCGGACGCGGTGCTCGACGCGGTGCGCACGCACGAGGCGTTCGTGACCGGCGAGGTGCTGGCCTCCGCGGTCGGCTACGAGGCAGGCGCGGGCCCTGGATCGTCGGGCCCTGGATCGTCGGGCCCTGGCTCGTCCGGCACGGTGGTCGCGCCGGACGGGGCCACCGTCACCCTGCACGCCCGGGCCGCGCGTCCCTGACCCGGCCGGAACAGCCGGGTCAGGGACGGCCGAGGAACAGGCCGATCCGGGTGAGCGCGAGGTAGAGCCCGGTGACCAGGATGGCTCCGGCGAGGACGTCGGGTGTGGCCGGTCCGACCAGCAGGGTCAGGCCGGCCACGCCGAGACCGGTCGCGGTGGCACCGGCCCCGGCGCGCGCCGCCGTGGCGGTGGCCGCCGCGCCCGAGCGGTTCCCGACGACCCAGATCCCGACCCGGGTGACGCCTCCGACGAACAACCCCAGCAGGAGCAGCGGGACCAGGGCACGCGCGGGCAGGGCGATCGCGACGGCCGTGGCGACGATCATCAGCGCCAGCCATCCCAGGACCGGCAGGAACGTGGTGGGCGGCGTCCCCGGTGCGGCGCCGGGAGAGGGCTGTGACGTCATGGCACCAGGATCCGGTCGCGGACTACGAAAGTCCATTTCACGTTCCTCGATGTGACCGTGCAAACTGGCTTCATGATTGATCTGCGACGGGTGCAGGTACTGCGCGTGGTCCACCACGTCGGGACCGTCACCGCGGCGGCCCGGTCACTGCACCTCACACCGTCCGCGGTGTCCCAGCAGCTGCGCGGGCTCGCCCGTGAGGTCGGGGTGGAGCTGCTGGTCCCGGACGGGCGCGGGGTCCGGCTCAGCCCGGCCGCGCACGCGCTGATCCGGCACGCCGACGAGCTCGCGGCCCGCTGGGAGGCCGCCCGTGACGAGGTGGCCGGGCACGCGGACTGGGCCGGCGGGGTGCTGACCGTCAGCGGGTTCCCGTCGGGCCTGGACATGGTCGTCGCCCCGGCAGTGGCCGACCTGCGCGTCCACGAGCCGCGCCTGGACGTCGCGATCACCGAGCTCGAGACGACCGAGGCGCTCGAGCAGGTGCTCTCCGGCGACGTCGACATCGCCGTGATCGTGCCGAACCTGGACGGACCGCCGACCGAGGACCCGCGGTTCGAGCAGGCCCCGCTGCTCGACGAGCCGCAGGACCTGCTCGTGCCGGTCGGGCACCGGCTCGCGGACCAGCTCGGGACGACGGCGGGGGCGACCCTGGACGCGGCCGCCGACGAGCCCTGGGTGCTGGCCGCGCAGGGCAGCTGCGACCAGCACGAGCTCGCGCTGGTCGCGTGCGCGGCCGCCGGGTTCCGCCCGCGGGTCGCGCACGAGGTGCGGGAGTGGGCCGCGGTCGCCTCCCTGGTGTCGCACGGGTTCGGGGTGGCGCTGGTGCCGCGGTTCGTGCGGATCCCGGGCGAGCTGCCCGTGGTGCGGGTCCCGCTGCGCGACGGCCCGACCCCGCGCCGGCGGCTGCTCACCTGCGTCCGCCGCGGCAGCGCCGGGCAGCACCCGATCGCCCTGGGCCTGGACGCGCTGGCCCGGGCGGCGACGCGGCTGGCCGCCCCGGAACCCGTCGCCGGCCGTTGACCGTGACCGTTGACCGTAGGGTCGCGCGCATGAGCGAGGCGGCGCGGCGGTGGGCGGAGCTGCAGTCCGGGCGGGGCATCCCGCCGGAGATCCTGGCCACCGCGCCCGCCGACCCGTGGACGCACGACCCGCGCGACTTCCGCGCCCCCGACGTCCCGGCCGACACGCCGTCCCGCGACGCCGGGCTGGAGTTGCTCGGCGCCGGCGGCACCGTGCTCGACGTCGGATGCGGGGGAGGCGACGCCGCGTTCGCCCTGGCCGGGCCGATGACCCGGGTCACCGGCACCGACCAGCAGGCCGACATGCTCGCCGTGTTCGCCGACGGCGCCCGGGAGCGCGGGGTCCCCTGCGCGACCGTGCACGGCCGGTGGCCGGACACCGCGGCCGGGGCCGGGACCGCCGACGTCGTGGTCTGCCACCACGTGCTGCACAACGTGGTCGAGCCGGCCCCGTTCCTGGCCGCGCTCACCGCCGCCGCGACCCGCGGGGTGGTCGTGGAGATGCTGCCCGAGCACCCGATGGCCTGGCTGGACCCGCTGTGGGCGCGCTTCCACGACCTGCACCGGCCCCCGTCGGTGACCGATGCCGACGCGGTCGCCGTGCTGGGCGACCTCGGTGTCGTCGGGCAGGTACGGCGCTGGGAGCGCGCCCGGCGCCACCCGCACGACCCGGCGTGGGTCACCCGCAGGCTGTGCCTGCCCCCGGAACGGACCGACGAGGTCGCGTCCGCGCTGGCGCGGATCCCGCTGCGCCGCCGGGACGCCGTCACGCTGTTCTGGCGCACCTGAGGGGCGAACCCGGCCTCCGGGCCGCACGACCTGCGCCGATAGGGTTGGGCGGTACGGCGCGGAGGTGGAAACGGTGAGCCTGGAGCTGGTGTTGGGCATCGCCGCCGCGGTGGTGCTGCTCGGGGTGCTCGCCGTGCGCGTCTCGGTCGGTCTCGGACTGCCGTCGCTGCTGCTCTACCTCGGCATCGGGATGCTGCTCGGCGAGTCGGTGCTCGGCTTCCAGTTCTCCGACGCCCGCCTCACCGAGACCCTCGGCCTGGCCGCGCTGGTGCTGATCCTGATCGAGGGCGGGCTGAGCACCCGCTGGTCGGCGGTGCGCCCGGCACTCGGGATCGGGATCCTGCTCTCCACCGTGTCGGTGGTGGTCAGCATCGGGGTCGCCGGGACCGCGCTGCACTACCTGCTCGGCCTGGACTGGCGGGTCGCGCTGCTCTGGGGTGCGGTCCTGTCCTCCACCGACGCGGCCGCGGTGTTCAGCGTGCTGCGCGGGGTCTCGGTGTCGCGCCGGCTGGCCGGGACGCTGGAGCTGGAGTCCGGCATGAACGACGCGCCGGTCGTGATCGCGGTGTCCGTGCTGGCCTCGGCCGAGGCGATCAGCTGGACGACGCCGCTGCTGGTCGGCTACGAGCTCGTGGCCGGGGCCGTGATCGGGGCCGCGCTCGGGTTCGCCGGGGGGTGGGCCCTGCGCCGGGCCGCGCTGCCCTCCACCGGGCTCTACCCGCTGGCCGCGATATCGGTCTGCGTGCTCGGCTACGCCTGCGGGCAGTGGGCGCACGCGTCCGGGCTGCTGGCCACCTACGTCTGCGCCCTGGTGCTGGGCAACGCCAACCTGCCGCACCGCGGCGGCGTCGTCTCGTTCGCCGAGGGGACCGGGTGGCTGGCCCAGATCGGGCTGTTCGTGCTGCTCGGGCTCTACGTCAGCCCGCCGCGGCTGCTCGACGCCGTCGTCCCGGCCCTGATCGCCGCCGCGGTGCTGCTGCTGGCCGCGCGCCCGCTGTCGGTCCTCGTCGCGGCGGTGCCGTTCCGGATGCCGTGGCGTGAGCAGGCGTTCCTGTCCTGGGCGGGGTTGCGCGGGGCGGTCCCGATCGTGCTCGCGCTGATCGCTCTGGTCGAGGGCGGGCCCACGTACCAGGACCTGGTCGACGTCGTGTTCGTGCTGGTCGTGGTGCTCACGTTGCTCCAGGGCACCACGCTGCCCTGGGTGGCGAAGCTCCTCGGGGTGGCCTCGCGCACCGACGCCCGCGAGGTCGAGGTGGACGCCGCCCCGCTGGACGAGGTCAACGCCGAGCTGCTGCAGTTCAAGGTGCCCGGCGGGTCGAAGCTGCACGGGATCTACCTGCGTCAGCTGCGGCTGCCGACCGGGGCGACGGTCAGCCTGGTGGTGCGGGACAAGGCGCCGTTCACCCCGGACAGCGGCACCCGGCTGCGGGTGGGCGACCAGCTCCTCGTCGTGTCCACCCGGGACGTGCGGGAGAAGGCCGAACGCCGGATCCGGGCCGTCGACCGGGGCGGCGCCCTGGTCCGCTGGCGCGAGGGCGACCGCCCGGACCGCGAGGGGTGAGCGGGCCCGCGCATAATCGGGGGGTGACCGAGGAGCGCGCCGACCCCGCTGAACCCCGCGCCGGCCCGGGCACCCCCGGCCGGGAGGGAGTCGCCCGCCGGGGCGTCGCCCTGCTGGCCGGGATCGCCGTCGCCGTGCTGGCCCTCGACGTGCTGACCAAGGTCGCCGCCGTCGCGTCGCTGGAGGACCGGGCGCCGCTGGAGCTGCTCGGCGGCGCCGTCTACCTGGTGCTGCTGCGCAACCCGGGCGCCGCGTGGTCGATGGCCACCGGGTACACCTGGGTGCTCACGATCGTCGCGCTGGTGGTGGTCGGGGTGATCATCCGGATTGCGCGCCGGCTGGCCTCGACCGGCTGGGCGATCGGTCTCGGGCTGGTGCTCGGCGGCGCGCTGGGCAACCTGATCGACCGGTTCTTCCGTTCGCCCGGGCCGCTGCGCGGGCACGTGGTGGACATGGTGTCGCTGTTCGCGCCGGACGGGAGCGTCTGGCCGGTGTTCAACGTCGCCGACTCCTCGATCGTCTGCGGCGGGATCCTGCTGGTGCTGATGGCGGTGCGCGGGATCGAGATCGACGGCACCCGCGCACCCGGCAAGGACACCGGCGGGGTGACCGACGGTGGGTGAGCAGCGTCAGATGCCGGTGCCCGACGGGCTCGACGGCATGCGGGTGGACGCCGGGCTGTCCCGACTGCTGGGGCTCTCGCGCACCGTCGTGGCCGCGCTCGCCGAGCAGGGCCGGGTCGCCGTCGACGGGCAGGCCGCCGGCAAGTCCGACCGGCTGCCCGGCGGGAGCTGGCTGGAGATCGAGCTGCCCGACGCCGCGGCGCCCGCCGCCTCCGGCGCGCCCGAGGAGGAGGTCGCCGGCCTGGCGATCCTGTACTCCGACGACGACATCGTCGTCGTCGACAAGCCGGTCGGGGTGGCCGCGCACCCCAGCCCCGGCTGGAACGGGCCGACCGTGACCGGGGGTCTCGCCGCGCTCGGCGTGCGGCTCTCGACATCGGGGGCGGCCGAGCGGCAGGGGATCGTGCACCGGCTCGACGCCGGCACCACCGGCGTGATGGTGGTGGCCACGTCCGAGCACGCCTACACCGCGCTCAAGCGCGCGTTCAAGGAACGCACGGTGCTCAAGCGCTACCACGCCGTCGTGCAGGGGCACCCGGACCCGTCCTCCGGCACGATCGACGCCCCGATCGACCGGCACCCCCGCCACGACTACCGCTACGCCGTCGTCGCCGACGGGCGCCCCAGCGTCACCCACTACGACACGGTCGAGGCGTTCCGCGCGGCGAGCCTGCTCGACGTGCGCCTGGAGACCGGGCGCACGCACCAGATCCGGGTGCACTTCTCCGCGCTGCGCCACCCCTGCGTCGGCGACCTCACCTACGGCGCCGACCCGACGCTGGCGGCCCGCACCGGCCTGACCCGGCAGTGGCTGCACGCCCGCATGCTCGGGTTCGCCCACCCCGGCGACGGGCGGCAGGTCGAGTTCACCAGCCCGTACCCGGCCGACCTCGCCGCCGCCCTGGACACCCTGCGGGACTGACGGGCATCGGTTCATGAGGGCACGGACGAGGATCGCGGTCCTGGGCGGGCTCGCGCTCGTGGTGGTGCTGGCGGCGTGGTTCGCGGGCAGCGAGGGCGGCGGGCCGACCCCGGCGCGTACCGCGGGATCGGTGCGCCTGGGCCCGGACCCCGGCCAGGCCGTCGCCGAGTACCGCGCCGACCTGGCGCGGCGGCTCCCGGCGCCGGGGGAGACGACGCTCGCCCTGCTGCAGCTCGACCGCCCGCTCGACACGGCCACCGCGGCCGCGCTGGCCGGGCCGTCGCCCGTGGTCACGGCCGTGTTCCGGGTGTCGCTGCCGCGGGTGCAGACGGCGCTGCGGTTCGAGCCGGTGACCGGCACCGGTGACGTCGCGGCCGCCCTCGACGTCGCCCGGCAGCGGGCCGGGTTCGCCGCCGGGGCCGACGCGTCCCGGCTCGGCGGGCGCCGCGCCGCCGTCGCGTCGGCGGAGATGCGGGCCCTGGACTCTCCGTCGTGCGCGTGTCTGCCGGCCCTGGTGGTGCGCGCGGACCGGGCCCGGCTCGAGGCCCTGTCCACGACGCCCGGCGTCCGCGCGGTCGACGCAGCACCGGTCGGGACGCAGGTCACCGACCTGGCCCTGGCCCCGCTGCTGCCCGAGCAGACCGCCGCCGCGGACCCGCTGCCCGACGACGGCCCCGTCCCGGCGGCCTGAGGGCCTCTTGCCCGGTCCGCCCTGTCCCGGGCGTCATCCCCGTGCCGGGCGCGGGATCCCGCGCGAGCGCAGCGTCGTCATGGCGGCCGCGGCGCCGCGCCAGACGTGGGCGTCCCAGCCGTGCGCGCGGGCGGCACGGACGTTGTCGTCGCGGTCGTCGAAGAACACGACCTGCTCCGGCGCGGTCCGGAACTCGTGGTCGGCGCGGCGGTAGATGTCGGCCGAGGGCTTGGCCACGCCGACGTCGGCGGAGAACAGCAGCCGGTCGAACGGGCCGCTCCACGAGGCGGCCCGGACCGCGGCGGCCAGCCCGCGCGGCGCGTTCGACAGCAGCGCCAGCCGGACCCGCATCCGGGCCAGCTCGCCGATCATCAGGGTGGACGCCGGGGGCAACGCGGACCAGTGCGCGACGTCGAGCGCCTCGGCCCGGGCCATCCGCTCCGGCTCCGGGGCCATGCCCAGTGCCGTGAACACGGCCGTCCAGTACCGCAGCGGCTCTTCACCCAGGTCGTGGCGCAGGCGGTGCGCCCAGTAGGCGTCGCGCAGCGCGGGCTCGTCGACGCCGAGCTCCGCGGCCAGCGCGCGCTCGAGCCCCGAGGAGGGGACGAGGACCTCGCCGAGATCGAACACGACGGTCGGGCCCGGGGCGGCGGTCATCGCCGGTCACGGTAGCCCGCCGGGTGCCTGCGGGGACGGGCCCGCCCCCGGGGTACCGGGGGTCACGCCCCCGACCGCGATCGGGGTCTTCCCCGATGGTCGGCGTTCGGCCTGCTCAGCACGATGACCTTGTGGACGGACGGGGTCCCGCCGGGACGGCGGAGGAGCAGCAGGGGACGGCGAATACGCCGGCCGGGAGAACCCCGGAAGGTGTCGCCGGAGGTGTCGCGGGGGCCGTCACGGGAGCCGTCGCAGGGGTCGTCGCGGCCGGTGTGGCGGTGGCCGGGACGGCGGTGCTGGCACTGCACGCGATCGGGGCCACGACGGTCGACCCGGTCGCGCTGACGGTCAGCGACTACGTCGCGGTGCCCGGCGGCGCGGCCCTGCTCGGGCTGGCCGCGGCCGGCCTGGTCACCGCCGGCGTGGCGCTGGTCCGGGCCGCGCCGCGCTGCGGGTGGCCGCGGCCGGTCGCCGTGTTGCTCGCCCTCTGGTGCGTCGCCCTGGTGCTGGTCGCGGTGTTCCCGACGCACGCCGTGGGCGCCGCGCCGGACCTCGCGTCGGTGGTGCACCGGTGGGCGGGTGCGGTGGTGTTCGCCGTGCCACCGGTCGCCGGGCTGCTCGCCACCCGCGGACCCGGCGGTGCCGCCGCGCGGGCCGCAGGCCTCGCCCGGTGGTCGGCCGGCACCGGGGTCGCCGCGCTCGCCTTCCTGGCCTCGCACGCCCCGGCCGTGCTCGCCGGCGCACCCCCGTTCCCGCTGCTGGGCCTCGTCGAGCGGCTGGCCTACCTGGCCATGCTCGGGATGGTCGTGGTGTTCGGGCGGGCCGCTGCCCCTGCCGCTGCCCCTGCCGCTGCGGCCGCCACCGTCCCCGCCATCCCGGCCGTGCCGGGTGCGGGTCCCGCGCCGGTGCCGTCGACGCCGCCGGCGGTGACCGGATGAACGCGGTCGCGGTCGCCCTGGCCGTCCTCGCGGCGGCCTGTTTCGCCGCCGCCGCGGCGGCCCAGCACCGGGTGGCCCGGGGCGCGACGACGCTGCGCGTGCTCGTCCGCAGGCCGCTGTGGCTGCTCGGCGCCGGTGCCGCCGGTGCCGGCACGCTCCTGCACGCCGTCGCCCTCGGCCTCGCCCCGGTGACGCTGGTGCAGCCGATCGGCGTCCTGGCGGTGCCCCTCGGGGTCCTGGCGGAGCGCTGGGCCGCGTCCCGGGACGGGCGTGCGGCCCCGCCTGCCGTCGGCGCGCCGCGCGGCCCGGGCTCCGGCGTGCTCGCCGGGATCGCCGTGTCCGTCACCGGGGTTGCGGTGTTCGTGGTCGCGGCCGCCGGCGGCGCGTCCGGCGGTCCGGTCGACCCGGTCGCGATGCCGGTGGTCGGCGGGACGCTGGCCGCAGCCGCGCTGGTACTGGCCCTGCTGTCCGGCCGGTGGCACGGCGCCGCCCGCTGCCTGGCCCGCGCGGTGCCGGCCGCGATCGCGTTCGGCCTGGTCTCGGCGCTGCTGCGGGCCGGTCTCGCCTACCTCGACCAGTCCGGTTCCGGCGCCCTACCCGACCCTGCCGACCCGGCCGTGCTGGTCGCGATCGGGGTCGCCCTGGTGGTGGCCCTGGTCGCGGGCGGGGCCGCCGTGCAGCTCGCCTACCGCAGTGGCCCGCCCTCGCTCGTGCTGGCCTGCCTGACCGTGCTGGACCCGATCGTCGCCGTCGGGTTCGGCGTGACCGCGCTCGGCGAGCGGGTCGGCACCTCCCCGGTGGACGTCGCCGTCGCCGTGGCCGGCGCGCTGCTGGCGGTGGCCGGGGTGGTCCTGCTGGCCCGCCACCACCCCGACGTCCGGCACCGGCCCGACGTCGGTCTCCCACAGGGCGGCACGACCCCCGCCCCCCTACCCGCAGGCGCCCGTTCCGGCGCCCTGCCCACCGAAGTCCGGCCGCGCGAGACCGCGCCGTCCGACGTTGCACCCGCCGCACCGACGAAGAGGAGAATCCCGTGACCGCACCGCTGCGCGTCCTGATCGGAGCCGACACCTACCCGCCCGACGTCAACGGCGCCTCCCGGTTCACCGAGCGCCTGGCCGCAGGCCTCGCCGCACGCGGGCACGAGGTCCACGTGATCGCCCCGTCGCCGTCCGGCCCGCGGGCCCGCGGCACGTCGGTGCGCGGACGCCCGACCGTGCACCGGGTGGCCTCCCTGCCCTACCCGGGCCAGGACGGGTTCCGGGTGTGCCTGCCGTGGCGCTCGGCCGCCGCGACCGAACAGGCCCTGCGTGAGCTCGTCCCCGACGTCGTGCACGTGCAGTCGCACTTCTCGGTCGGGCGCGGGCTCGCGATGGGCGCGGCCCGGGCCGGCTACCCGCTCGTCGCGACGAACCACTTCATGCCGGAGAACCTGCTCGACCACGCGCCGGTCCCGGATGTCCTCGGTGCCGCCGTCGGCCGCCTGGCCTGGCGCGACCTGGGCCGGGTCTACGGTCGGGCCGACGTGCTGACCGCGCCCACCCCGAGCGCGGTGGAACTGCTCCGGCGCCGTGCCGGGCTGGCCGGGGCCCGCGCGGTGTCCTGCGGGATCGACGTGTCCCGATTCTCCGGCGGGAACGGCCCGGCCATCGGGTCGGGCAACGGGCCGGGTACCGGCGACCCGGCGCCGTCCGTGCTGTTCGTGGGCCGGTTGGAGCAGGAGAAGCGGGTCGGGGAGCTGATCGCGGCGTTCGCCGGGGTGCCCGACCGGTCGACCCGCCTCGAGATCGTCGGCGACGGCTCGCGGCGCGGTGAGTGGACCGCGCTGGCCGAGAGGCTCGGCGTCGCGGACCGGGTGCGGTTCCACGGCGTCGTCGACGACGACAGCCTGGTCGCGGCCTACCGGCGGTGCGCGGTGTTCTGCATCCCCGGCGTCGCCGAGCTGCAGAGCCTGGTCACCCTGGAGGCGATGGCCGCGGGCCGCCCGGTCGTCGCCGCGGACGCGGTCGCGCTGCCGCACCTGGTCCGCCCCGGGCGCAACGGCCTGCTCTACCCGCCGGGCGACGTGGGCGCCCTGACCGGTGCGCTCACCACGCTGCTCGCGGACCCGGACGCGCGCGCCCGGATGGGGGCCGCGAGCCGGGAGATCGTCGCCGAGCACACGCTGGAGGCGACCCTCGACGAGTTCGAGAACCTTTACGCCCTCGCGCGCGGCACCCGCGTCACCCGGACGCCGGTGCGCGAGCGGACGGCGGCCTGAACGGGTCCCGACACGCCCCGGGCGCGGTGAGCTGGACGTTCGTCCCCACCTCGCCCGGGTGCCCGGAACTGTCGGTGCCCGCGGCTAGTCTGGGCCCACGCCGATCTCGCTGAACCGTCCTGCGAGGGATCCCACCGTGACGGGCGCGACGCGTTCCCACCGCGCCCGCTCCCGTCGCGTCCCTCGCCGAAGGTCACGAGGTCGCGGCACGTCGTCGCACCGCGCCTTCCCAGGGCGCGTGAAGGGAGCCCGAACCACACATGGCAGCGGTCAGCGGCACATCGAACGACGGTTTCGTCCACCTGCACACCCATACCGAGTTCTCGATGCTCGACGGGGCCGCGCGCCTGGACGACCTGTTCTCCGAGGCCCAGAAGATGGGCCAGTCCGCGATCGCGATGACCGACCACGGCAACGTGTACGGCGCCTACGAGTTCTGGCGCAAGGCCAAGGCCGCCGGGGTCAAGCCGATCATCGGCATGGAGGGCTACCTCGCGCCCGGGTCGCGCCACGAGCGCAAGCGGGTCTCGCTGGACGGCAGCCTGGGCCGCAACAGCGACAACCCGGACCTCATGTACACCCACATGACGCTGCTGGCCGAGAACACCGAGGGGATGCACAACCTGTTCCGGCTGTCCTCGCTGGCCAGCCTCGAGGGGTACTACTACAAGCCCCGGATGGACCGGGAGCTGCTCGAGCGCTACGGCAAGGGGATCATCGCGACCACCGGCTGCCCGTCCGGTGAGGTGGCGCGCCTGCTGCAGCAGAACGACTTCGAGGGCGCCTGCCAGGCCGCGAGCGACTACCGCGACATCTTCGGCAAGGACAACTTCTTCTGCGAGCTGATGGACCACGGGATCGAGATCGAGAAGCGGGTCCAGGAGGACCTGTTCGCGCTGAAGAAGAAGCTCGACCTGCCCGGCCTGGCCACGAACGACCTGCACTACACCTACCCGGACGACACCAAGGCGCACGAGGTGCTGCTCTGCGTGCAGACCGGGAAGACCATGAACGACCCGAACCGCTTCAAGTTCGACGCACAGGACTTCTACCTCAAGTCCGCCGCCGAGATGCGCGGCCTGTGGGACCCGATCCACCCCGAGGCCTGCGACAACACGCTGCTGGTCGCCGAGCGCGTCCAGGTCGACTTCACCGAGGGCCAGGACCTGCAGCCCCAGGCCCCGGTGCCCGAGGGCGAGACCGAGGAGTCCTGGCTGGTCAAGGAGGTCGAGCGGGGGATGCACCAGCGTTTCCCGAACGGCATCACCGAGCAGTACCGCACGCAGGCCACCTACGAGCTCGGCGTGATCATGAAGATGGGCTACCCGGGCTACTTCCTGGTCACCGCGGACCTCATCCAGCACGCGAAGTCGGTCGGCATCCGGTGCGGCCCCGGCCGCGGCTCGGCGGCCGGCTCGCTGGTCGCCTACGCGCTGGGCATCACCGACCTGGACCCGATCCGGCACAAGCTGATCTTCGAGCGGTTCCTGAACCCGGACCGCATCTCGATGCCCGACATCGACATGGACTTCGACGAGCGCCGGCGCGGCGAGATGATCCGCTACACCACCGAGAAGTACGGCGAGGACCGGATCGCCCAGATCATCACCTACTCCACGATCAAGGCGAAGGCCGCGATCAAGGACTCGGCGCGGGTGCTGTTCGGCCAGCCCGGCTACTCGGTGGCCGACCGGATCTCCAAGGCGATGCCGCCCGCGGTGATGGGCAAGGACATCCCGCTCTCCGGGGTGTTCGACCCGTCGCACAAGCGCTACTCCGAGGCCACCGAGGTGCGCGCGCTCTACGAGGCGGACCCGCAGGTCAAGGAGATCATCGACACCGCGCGGGGCCTGGAGGGCCTCAAGCGCCAGTGGGGCGTGCACGCGGCCGGCGTGATCATGTCGGCGAAGCCGCTGCTCGACGTCATCCCGATCCAGCGCCGCGAGGCCGACGGCGCGATCATCACGCAGTTCGACATGGGCGCCTGCGAGACGCTCGGGCTGCTCAAGATGGACTTCCTGGGCCTGCGCAACCTGACGATCATCGACGACGCGCTGGAGAACATCGAGCTCAACGGCAAGCCGGCGCTCGACCTCGACCACCTCGAGCTCGACGACGCCACCACCTACGAGCTGCTCTCCCGCGGGGACACGCTCGGGGTGTTCCAGCTCGACGGCGGCCCGATGCGCGACCTGCTGCGCCGGATGGCGCCCACCGAGTTCGAGCACATCTCCGCGGTCGGCGCGCTCTACCGGCCGGGCCCGATGGGCGCGAACGCGCACAACGACTACGCCGACCGCAAGAACGGCCGGCAGGAGATCACGCCGATCCACCCGGAGCTGGCCGAGCCGCTCAAGGAGGTCCTCGGCGAGACGTTCGGCCTGATCGTCTACCAGGAACAGGTCATGTCCATCGCCCAGGTGCTCGCCGGGTACTCGCTGGGCAAGGCGGACCTGCTGCGCCGGGCGATGGGCAAGAAGAAGAAGGAGATCCTGGACAAGG
The DNA here is from genome assembly GCF_019263595.1 of Pseudonocardia sp. KRD291. Lineage (GTDB taxonomy): Bacteria > Actinomycetota > Actinomycetes > Mycobacteriales > Pseudonocardiaceae > Pseudonocardia. Next base: position 2,127 of record NZ_JADQDD010000045.1, on the reverse strand, counting down.
AGTACGACGGCTTCGCCCAGGGCATGAAGGACAACGGCTACTCCGCGGCCGCGGTCAAGACGCTCTGGGACATCCTGCTGCCGTTCTCCGACTACGCGTTCAACCGCGCGCACTCGGCCGCCTACGGCGTCGTCTCCTACTGGACGGCCTACCTCAAGGCGAACCACCCGGCCGAGTACATGGCCGCGGTGCTCACGTCGGTGCGCGACGACAAGGACAAGGCCGCGATCTACCTCGCCGAGTGCCGGCGGATGGGGATCACGGTCATGCCGCCGGACGTCAACGAGTCGGTGCGCAACTTCGCCCCGGTCGGCACCGACATCCGGTTCGGCCTCGGCGCGATCCGCAACGTCGGGTTCAACGTCGTCGACGCGATCGTGGCCGCGCGCCGGGAGAAGGGGGACTTCGCCGACTTCTCCGACTTCCTGCGCAAGGTCGACGCGGTGGTCTGCAACAAGAAGGTCATCGAGTCGCTGATCAAGGCCGGTGCGTTCGACTCGCTCGGGCACACCCGCAAGGGCCTGCTGCTCGTGCACGCCGACGCGATCGACGCCGTGATGAGCACGAAGAAGGCCGCTTCGATGGGGCAGTTCGACCTGTTCGGCTCGATGGACGGCTCCTCGGGCGGCGACGACGACGCGCTCGGCGGGATCTTCGACGTGAAGGTCCCCACCGAGGAGTGGGACACCAAGCACCGCCTCGCGGTCGAGCGGGAGATGCTCGGGCTCTACGTCTCCGGGCACCCGCTGCAGGGGTTCGAGCAGGCGCTCGCCGCCAAGGCCGACACCCCGATCTCCTCCATCATCGACGGCACCGTCGCCGAGGGTGCGCAGGTCACCGTCGGCGGCATCCTGGCCAACGTGAACCGCCGCGTGAACAAGAACGGCGAGCCGTGGGCGTCGGCGCAGATCGAGGACCTGGTCGGCGGCGTCGAGGTGCTGTTCTTCCCGCGCGCCTACCAGGTGGTCGGCGTGGACGTGGCCGAGGACGCGATCGTGCTGGTCAAGGGCCGGGTGAACAAGCGCGACGACCGGGTCTCGCTGATCGCGAACGACCTCGCCGTCCCGGAGCTGCAGGGCGTCGGGGAAGCGGGTCTGCCGTTCAAGGTCAGCCTGCGCACCGAGCTGTGCACCCCGGAGCGGGTCGCGGCGCTCAAGGAGGTGCTGACCCACCACCCCGGTACCTCCGAGGTGCACCTGGCGCTGGTCTACGGCACCAAGACCACGATGCTCAAGCTCGACGACCGGTTGAAGGTCACGAACACCTCCGCCCTGATGGGAGACCTGAAGGCGCTTCTCGGACCGGGCTGCCTGGGCTGACCGGACTGCGTGGGCCCGGATACCGCGGTCAGCCGGCCCGGCCCACCAGCTCGCGCCAGCGCGTGCGGGCCGGCTCGTCCCAGCGTGCGTGCAGGGTGGCGAACAGCTGCGCGGCACGCGTGCCGGCCCACTGCTCGGGCAGCAGGGCTGAGGGCAGCTCCGGGTCCAGGAACGGGAACCGGCGCCAGGCGTGCACCAGCAGCACCTGCCGGGTCAACACGTCCGCGGGCGGCGCGACGTCGGCGTAGGGGGCGAACCCGTCGAGGAACTCGTCGTAGGCCTGCTCGATCCGGTCCAGGTCCCAGGCCTGCGCGACGACCTCGGCCGGCCGGCCGATCGCGCCGAACTGACCGACGAACGAGCTGGTCACCCCGCCGAGGTCCAGGTCGTCGAGGACCCGTGCGACCTCGGTCTCCTTCGCCGGGTCGGGTGAGACCCACACCCCGGGGGCGGGGGACCCGAGCCCGGCCCAGGCCAGACGGGTACGCAGCCGGTGGCGCAGCTGGCGCCGGGACTCCGGCACGCTGGCCAGCAGGATCAACCAGCGACCGTCCCAGGCCGGCGCCGGGGTGCCGAAGCCGTAGATGCGTGCCGCGCCCTCGGAGAGCAGCCGCCGCCCGCGCCCGGTCAGCGACCACCGCACGCGGCGCCCGGACCGGTCGGAGTCGAGCAGGCCCTCGGCCGCGGTGCGGGCCAGCGCCTGGCGGGCCGACTTCGGCTCCACACCGAGGTCGCCGAGCACGTCGAGCAGCACCTGGGTCCACACCGGCTCGCGCGCGGGCAGCACGAACTCGCCGAGCACGGTGAG
>NZ_JADQDD010000449.1 GCF_019263595.1 Pseudonocardia sp. KRD291 | reverse complement strand
CGGTGGTCGCGGAGCGGATGGGGTCGGGCTCGATCGAGTCGCTGCGCTACCCGCGCAACCCGCTCGACGTGCTCGCCCAGCAGATCGTGGCGATGGTCGCGCTGGAGCCGTGGTCGCTCTCGGCGTTGTCGGCGCTCATCCGGCGCGCGGCGCCGTTCGCGGCGCTGCCGGACTCGGCGTTGCACTCGGTGCTGGACATGCTCGCCGGGCGTTACCCGTCCGAGGAGTTCGGCGAGCTCCGGGCCCGGATCACCTGGGACCGGGTCACCGACGAGCTGCGCGGCCGGCCCGGCGCGCAACGTCTCGCCGTCACCTCCGGCGGCACCATCCCGGACCGTGGGCTGTTCACGGTGATGACCCCCGGCGGCGCGGACGGCGCCGGGTCGCGGGTCGGCGAGCTGGACGAGGAGATGGTCTACGAGTCCCGGGTCGGGGACACGTTCCTGCTCGGCACGTCGAGCTGGCGGGTCGAGGACATCACCCACGACCGCGTGATCGTCACCCCGGCGCCCGGCGTGCCGGCGCGGATGCCGTTCTGGAAGGGCGAGTCGATCGGGCGCCCGCTGGAGCTGGGACGCGCGGTCGGGGCGTTCGTCCGGGAGATGTCCGGGCTCGGCGACGCCGCGGCGCGCGAGCGGGCCGCGCAGGCCGGGCTCGACGAGTGGGCCTGCGACAACCTGCTCGCCTACCTGCGCGAGCAACGCGAGGCGACCCGGCACGTGCCGAGCGACCGCACGATCCTGGTCGAACGCTTCCGCGACGAGCTCGGCGACTGGCGCCTGGTCGTGCACTCCCCGTTCGGCGCGCAGGTCAACGGGCCGTGGGCGCTGGCGATCGCCGCCCGGATGCGGGAGCGGCGCGGCGTCGAGGTCAGTGCCTCCGGTGCCGACGACGGGATCGTGCTGCGCCTGCCCGACGCCGTCGACGACTCTGGGTCCGAGGTCGTCCCGACCGCCGAGGACGTACTGCTCGAACCGGCCGAGATCGAGCAGATCGTGGTCTCCGAGCTGGGCGGCTCGGCGCTGTTCGCGTCCCGGTTCCGGGAGTGCGCGGCCCGGGCGCTGCTGCTGCCGCGGCGCGACCCGAAGCGGCGCAGCCCGCTGTGGCAACAGCGCCAGAGATCCGCGCAGCTGCTCACGGTGGCGGGGAAGTACGAACAGTTCCCGATCACCCTGGAGGCGATGCGCGAGTGCGTCCAGGACGTCTACGACCTGCCCGGGCTGCGCGAGCTGATGAGCGACGTCGCCGCGCGGAAGGTGAAGGTCGCCGAGGTCGAGTCGCCCTCGCCGTCGCCGTTCGCGCGCAGCCTGCTGTTCGGCTACGTCGGGATGTTCCTCTACGAGGCCGACGCCCCGCTGGCCGAGCGCCGCGCGGCCGCGCTGTCGCTGGACTCGACCCTGCTCTCCGAGCTGCTCGGCTCGGAGGCGATCCGGGAGCTCCTGGACCCGGAGGTCCTCGACGAGGTCGAGGCGGCGTTGCAGCGCACCGCGCCCGACCGGCACGCGCGCGACGCCGAGGGCCTGGCCGACCTGCTGCGCTTCGTCGGCGACCTGTCCGAGGCAGACGGCCGGGCCCGCGGCGCCGCGCCGGAGTGGTTCACCGACCTGGAGGACTCGCGGCGGGCGCTGCGGGTGCGGATCGCCGGTGAGCAGCGCTGGATCGCGATCGAGGACGCCGGGAAGGTCCGGGACGCGCTCGGCGCAGCGCTGCCGGTCGGGGTGCCGGAGGCGTTCACCGAGCCGGTCGCCGACCCGCTCGGGGACCTGATCCTGCGCTACGCCCGCACCCACGGGCCGTTCACCGCGGGGGAGTGCGCGAGGCGGTTCGGGCTCGGCGTCGCCGTCGTGTCCGGGGTGCTGGACCGGATGACCGGCAGCGGCAGGCTGGCCCGCGGCGAGCTACGGCCGCAGGCTTCGCAGCCGGCGGGCGGCGGACCGTCGGAGATCGAGTTCTGTGACGCCGAGGTGTTGCGACGCCTGCGCCGGGCGTCGCTGGCCCGGCTGCGCTCCGAGGTGGAGCCGGTCGAGCAACGCGCGCTGGGCCGGTTCCTGCCGGCCTGGCAGGGGGTTCAGGTCCGCTCCGGTGGGGAGCGGCGCGGACGGGTCCGTCGTGCGCCCGGCGCCGAGGACGTGCTCGGCGTGGTGGAGCAGCTGGCCGGGGCGCCGCTGCCGGCCAGCGCCGTGGAGTCGCTGATCCTGCCCGCCAGGCTGCCGGGCTACTCCCCCGCGCTGCTCGACGAGCTGACCGCGGCCGGCGAGGTCACGTGGTCGGGCTGCGGGGCGCTGTCCGGGCAGGACGGATGGCTGGCGCTGGCCCCGGCCGACGTCGCGGACCTGCTGCTCCCCGAGACCGACCTGGACACCGCCGGGTCGCCGATCCACCGTGCGGTGCTGGCCGCGCTCGGGGTGGCGGACCCGGAGCAGCTCACCGACCCGGAGTCCGACGCCGCCACCGGCGGGGGCGCGCTGTTCTTCCGCGAGCTCGCGACCCGCGCCGGGCAGATCCTGCGCGAGCGCGACGAGCAGGCACCCGGCGACGAGGACGTGGTCGCCGCGATCTGGGACCTGGTCTGGGCCGGCGCGCTGACCAACGACACGCTCGGGCCGCTGCGCGCGCGGCTCGGCGCGTCCGGGAGCAGGCGCGGCGGCGGGGCGCACAAGACCGCGCGCCGGCCCTCCCGGGGGCGTTACGCGCAGCTGCGGGCGGGGCGGCCGTCGATGCCGAGCCGGACCGGGCCGCCGTCGGTCGGCGGGCGCTGGTCGGTGGCCGTGGTCCGGGAGCCGGACGCGACCCGGCGCGCGCACGCGAGGGCCGAGGCGTTCCTGGAGCGGCACGGGGTGCTCACCCGGGGCGCGCTGGGCACCGAGCGGGTCTCCGGCGGGTTCGCCGGGGTCTACCGGGTGCTGCGCGCGATGGAGGAGTCCGGGCGCTGCCGGCGCGGCTACATCGTCGAGGGGCTCGGCGCGGCGCAGTTCGCGGTGCCGGGCGCGATCGACCGGGTG
>NZ_JADQDD010000448.1 GCF_019263595.1 Pseudonocardia sp. KRD291 | reverse complement strand
GGTGGTAACGGCGTTTCCAGCCGCGTTGTGGAGCCATGGTGCGGGGTGGTGCGGGTGCCGTCAGGGGTACATGGCCGTCGTGCGGGTCTGGATCTCGGCCGGGGTGAGGTCCTCGGTGCGGGTGGCGACCATCCAGACGTGACCGAACGGGTCGGCCAGGCGGCCGCCGCGCTCGCCGTAGGGGTGGTCGTCGACGGGGAAGATCACCTTTCCGCCGCCGTCCACGATCGCCCCGGCCACGGCGTCCGGGTCCGCGACGTAGAGCGCGAGGATCACCGACGCGCCGCCGGACCCCGGGGCGGGGTCGTAGCCGTCGGCGTCCTTGACGGCCCACACCGCGGCGCCCGCGCGCAGCAGGGCGTGCACGACGCGGCCGTCGGGGTCGGTGAAGCGCTCGACGAGCTCGGCGCCGAACGCGCGGCGGTAGAACGCGATCGCGTCGTCGGCGCCGTTCACGACGAGGCGGGGGTGGAGCTGCTGGATCTCGGTCATCGTCGCAGCGTGGAGCACCGATGGCCGCAGGTCTTGGACGAACCGGAAGTGCCCGGGTGGCGGGTGGGCCGTGAAGCGACGTCCGTACCCTGGTGATGTGAGCCTCAGACTTCTCGACTCAGCGACCAGGGAGCAGCGTGCGTTCATGCCGCTGCGGACCGGAGCCGTGTCGATGTACGTCTGTGGGGCGACCGTGCAGGGTCTGCCGCACATCGGGCACGTCCGCAGCGGTCTGAACTACGACGTGCTGCGGCGCTGGCTCACCCACGCCGGCAACGACGTGCTGATGGTCCGCAACGTGACCGACATCGACGACAAGATCCTGCGCAAGGCGGCCGATGCCGGACGCCCGTGGTGGGAGTGGGCGGCCACGCACGAGCGGGCGTTCTCCGCGGCCTACACCGCGCTGGGCTGCCTACCGCCGTCGATCGAGCCCCGCGCCACCGGTCACGTCACGCAGATGACCGAGCTGATCGAGCGCCTGATCGAGCGCGGGCACGCCTACGCCTCCGGCGGCGACGTCTACTTCGCGGTGCGCACGTTCCCGGCCTACGGGGCGCTGTCCGGGCAGAAGGTCGACGACGTCGCGCAGGGCGAGGGCGAGGCCGGAGGCAAGCGCGACCCGCTGGACTTCACGCTGTGGAAGGCCGCCAAGCCGGGCGAGCCGAGCTGGCCGACGCCGTGGGGGCGGGGGCGTCCGGGCTGGCACCTGGAGTGCTCGGCGATGGCCACGGCCTACCTCGGGCCGGAGTTCGACATCCACGGCGGCGGCCTGGACCTGGTGTTCCCGCACCACGAGAACGAGCAGGCCCAGTCGCACGCCGCGGGTGACCCGTTCGCCCGCTACTGGCTGCACAACGCCTGGGTCACCATGGGCGGCGAGAAGATGTCGAAGTCGCTGGGCAACACGCTCGCGATCGAGGCGCTGCTCGAACGGGTGCGCGGTGTCGAGCTGCGCTACTACCTCGTCGGCCCGCACTACCGGTCGGCGATCGAGTACTCCGACGCCGCGCTGGACGAGTCGGTCTCGGCGTACCGGCGGATCGAGTCGTTCGTGAACCGGGTCCGCGAGCGCCACGGTGTCCCGCAGCCGTCCCCGACCGTCCCGGCGGAGTTCGCCGCCGCGATGGACGACGACCTGGGAACCCCGGGCGCGGTCGCCGCCGTGCACGGCGCGGTGCGCGAGGGCAACACCGCCCTGGACGCCGGCGACGCGGCGGCCGCGAGCCGTTCCGCGTCCTGCGTGCGGGCGATGACCGGCCTGCTCGGGGTCGACCCGCTGGCCGCCGTCGGCTGCGATTCCGGGGCCGACGACGCCGCCCGGGCCGCACTGTCCTCGCTGGTCGGGGTGATGCTCGAGCAGCGCCAGCAGGCCCGGGCCGGTCGCGACTTCGCCACCGCCGACCGGCTGCGCGACGAGCTGCTCGCCGCCGGTGTCGCCGTCGAGGACGGCGCGGGCGGTTCCACCTGGTCGCTCAAGGACAGCTGAGCGCAGCCCCACCCACTCCACCCCAGATCGGAAGAACACGAATCATGGCCGGCAACTCCAAGCGCCGCGGAGCCGTCCGCAAGGAAGGCACGAAGAAGGGCGCCGTCACCGGGTCCGGCGGGCAGGTCCGCCGCGCGCTCAAGGGCAAGGGCCCGACGCCGCCCGGTGAGCTGCGCCCCGGTCACCCGAAGCAGCGCCGCGCCGCCGCGCAGGACCGCCGCCAGCAGAAGGTCGCCGGACGACGGCACCGCCCGGGCGACGGCGAGACCCCGGAGACGGTGCTGGGCCGCAACCCGGTCGTCGAGTGCCTGCGCGCCGGGGTCCCGGCGACGGCGCTGCAGGTCGCGGAGGGCAGCGCCAACGACGAGCGGGTCACCGAGGCGATCGCGCTGGCCGCCAACGCGGGCATCTCGATCATGGAGGTGCCGCGCAACGACCTGGACCGGATCTCCGGCGGGGCCCTGCACCAGGGCATCGCCCTGCAGGTCCCGGCGTATGCCTACGCGCACCCGGACGAGCTGCTGGAGCGGGCCGCGGGCAGCCGGAACCCGGCACTGATCGTCGCCCTGGACGGGGTGACCGACCCGCGCAACCTGGGTGCGGTCGTCCGGTCGGCGAGCGCGTTCGGCGGGCACGGCGTCGTCGTGCCGCAGCGCCGCGCGGCCGGGATGACGGCGGTGGCCTGGCGGACCTCGGCCGGTACCGCGGCCCGGCTGCCGGTCGCCCGCGCCACCAACCTCACCCGGACCCTGCAGGAGTACGCGCAGGCCGGGCTGATGATCGTCGGTCTGGCCGCGGACGGCGACGTCTCGCTCGACGAGTTCGACCTGGCCACCGGCCCGCTAGTGCTCGTCACCGGCTCCGAGGGCAAGGGCCTCTCGCGCCTGGTCAAGGAGACCTGCGACCTGACCGTCTCGATCCCGCTCGCCGCGCGGGTCGAGTCCCTCAACGCCGCCGTGGCCACCGGCGTGGTCCTGGCCGACGTGGCCCGCCGCCGCCGCATCGGCTGACCACCCCGCTTTCGAACCCACGAACGGCGCTCTC
>NZ_JADQDD010000447.1 GCF_019263595.1 Pseudonocardia sp. KRD291 | reverse complement strand
GATCGCGGGGTCCCGCCGGGCCACCGCGGCGGCCGGATGCACCCGGTCGCCCGGACACCGCCGCGGAGCACCGCCGCCGTCAGGCCACCGGCCCGGGCGGCCCCCCGGACGTGCGTGACCGCGCCGCACGGCTCAGCGGCGAGATCCCGATCGTCCCCCGGCCCGCGCGGTCGGCCGGGAAGGGCCCGGAGACCGCGGCCGCAGAGGCTGCCGGCGCCCGCACCACCGCCGTCGCCGCGCCCGGGCCGGACGCCGTGCGGACCACCCGCACGCGCGCACGCGCCGGCTCCGTGGAGTCCACCACCGTCGCCGCGCCCGCCCGGCAGGAGCCCCCGGCCGGGTCCGCCGCCGGGTCCGCGGCGGGGTGGGACACCGCGCGCGAGGGCAGGCGCCCCGCCGGGAAGTCCACCGGGAAGAAGCCCGCCGGGAAGAATCTCTTCCCCCGCTCGCCCGGACGGGACGGAACGGACCCCGCCCGTTCCTCGCTGGCGGCCGCGCTCGGGCTGACCGCCGCCTCCACCGCGCTGCCGGGCAGCGGTCACCTCGCCATGCGCCGGCGGCGCACCGGCGGGCTGATCCTGGGCGTGCTGCTGACCGTCGTGGCCGTGCTCGTCGTCCTGGTACTGGCCGTACGACGGTCCACGCTGCTGCAGAACCTGCTCTCCACCAGCGCTCTGACCGGTCTGGCGATCGCGCTGATCGTCGGTGGCATCGGCTGGATCGCCGTGGTCGCCCGCACCTACGCGCTGGCCCGGCCACGCAACCTGACACTGAGCAAGAAGATCATCGGGACCGGCACGGCGGCGCTGCTGTGCCTCACCGTGGCCGTCCCGTTCGGCTACGGCGTCGAGCTCCTCAACTCGCAACGGAGCCTGCTGAACTCGCTGTTCAAGGGCGGCGGGACGGACGCCGCGACGGCGTTGGGCAAGCCGCGCCTGAACGTCCTGCTGCTGGGCAGCGACGCAGGCCCGGACCGCGCCGGGACCCGGACCGACTCGATGATGCTCTCCAGCATCGACACCACCACCGGCCGGACCACGCTGTTCAGCCTGCCGCGCAACATCCAGCGTGCCCAGTTCCCGCCGGGCTCGCCGATGGCCGAGAAGTTCCCCGACGGCTTCCACGACCCGTCGCAGCCGCTGTCCGGGGACTACCTGCTCAACGCCGTCTACGCATACGGCGAGCGGGACCCCTCGGTCGCGCCGTCCGGGCCGACCCCCTTCCCCGGCGTCAACCTGCTGCAGTCCTCGATCTCGTACATGACCGGCCTGCCGATCGACTACTACCTCGAGGTCAACATGGCCGGGTTCTCGTCGATGATCGACGCGGTCGGCGGGGTGACGGTGAACGTCGGCTCCGAGCCGGTCCCGATCGGCGGCGTGACCGCAGGCGGCACCTACGTCAAGCCGGACGGCTACATCCAGCCCGGTATCCAGAACCTCAGCGGCACCGAGGCGCTCTGGTTCGCCCGCTCGCGCCGCAACGGCACCGACTACCAGCGGATGGGCCGTCAACGCTGCCTGATCCAGGCCGTGATCAACGAGAAGAGCCCGGCCGAGCTGCTGACCCGGTTCCAGGCGATCGCGGCCGCGACCAAGGACACCGTCTACACCGACATGCCCCAGCAGGTGCTGCCCGCGCTCGCCGTCCTGGCCGACGACGGGTTCCGGCTGGAGAGCATCGCGTTCGACCCGACGCTGCCGGACCCGAACGCCTCCAGCGGCCAGTTCGACACGGCGAACCCGGACGTCAGCTACATGCAGGAGGTCGCGCAGAAGGCGATCGCGGACCCGCCCCCGCCACCGGGGGCGGCCGCCCCCGCAGCACCCGCGCCGTCGACGTCAGCGTCCCCGTCGAGCTCGGAGTCCTCGTCCGAGGAGCCCTCCACGTCGGCGAGCCCGACGCCGGCCCCGTCGGCGGCGCCGGTGTCGGTCCAGGACGCGTGCGCGGGCGTCTCGGCCGCCCCCGCCCCCGGTACCGCGGGCGACGAGTCGGACAGCGAGTCCGGCAGCGGCTCCGGCACCGGCACGGTGGGCGGGATCACCGGGCTGCCCTCGGCCACGCTCAACCGCAGCACCGGGGGCTGAGCGTCGGCGGACCGGCCCGGAGATCCCGGTGACCCCGCCTGTCCACCGGGGCCGGGGAGCCGCACAATGTGCCGATGCGGATCACCCTCGCCCAGCTCGACTCCCGCCTCGGTGACGTCGACGCCAACGTCGACCGCGCCGAGAAGGTGATCACCGATGCCGCCGCGGACGGCTCGGACATCGTCGTGTTCCCGGAGCTGTTCCTGTCCGGGTTCGGCGTCGGGGAGGTCGACGAGGACGTCTCGATGACCCTGGACGACGAGCGACTGGGCCGGCTGGCCGACAAGACGCCCGGCGGCGTGCTGCTCTCGTTCCCGGAGGCCCAGGCGCACGGCCTGCACACCTACAACAGCGCCGCCTACTTCGAGGGCGGGCAGCTGGTGCACGTGCACCGCAAGCTCTACCTGCCGAACTACTCGATCTTCGAGGAGCGCAAGCACTTCCTGCCCGGGCAGACCTCGCGGGCGTTCCCGGTGCGCGGCGGGCGGCACCGCGCGGCCACCCTGATCTGCAACGACGCGTGGCAGCCGCAGCTGGCGTTCCTGGCCACCCAGGACGGCGCGATGGTCATGCTGGTGCCCGCGGCCAGCGCGCAGTCGATGTTCCCGGAGCGCTACGACAGCCGCGACTACTGGCGCGGCATCACCCAGTTCTTCGGCCGGATGTACCAGCTCTACGTGGTGTTCGTGAACCGCGTCGGCGACGAGGGCAAGCTGCGGTTCTGGGGCGGCAGCCACGTCGTGGACCCGTGGGGCGAGGTCGTCGCCGAGTGCGTGGAGAACGAGGAGCACGTGCTCAACGTCGACATCGACATCAACCAGGTCCGCCGCCGCCGCCGCGACATCCCCCTGGTCCGCGAGGCGCGCCTGGGCCTGATCCGCCGAGAGGTGGACCGCCTCCTGGACGAGGGCGGCGACCTCTGACCCCACACCCACACCCCCACCCCTCACGTTGTGGAGCCCTGACGCG
>NZ_JADQDD010000446.1 GCF_019263595.1 Pseudonocardia sp. KRD291 | reverse complement strand
GACCACCGACGGCGCCGTTCGCACCTCGCGAGCGGCGCCGTCGTCGTGTGCGGGGCCGGTCCCGCTCGGCGAGGCCCGGTACGTCGCCCACCCAGCCGGAACCAGAGTCCCAAGGGGTCCCCTCGCTCACCATGACGACTCGAGGGACCCCCTCGCGACCGCTCCCGACCCGGGTTTCGGCCGGACAGGGGTCAGGCTGGGGTGGCCGGGACGCCGAGGAGCACCTCCAGCTCGGCCAGCGTGCTCTGCGCGTCGTCGTGCCGGACACCGATCGCCCCGGCCGCGACGGCACCGCGGACGTTGACCGCGACGTCGTCGACGACGACGCACCGTCCCGGCGGGAGCCCGAGCTCCGAGGCCGCCGCCGCGAACGCCTCCGGCGAGGGCTTGCGGGCCCCGCGCACGGCGCCGAGGAGCACCAGGTCGAACACGTCGTGGCACTCGTCGGGTACGGCGTGCCCGCCGGAGAACACCGCCGTCCGGACCCCCGCCGCCCGCGCACGCCGCGCGTACTCGAGGAGCAGCGGCCCCTCGTCCAGCACTCCGCCGTAGTCGACGATCAGCCCGTCCGGGCCCTCGATGTCCACCACACCGGCGACGCTACCCGCGCCGAACGCTGACGGCCGGAGTCGATGCGCGGCTCCGCACGCTGCGCGCTCAGTATCGATGCGCGGCTCCGCAGGCTGCGCGCTCAGTACCCACGCGCGGCTCCGCACGCTGCGCGCTCAGTCCAGGGCCCGGCGCAGGAACCCCCGGATACCCAGCAGCGTGAACACCACGACCGCCGCCACCGGGACGACCACGCAGATCCACAACGGGATGTGCGGCACGGCCGGCACCAGGGAGGCCCGGATGCCCTCGCTCACGTAGGTCAGCGGGTTCAGCGCCGAGAGCACCTGGAACCACCGCAGGTCGCCCAGCGTCGGCCACGGGTACTGCACCGACCCGGTGAACAGCAGCGGTGTGAAGATCACCGCGAACAGGATGTTGATCCGCCGCGGAGGCACTGCGGTGCCGATCGTCAGGCCCATCGCCCCACCGAGCAGCGCACCCAGCACGACCATCACCAGCGCCGGGAACAACCCCGCGAGCGGCCAGTCCACGTCCACCATGAGCACACCGATCGGCACCATCAGCAGGCTGGCCAGCAGCCCGCGCCCGGCCGCGAACACCACCTTCTCCACCGCGACGGCCCAGACCGGCATCGGGGCGAGCAGCCGGTCGTCGATCTCGCGGGTCCAGGACAGCTCGAACACCAGCGGCAGCGCGACCGCCTGCAGCGCGCCGAACATCGCGTTCAGCGCGATCAGCCCGGGCAGCATGATCGAGCCGTACTCGGGCGAGACCAGCCCGGTGCGCCCGAGCACGGTGACGAAGACGAGCAGGAAGAAGAACGGCTGGATCAGCGTCTGAGCCAGGAACGAGGGCAGCTCGCGCATCGTCACGTAGAGGTCGCGGCGCAGCACGGCCAGGAACGCCAGACCCGCACGCGGCGCGGCCGTCACCGGCGCCGAGGGCCCGGCCGGGCCCGGCTCGGTACGGGTCGTCGGCTCGGCGGTCATCGCAGATCCCTTCCGGTCAGCGAGATGAACACGTCCTCCAGGGTCGGTGTGCCGAGCGAGACGTCGCGCACGGACGCACCGTGGCGTCCGGCTGCCTCGACCACCGGCGCGAGCAGCGTGGACGGGTCGGTGGAGACGTAGAGGCGCAGCCGGGCCCCCGCGGCGTCCCCGGCACCGGGCAGCGCCTCCGCCCGCTCGACGTCGGGCAGCTCGCCCAGCGTGGTGACCAGCGGGCCGACACCGCCGTCCCCGATCAGCACGGTGAGCTCCACGGTGGCCTCGCCGGGCAGCGACCGGATCAGCGCGTCCGGCGTGTCCAGGGCGAGCAGCCTGCCGTGGTCGACGATGCCGACCCGGTCCGAGAGCTTGTGCGCCTCGTCCATGTCGTGCGTGGTCAGCACGACCGTGACGCCCTCGTCGCGCAGGGTCGCGATCTGGTCGTGCACGAACAGCCGCGCCTGCGGGTCCAGGCCGGTCGAGGGCTCGTCCAGGAACAGGACCTCGGGCCTGTGCATCAGCCCACGGGCGATCATCACCCGCTGCGCCTGTCCCCCGGAGAGGTTGTCGCTGATCGACTTCGCCTTGTCCGCCAGGCCCATCCGTTCCAGCAGCGCATCGGCGCGGGCGTTGCGCTCGGCGCGCCCGACGCCGTGGTAGGCGGCGTGGAAGCGCAGGTTGTCCCGCACGGTCAGCGACCGGTCCAGGTTCACCCGCTGCGGCACCACCGCCAGCTTCGCGCAGACGGCGACGGCGTCGGCGCGCACGTCGAGCCCGGCCACCCGGGCCGTCCCACCGGTCGGCACGACACGCGTGGTCAGGACGCCGACGGTGGTCGTCTTGCCGGCACCGTTCGGGCCGAGCAGCCCGAACACCTCGCCCTCGCCGACGGTGAACGAGAGCCCGTCGACGGCGTTGCCGGACGCCTTCGGGTAGTGCTTGACGAGGTCGGCGACCTCGACCGCGAGGCGGTCCATCACTCTGCTCCCTTCCCGGCGTCGGACCCGCCCAAGACGTGGCGTCCCGGGCCGGACCCCGGATCCTGGCTCACCGCGGCCAGGACCGCGACGAGGTAATCGCGGATGACCTGCTCATGTTCCGGCGACGGCTGGGGCATCTGTGCCCGGAACGAGGCCGCGACCTCGGTGAACACCGACCGGACATGGGCCCGCCCCTCGTCGGTGATCGACAGCCGGACGATGCGACGGTCCGTGGTGTCCCGCTCGCGCCCGATCCGACCGTCCTGTTCGAGCGCGTCGAGCACCGGGGTCAACGTGGCCGGGGTGAGCCCGACCCGCCCGGCGAGCTCGCGCTGGGAGAGGCCCTCGGCGTGCGCGAGCGCGCCGAGCACGCTCACCGCGGTCCCGGTCACCCCGTGCCGGGAGACCGTGCGGCGGTAGTAGGTCTGCATCGCCCCGCCCACCCAGGAGACGAGCTTGCCCAGCGGCATGTGCTCCGGCCGGGACTCGAAGAAGGGATCAGCCACGCGCATACCGTACGGCGACGAAC
>NZ_JADQDD010000445.1 GCF_019263595.1 Pseudonocardia sp. KRD291 | reverse complement strand
CTGCCCGAGCAGGTCGTGCGCGCGCTGGACGCCGAGGGCTTCACCGCCCCGTTCCCGATCCAGGCCGCAACGTTGCCGGACACCCTGGCCGCCCGCGACCTGCTCGGCCGCGGCCAGACCGGCTCCGGCAAGACGCTCGCGTTCGGGCTGGCCATCCTGGCCCGCCTGGCCGGTGAGCGCGCCCGGCCGACCGCCCCGCGCGGCCTGGTCCTGGTGCCGACCCGCGAGCTGGCCTCCCAGGTCGTCGACGCCCTCGAGCCCTACGCACGGGCTCTTGGCCTGCGCACCGCGGTCGTCGTCGGCGGTCTGTCGATGAACAAGCAGATCGCCGAGCTGCGCCGCGGGGTGGACCTGCTCGTCGCCACCCCGGGCCGGCTCACCGACCACACCAACCAGCGCACCTGCGACCTCTCCGACGTCATGATCACCGCGCTGGACGAGGCCGACCGGATGGCCGACATGGGCTTCCTACCCCAGGTCCGGGCCATCCTCGACCTCACCCCCCGCGACGGGCAGCGGCTGCTGTTCTCGGCGACCCTCGACGGCGACGTCGACGCGCTGGTCCGCCAGTACCTGACCGACCCGGTCACCCGCTCGGTCGCGTCGGCCACCTCGCAGGTGGAGACGATGGACCACCACGTCCTGGTGGTGGACAACGCCGACCGCGGACGCGTCGTGGCCGAGATCGCGGCCCGCGACGGGCGCACGATCCTGTTCGTGCGCACCAAGCACGGCGCCGACCGGCTGGTCCGGACGCTGCGCCGCGAGGGCGTCGTGGCCGGCCCGCTGCACGGCGGCAAGTCGCAGAACGCGCGCAACCGGGCGCTGGACGGTTTCCGCTCCGGTGAGGTGCCGGTGCTGGTGGCCACCGACGTCGCCGCGCGCGGCATCCACATCGACGACGTCGGCCTGGTCGTGCACGTGGACCCGCCCGCCGACCCGAAGGCCTACCTGCACCGCGCCGGGCGCACCGCCCGCGCCGGTGAGGACGGCGTCGTGGTCACCGTCGTGACCCCGGACCAGCGCCGCGAGGTCGACGACCTCACCCGCCAGGCCGGCGTCAGCGCCACCATCACCTCGGTCCGGCCCGGCTCGCCGGCACTGGCCGAGGTGACCGGGGCCCGGATTCCCTCCGGTGTCGCGGTGCCCGAGCCGCCGAAGCCGCCGCAGCCGGCGCCCAAGGCGGGCCGCCGCTCCGGCGGTGGTGGCCGTGGGCGCTCGGGCGGCGCCCGTGGCGCCGACGCACCGAGCGGCGCCCGCTCCGGCGGGCGCTCGTCCGGCGGCGGGCGGTCCGGCGGCGGCGGAGCGCGCTCCGCTCCGGCCGGTGGGCGCGAGTCCGGTGGGTCCGCCGTCGTGCGGTTCTCCTCGACCGGCGGCGGCGCAGCCCGCCGCGGTGGTGGTGGCGCCGGACGCCGTCGTACCGGCGCCTGACGACGCCCGTGCGCGGATATCGCTGCTCCGGCGGTGATGTCCGCGCACGGCCGGGGTCGGACGGGCTCAGCCTCCGCGCTTGGCGACGCGGCGCAGCTGCAGGATCCGGGCCGTGCCCGGGATGGCGACCAGCAGGATCCCGGCGATCGCGGCGAACAGCAGCGCGACCCCGGTGGGCAGCGAGCCGTCGAGCCACAGGAAGTTGATCTGCACCGGGCTGGTGTTCTGCAGGATGAACACCAGCAGGAAGATGCCGACGACCGCGGACAGGATCAGCCCGGCCCACAGGCCGCTGACCCGGGTGCGCGTCGACGCCGTCGGGACCGGGCGCCCGACCGTCGGGGTGTCGTCACCGACCGGCTGCTCGTCGTGGACGGGGCCGGCGGTGCCGCGGGGGTCCTCGGCGTGCCCGGTCGGCACCGCGACCGTGGCCTGCTCGGAACCCGGGACGCGCATCGCCGGCTGGGTGGCCGGGTCCGCGGTCGGGTCCGCCGGACCGACCCGGCCGTAGGCCGGGACCGACTCGCCACCGGCCTGCACGGAACCCGTCCGACCGGGGTCCCCTCGCTTCCGCTCGTTCATCGCTGCTGCACCCTTCCGGTGTCCGCGCCGTCCCCGCCGATGTGCCCCGCCGGTGTGTCCCGCCGATGTGCCCTGCCGGCGCCGGAAGTATCCCGCATGATCGCGCCGACGCGCCCCGACCCGCGCTAGCGTCGCTCCCGGAACGGCTGTCGCGGGCGTCGACGACGACGCAGGAGGAGGGGTACCGGATGGATCACCAGGAGGCCGTGGCGGCGTTCTTCACCGAGACCCCCGACGGGGTGCGGGTGCCGGAACCGGTCGCGGGCGCCGGAGCCGCCCGGGCGTTGCGCGACGCGCTGGAGCCGGTCGCGATGCACGCCGTCTGGTCCTCGCGGGTCGGCGAGGCCCTGGCCGCGCACGGGCACGACTTCTTCACCGCCTACGTCACCGGGCGCGGGGCGGCGCTCGGTGACGTGCCCGGCGCGCTGGTGGCCGCGACGTTCGCCGTGTTCGAGCCGGGCTTCCTGGCCGGTGCCTGGGACTCCGGGCGCGCGCTGCTGCCCCTGCACCGGTTGCAGGACCTGCGCGACGCCGAGACCGCGGCGAGCATGCGGCAGACCCTGGGCGCCGCCGAGACCTCCGATACCGCCGGGGCCGTCGAGACCGAGGTGGCCGCGACGGCTGCGGCCCTAGAACGCGCCGTCGACGCCGTGGACGGCACCGGGCGCCCGCTGTTCGCCGCGCTGCGCGCCCGCCCCCGGCTCTCCGACCCGTTCGGGCGGCTCTGGCGCGCCGCCGACCTGGTCCGCGAGCACCGCGGCGACGGGCACGTCGCGGCGTCGGTCGCGGCCGGCCTGGACCCGGTGCGGATGGGCATCCTGTCCGAGCTGTGGGTCGGCTACCCGCTCGGCGAGTACTCCGGCACCCGCGCCTGGCCGCAGGAAGCCGCCGACGCCGCGGTCCGCCGGCTCACCGACGACGGGCTGGTCACCGGTTCCGGCACCGGCACCACGCTCACCGACGCCGGACGCCGCTTCCGCGACGGCATCGAGGACCGCACCGACGACACCCAGGCGGGCCTGCTGGAGTCCCTCGGCGACGACCTGCGCACCGTGACCGAGGCCCTGGCGCGCTTCTCGCAGCGCTGCGTCGAGGCCGGGGCGT
>NZ_JADQDD010000444.1 GCF_019263595.1 Pseudonocardia sp. KRD291 | reverse complement strand
TCGCGCCCGGTCGAGCAGCGCCCTGCCGCTCCGGAGCGCACGACCCGGACCGTCGGTGCGCCGGTGGCCGACCGGACGGAGAGCCCGGCCGTCGCCGAGACGCAGGCCCCCACCGACCCGGCGGCCACCGGGACTCGGCCGGCGGCGGATGCAGAGCCCGCGACGACCGAGCCCGCCACGACCGAGGCTCCGGAGCGGCCCGCCGCCTCCGTCGTCGACGACGGCGCGACCGAGGCCGCTACCGAGGCCCCGACCAGCACCCCGGACGAGGCCACCGGCTCCGAGGCCGCCAAGCCGGCCGCCGGCACCCGCCCGGCTGCCCGGTCGCGGACGAAGAAGGGCAAGCCGGTCATGCCGTCCTGGGACGAGGTCCTACTCGGCGTCCGCGGCCAGCGCTGACCCCCGCCCGCCCGTCCGATCCGTCGTGCGCACGACTCGGTGCTCCCGCGCGCGTCCCGGCGCGCGCGGGAGCCTGGTCCGTGCGCGTGTCGGGGCTCAGTCGTCTCCGGTGATCGCGTGGAAGGCGACGGCCGCGGCGGTGGCGACGTTGAGCGAGTCCACGCCGGTGGCCATCGGGATCCGGACGCGGACGTCCGCGGCGGCCAGCGCATCGTCGGTCAGGCCGGGGCCCTCCGCGCCCAGCAGCAGGGCGGTGCGGCGCCCGGAGAGCCCCGCCCGCGACAGCGGCACGGCATCCGGGTCGGGGGTCAGGGCGGCGACCGTCAGGCCGGCGTCGCGCAACAGGTCCAGTGACGCGGGCCAGGGCCCGGGCAGGGGCGCGAACGGCACCCGCAGCACGTGCCCCATCGAGACCCGGACGCTGCGCCGGTAGAGCGGGTCCGAGCAGAACGGGCCGAGCAGGATCCCGTCGACCCCGAGCGCGGCCGCGTTGCGGAACAGCGAACCCAGGTTCTCGTGGTCCCCGACGCCCTCGCAGACGGCCAGCACCCGGGCACGCGCGGCCAGCTCGGCCGGGTCGGGGACCTCGGCCCGGTCGGCGACGGCCAGCACGCCGCGGTTGAGGTGGAAGCCGACGGCCTCGGCCATCACGTCGGCGTCGGTGGCGTAGGCGGGGACGTCGAGCGGCTCGAGGTCGCCGGCCAGCTCCTCCAGGCGGCGCGGGACGCCCAGCAGCGACCGCACCGGGTACGGGGAGTCGAGCAGCCGCCGGACCACGACGACACCCTCCGCGATCACCAGCCCCCGCCCGCCCGGACGGTCCGGGCGCCGGTCGGCGGTCGTGAGGTCGCGGTAGTCGTCCAGGCGCGGGTCGTCGGCCCGTCCGACGGGGGTGAGAATGGCCACGAGGACCGATGATCCCACTACGTCGACCGTCCGCCGCGTCCAGTAGCCCGGTCAGCCGGTATCGCTCGATCCGGCGATGTGACACGGTGTAGTGCCGCCTGCCGGAGCCGGTCCTGGCCGGGCGCTCCCCCTTCTTGGAGGTCGGTTCTCGCATGGGTCAGGTCGTCGACCGGACAACGTTCACGCGTCGCGACCGCCAGCGCTACCGCATCAAGGTCCAGCGGTGTCTCGACACTCTCGAGGAGATGTTGCGGGAGTACCCGTTCGCCGACTCCGAACCGATGACCGGCGTGGAGATCGAGTTCAGCCTCGTCGGTACCGACCTGTCACCGTCCCTGAACGGCGGCGACGTCCTGGAGACGATCAACGCCGAGGAGTTCCAGACCGAACTCGGCCGCTGGAACCTGGAGCTGAACCTGCCGCCGCGGCCGCTGCCCGGGGACCAGTGGCGCCTGCTCGAGCACGAGCTCCTGGACCTGCTGGCCGGCGCCGGGGCCAAGGCCGGGGACCTGTGCACCCAGCTGGTCATGATCGGGATCCTGCCGACGCTGCGCTCCGATCACATGGTCGCCGAGTCGATCACCCCGGACGACCGCTACACCGCCCTCAACGACCAGATGCTCACCGCCCGCGGCGAGCCGATCCGGATCGACATCACCGGCAACGGCGGCTCCGAACGCCTGGCCGAGGACTTCGAGACGATCATTCCGGAGGCCGCCTGCACGTCGATGCAGCTGCACCTGCAGGTCGCGCCCGCGGACTTCGGGAAGTACTGGAACGCGGCCCAGTGCCTGGCCGGGGTGCAGCTCGGGCTGGGGGCGAACTCGCCGTTCCTGATGGGCTCGAACCTCTGGGCGGAGACCCGGATCCCGTTGTTCGAGCAGTCCTGTGACGTGCGCACCCCCGAGCTGCGCAACCAGGGCGTGCGGCCCCGGGTGTGGTTCGGCGAGCGGTGGATCGACTCGGTACTCGATCTCTTCGCCGAGAACGCCCGGTACTTCCCCGCGTTGATGCCGGTCACCAGCGACGTCGACCCGATGGCCCAGCTGCGCGAGCACGGCGCGCCCGCGCTTCCCGAGCTGACGCTGCACAACGGGACGATCTGGCGCTGGAACCGCCCGATCTACGACATCTCCGGTTCCGAACCGCACGTCCGCCTGGAGAACCGGGTGCTGCCGGCCGGTCCGACGACGGTCGACATGGTCGCGAACGCGCTGTTCTTCTACGGGCTGCTGCGCACCCTCGTCGAGTCGGAGCAGCCGCTGTGGAGGTCGATGTCGTTCGAGGCGGCCGCGGAGAACTTCACGACCTCGGCCCGGCACGGGATGAACGCGCCGCTGTACTGGCCGGGCACCGGGTGGATCCGCCCGGACGAGCTCGCGCTGCGCAAGCTGCTCCCGCTCGCGCACGAAGGGCTCGCCCGCTGGGGTGTCAGCGGCGCGGTCTGCGACCGCTACCTGACCGTGCTGGAACGCCGCTGCGTCACCCGCCAGACGGGCTCGTCGTGGCAGGTCGACACGGTTGCCGCGCTCGAGGACCGCGGGCTGGACCGCACGCAGGCACTGCACGGGATGGTCGAGCGCTACATCGCCGCGTCCGCGGCCAACCAGCCGGTGCACACCTGGGACGTCCCGGACTGACCGCCGCGGCGTTCGCCATCGCGAAGCCCTGCCCGCAAGCGCCCACCGGGTCGCGCCGGGCTCCCTAGCGTCCTCCTCCGCACCGCCCGGGGCTCCTCGCCGGCGGCCTCGGGACGGAGGACCATGAACCAGCATCCGGGCGCAGGGCCGTCGACGGCGGCGCTCGCGCCGCACCTGCCCGCCGCCCGGCCGGACCGGTG
>NZ_JADQDD010000443.1 GCF_019263595.1 Pseudonocardia sp. KRD291 | reverse complement strand
TTGCGCCAGGCCGCCGACTGCCTGGCCGAGGGGCACCGCGAGCCGGACCCGTTGCGCCGCTACCCGGCCGCCTACCTCGCGGCGCTGCGGGCCGGAGCGGCGGTGCTGGCGATGCGGGCCCGTCCGCGTCCGCGCCGGGGCGCACCGCGCGACGTCTGGCAGCTGCTGGCCGAGGTCGCGCCGGAACTGGGGGAGTGGTCGGCGTTCTTCGCGTCCTGCTCGCGCACCCGGGCCGCGGCCGAGGCCGGGATCAGCAGGCTGGTGGCCCGGCGGGACGCGGACGACCTGCTGCGTCAGGCCGAGCAGTTCGTCCGTCAGGTGGGTGAGCTGCTGCCGCCGCGCTGATCCGGGATCAGGAGCCGGACGGGGTCCGGGTGCGCCCGCTGCGCAGCACCCGGCCGAGCAGCGTGGTGAACACGGCCGAGACCTCCCGGGCCCCGGGCGTGTCCCAGGACTGGATCGGCAGGCACGCGCCCTGGGCCTGCTGCACGGCCGAGCGGTCCGGCACGACGGTGTTGAACACCAGCGGCCCGAACAGCTCGCGGAGCTCGCCGATCCGGAAGTCGTGCTCGGAGTTGCGTGGCCGGACCCGGTTCACCAGCACGCCGAGCGGCTGCAGCCGGGCGTTCGAACGCTCCCGCTCGGTCTGCACGGCGTCGAAGGCGCGCTGTACGCCGGACACGGAGAACATCGTCGGGTCGGCGACCAGGATCGCCCGGTCGGCCGCGGAGAGTGCGCTGCGGGTCAGCTGGCCCAGCGACGGCGGGCAGTCCACGATCACCAGGCGGTACTGCTCGCCGTCGGCGTCGTGGATGTCGGAGGCGTCCCCGTCGTATCCGCCGTCGGGCTCGCCGTCCGCGACCGGGCCGGTGGCCAGCCGCTGCAGTGCCCGGTCCAGCCGGTGCAGCTGCTTGATCCCGGGGTCCGGGTGGTTGTGCCGCTCGGTCTGCTCCGCGCCGACCAGCACGTCGAGACCCTCACCCCAGCCGGACGGGGCGATCGCGCGCCGCAGCACGGCCGGGCGCGGGTCGTCGAGCACGTCGGCGACGGTGGCCGTGGTGGGTTCGGGATCCAGGGCGGTGGTGGCGTTGGCCTGCGGGTCGAGATCGACCACCAGGGTCGACACGCCGTGCCGCTGGGCCGCACCGGCGAGACCGAGCGCGACGGTGGTCTTCCCGACGCCGCCCTTGAGACTGAGAGTGGCGACGACCTGCACACGCTGAACCTACCGTGCGGTCCCGGGTGTGCCCTCACCCCGGGCGTCGCGGGTGAGCACTAGGGTGCCGGGCGTGAGTTCGGCGTCGCGGGAGCAGGCCGGTGCGGTGCGGGGTGCGGCCGTGCACCGGGCGTTGGAGGCCGAGGTCGGCCGGGTGCGGGCGGAGGCCGGCGGGGCGCCCCCGCGGGTCCTCGACGTCGGTGGCGGGAGCGGGACCTGGGCGGTGCCCCTGGCCGCGGCCGGATGCACCGTGGCGGTCGTCGACACCAGCCCGAACGCGCTGGCGACGCTGGCCCGGCGGGCCCGGGAGGCCGGCGCCACCGAGCGGGTGACCCCGATCCAGGGTGACGTGGACGTGCTGGCCGACCTCGTCCCGGCCGGAGGTGCCGACCTGGTGCTCGGGCACGGGCTGCTCGAGGTCGTCGACGACCCGCGGGCCGTGCTGGCGGCGCTGGCCGAGGCGACCGCACCCGGTGGCGCCGTGTCGGTGCTCACGGTCGGGCGGCACGGGGCGTTCCTCAACCGTGTGATGACCGGGCGGCTGACCGAGGCCCGCAGGCTGCTGGTCGACCCCGACGGGTGCACCGGCCCCGGCGACCAGCTCCGGCGCCGGTTCGACCCGACCACGCTCGGCGAGCTGGCCGGTGCGGTGGGCTCGTTGCGGGTCGAGCTCCTGCAGGGCGACGGGACGCTGGACGGCTGGTGGGCCGGCGCGTCCGGGGACGGCGAGCCGACCACCCGCGAGGTCAACGAGCTCGACGAGCTCGCGTCGGCCGTCCCGGCCCTGGGCGCCGTCGCCCCGCGGCTGCATCTGCTCGCCCGGCGGCACTGACCCCGCCGGTCACCGGATCGGGGCCCGTGGCGGTTCGTCGTGAGCAACGACACGCCGCGCCACGCCGTCCACTCGACGATCAGTGGAAGGTCTTGCCCGGTCCGGGTAGTCGACCGGGGCAACTACTCGTACTCTGTGTCTAGACGTCCATCTGGGCGCTCGTCGTGTCGTTCCGGCACCATGGAAGATGACTCGACAGACCGATTCGTGTGCCGGAGGTGAAGGCATGCCGCTCTCCGAGCACGAGCAGCGACTGCTCGAACAGATCGAGCGGGCTCTCTACGCCGAGGACCCCAAGTTCGCGTCCTCGGTGAGTGGAGGGCGCAGCAAACCCGCCCGCCGCCGCCGCATCCAGGGCGCGATCTTGTTCGTTCTCGGTCTCGTATTGCTCGTCATGGGAATCGTGTGGCCGATCTGGGGCTTCCCGGTGCTCAGCATCGTGGGCTTCCTGGCGATGTTCGGCGGCGGCCTGCTCGCCGTCACCTCGATCGGGGCGAGCGGGAAGAAGGACACGAAGGACGCGGCGTCGTCCTCGTCGTCCGACGCCGCACCCGACAGCGGTGGCTTCACCGGCCGCATGGAGGAGCGCTTCCGGCGTCGCTTCGAGCAGGAGTGACGCGCAGCGGTTCCTGAGCCGGCGGTTCCGGCGAGGAGACCCCGAAACCGACCCGGAGGGGCCGGGACACCACACGGTGTCCCGGCCCCTCCGTCGTGTCGTCCCAGGCGTGTCCGTCTCAGTCGTCCCGTATCAGGGGGCGCTGTCGGCCGGTTCGGTGTCCGGGCTCCGGCGGGGCGCGGGGAGTACCGACGGGGGCAGTAGGCGTGCCGCGAGCGGGGTGCCGGCCGCGGTGATCCCGGCGCGCACCTCGTCCACCAGCGCGTTCAGGACGTCCGGCGCCGGGAGCATCCCGCCGTACCAGGCCGCCTCGACGCGGTCGGTGAGCTCGTCCAGGCTCGCCCGGGCGGAGCCGCCGAGGCCGTGCGCGTCACCGATGTGTGCGGCGGTGGCCCGGACGGTGTCGCCGGGCCGGGCCGCGACCCCGTGGTCGCGGGACACGGCCAGCACCTCCGCCCACGCCGCCGCGGCCGCGCCCTCGCCACCGGCGCGGGCCAGCCCGGTGCGTCGCTGCTGCTGGCGGCGGCGCAGGAGCAGCGGCAGCGC
>NZ_JADQDD010000442.1 GCF_019263595.1 Pseudonocardia sp. KRD291 | reverse complement strand
ACGACCTGGCCGTGCACCTTCCCGACGACGGCGTGCTGTTCGCCGGCGACCTGCTGGAGAACGGTGCGCCCCCGAGCCACGGCCCCGACGCGTACCCGGACCGCTGGGCCGACGCCGTCGACAGGCTGCTCACCCTCGCCGCGACGACGCTCGTGCCCGGCCACGGCGACCCGATGACCGCCGCCCGGGCACGCGCCCAGCGCGACGAGCTGGCGGCGGTGGCGCAGCTGCACGCCGCCGTCGCCGCCGGTGAGCTCGACCCCGCCGAGGCCGACCGGCGCAGCCCGCACCCCGGCATCGCGTGGCCGTCATCCGGCTAGGCAGGACTGCCGGCTCTCCCGGGGAGTGCAGGACTGCGGGCTCCCCCGGGGAGTGCAGGACTGCGGGCTCCCCGGGGTGGTTGTCTCCAGGAAATCCCTCACGAGGTCTCTGAGTTCGTGAGGCGATTTTCAGGAACGCTCTGCCCCGGGGCGGGTGCCGGTGGGCGGGTGCCGGTGCGCGGGTGCCGCTGGACGGGAGCCGGCGGCCTCCGGGCTACCTGCCGGGCGAACCGCGGGTCCGGCCCGGACGGCGACGGCGGCGGCGGCGGATATCCGCCGCGCCCTCGGGAGTTCTATCGATGGCGACGTCACCCGGCGCCGGGCCGACCGATCGCCTCGATCAGACGCGTCGGGTCGGGGTCGCCTGCCGGCGGCACGAACACGACCGAGTCCGCGCCGGCCTCGCCGTAGGCGGCAGCCGTGGCGGACGTCCAGTGAGCCAGGTCGGACGTGTGCGAACCGACGGCGACGTAGCAGACCACGTGGAACGCGCCGGCGTCGCGCGGCCGGTCGGCGGAGGTCTCGAGCAGGGCGTCGCGCACGTCGTCGGTGTCCAGGCCCGCGTCGAGCACGACGCCGTCGGCGAGGCGCCCGGACAGCCGCAGCGTGCGCGGTCCGCGCGCCCCGACCAGGACCGGTGGCACCTCCCGCGGCGGCCCGTCGAGCGCGACCCGGTCGAGGCGCACGTACTCCCCCGCGACGTCGACCTGCTCGCCGCGCAGCAGCGCGCGCACCGCGCCCGTGTACTCGGCCAGCAACGTCATCGGCGAGTCCGCCCGCGCGCCGACCTGCCCCATCCAGTCCAGGACGCCGTGCCCGAGCGCCGGCCGGAACCGGCCCGGGAACAGCCGCGCCAGCGTCGCGATCTCCATCGCGGCCAGCGCCGGGTTGCGCAGCGGCACCGGCAGCAGCCCGACGCCGACGTGCAAACGCTCGCTGCGCGCCAGGGCCACCGCCGCCGTGCTCAGCCCGCCCGCCAGGAAGCAGTCCTCCCAGAGCCAGAGCTCCGCGACCCCGGCCCGCTCGGCAGCGTCCACGACCGCGGGCAGCTGCTCCGGTGGCGACTGCGGACGGAAGACGACACCCACGCTCGGCCCGGACATGAGGGCGAGTGCACCACAACGGGTTACGGGCCCGCGACCGTACGAGGAGGATCAGCGCGATGTGCGGGATCGCCGGCGAGCTGCGGTACGACGGCCGACCGGCCGACGTCGCGGCCGTCGGTCGGATCACCGGGGCGATGCACCGCCGCGGGCCGGACGGGTCCGGGATGCACGCCGCCGGGCCGATCGCGCTCGGGCACCGCCGCCTGAAGATCATCGACCTGTCCGAGCGCGGCGCCCAGCCGATGGTCGACGCCGAGCTGGGCCTGACGTGCGTGTTCAACGGCTGCGTCTACAACTACCGCGAGCTGCGAGCCGAGCTGCAGCGGTGCGGCTACCGGTTCTTCTCCGGCACCGACACCGAGGTGGTGCTCAAGTCGTTCCACCGCTGGGGCGGCGCCTGCGTCGACCGCTTCCACGGGATGTTCGCGTTCGCCGTCGCCGAGCGCGACACCGGCACGCTGACGCTGGCCCGGGACCGCCTCGGCATCAAGCCGCTCTACCTCACCCGGGACGCGCAACGGCTGCGGTTCGCCTCGTCGCTGCCGGCGCTGCTCACCGGCGGCGGGGTGGACACCGCGCTCGACCCGGTGGCGCTGCACCACTACCTGAGCTTCCACGCCGTCGTCCCGGCGCCGCGCACGATCCTGGCCGGGGTGTCCAAGCTGCCGCCCGCCACCGTCCGCACGGTGACCGCGGACGGCGCCGCCACCGACCACGTCTACTGGCGCCCGGTGCACGAGCGCCGCTCCGAATACCGGGGCCTCGACGCCGGCGGCTGGGCGGAGCTGCTCGGCGAACGCCTGCGGACCGCGGTGCGCCGCCGGATGGTCGCCGACGTGCCGGTCGGGGTGCTGCTCTCCGGCGGGCTGGACTCGTCGGTCATCGTGGCGCTGCTCGCCGAGCAGGGCCAGCGCGACCTGCGCACGTTCTCCGTCGGGTTCCCGGCCGCGGGCGGCGAGCGCGGCGACGAGTTCGCCTACTCCGACCTGGTCGCGGCCGAGTTCGGCACCGACCACCAGCAGATCATGATCGAACCGGAGCGGATGCCGCCGGCCGTCGACGGGTGCGTCGAGGCGATGGCCGAACCGATGGTCAGCCACGACTGCGTCGCGTTCCACCTGCTCTCCGAGCAGGTGTCGAGGTCGGTCTCCGTCGTGCAGTCCGGGCAGGGCGCGGACGAGGTGCTGGCCGGCTACAGCTGGTACCCGCCGCTCGCGCGGATCCCCCGCGACGACGCCGCGCGCGCCTACGCCCGGGTGTTCACCGACCGCCCGCACGCCGACATGGCACAGATCCTGGAACCGTCCTGGCTGCTGGGTCACGACCCGAGCCGGAGGCTGGTCGCCGCGCACTTCGCCGAACCCGGTGCGGACACCGCACTGGACGCCGCGCTGCGGATCGACTCCACGGTGATGCTGGTCGACGACCCGGTCAAGCGCGTGGACAACATGACGATGGCCTGGGGGGTCGAGGCGCGGGTGCCGTTCCTGGACCACGAGCTCGTCGAGGCGATGGCCGCATGCCCGCCCGAGCACAAGCTCGCGCACGGTGGGAAGGGCGTGCTCAAACAGGTCGCGCGGGGCGTGCTCCCGGACGCGGTGATCGACCGGCGGAAGGGGTACTTCCCGGTACCGGCGATCCGGCACCTGGACGGGCCGCTGCTGGAGCGGGTGGCCGACGCGCTGACGTCCACCGCCGCCCGCGGGCGTGGCCTCGTCCGGCGGGAATGGGTCGACGCGATGCTGGCGAACCCGAACACGCGCCGCACGAACCTCGGTTCGAACGCGTTGTGGCAGGTC
>NZ_JADQDD010000441.1 GCF_019263595.1 Pseudonocardia sp. KRD291 | reverse complement strand
GGAACGAGGCGACGACGTTGCCGTTCCAGTACAGCTCCGGTCGCGCCACCGACTCGCCCACCAGCGAGCGCGCCGCGAAGTGCAGGACGCCGTCGAAGCCCTCGGAGAGCACGTCGCCCGCGGCGTCGCCCAGCTCGCCCTCGACGAACCGGGCACCCGGCGGCACGGCGTCGCGGTGCCCGGTCGACAGGTCGTCGAGCACCACGACCTCGTGGCCGGTCTCGACGAGGTGCGCGGCGCAGACGCTCCCGACGTACCCGGCCCCGCCGGTGACGAGCAGCTTCACGTGGTCCTCCTACTGGGCCCGGACGAGCACCGCGTGCGCGACGAGCGGGGCCACCGTGGCCTGCTCGTCCTCGGCCATGACCGGCACGGGGTCGCCGAAGCGCGGGATCGGCGAGACCTCGACCGAGTGCCCGGGCACGATCCCGGCCAGCTTCAGCTCGCCCATCAGGTCGGGGTCGACCTGCACGTGCTCGGCGATCCGGCGGATCTCGACCCGTCCGCCGCCGCGGCGGGCGAACTCGTCGAGGCGCTGCAGCCCGACCTCGAGCGTGGGCGGCACCGACGCCGACGTCGAGGTCTCGTTCTCGGCCAGGTCCAGGTCGTCGAGGCCGGGGATCGGGTTGCCGTAGGGCGAGACGGTCGGCTTGTCCAGCAGCCGGACGAGCTTGCGCTCGACGTCCTCGCTCATGACGTGTTCCCAGCGGCAGGCCTCGGCGTGCACCAGCTCCCACTCGAGCCCGATCACGTCGATCAGCAGGCGCTCGGCGAGGCGGTGCTTGCGCATGACCGCGACGGCGCGCCCGCGGCCGTCCTCGGTCAGCTCGAGGTGCCGGTCGCCGGCCACGACGACCAGCCCGTCCCGCTCCATACGGGCCACCGTCTGGCTCACGGTGGGCCCGCTCTGTCCGAGGCGTTCGGCGATCCGCGCACGCAGCGGGACGACGCCTTCTTCCTCGAGTTCGTAGATGGTCCGCAGATACATCTCTGTGGTGTCGATGAGCTCGTTCAACTCGGGCCCCTTCGGTCGTACCTCAGTCTAGACGTGCAACGCCGCGGGCATGGCGGGACCTTCCGGGGCAGGATGGGTCCCGTGTCCGATCTGATCACGCCCGCAGCCCTGGCCCGCGACCTGGAGATCCTCGCGGGCCCCGGCGGGACCGGTGCGTCCGGGGTCTCGCGCCCGGTCGTGCTCGACGTCCGGTGGCGCCTCACGGGCCCGCCGGGACGGCCCGACCACGCCGCCCGCCGCATCCCCGGCGCGGTGTTCGTCGACCTGGGCACCGAGCTCGCCGCAGCCGTGGCCTCCGGGGGCGGGCCCGGCGGGCGGCACCCGCTGCCGGACCCGGCGTCGCTGCAGGAGGTGCTGCGCCGGGCCGGGGTGCGGGAGGACTCCACGGTGGTGGCCTACGACGACGCGGACGGCTCCGTCGCGGCCAGGGCCTGGTGGCTGCTGCGCTGGTCGGGGCACC
Source organism: Pseudonocardia sp. KRD291 (assembly GCF_019263595.1). Taxonomy (GTDB): domain Bacteria; phylum Actinomycetota; class Actinomycetes; order Mycobacteriales; family Pseudonocardiaceae; genus Pseudonocardia. The sequence continues at coordinate 1,768 of NZ_JADQDD010000441.1, read as the reverse complement.
CGGCCGGGCGGGTGAAGGTCCTCGACGGCGGCTTCGCGGCCTGGACCGCCGAGGGGCGCCCGCTCGCCGGCGACGACGTGCCCGACGCCGACCGGGCCCCCGAGCCCGTCCCGGACCCGGGCGACGTCGTCGTGCGCCCGGGCGCGATGCCGGTCCTCGACGCGGACGGCGCGGCGGCACTGGCGCGCCGCGGTGCCCTGCTCGACGCGCGGGCCGGGGCGCGCTACCGCGGTGAGACCGAGCCGGTCGACCCGCGCGCCGGGCACGTCCCCGGTGCGCTGAGCGTGCCGTTCGCCGGGAACACCGGTCCGGACGGCCGGTGGCTGCCGGCCGACGAGCTCGCCGCGCGTTTCCGGGCGGCGGGTGTGACCGACCCGACGGCGGTGGGGGCCTACTGCGGGTCCGGGGTCACCGCGAGCTCGCTGGTCCTGGCGCTCGAGCACGCCGGCGTCACCTCCCCGGAGTCCCCCGCGGCGCTCTACCCGGGGTCCTGGTCGGAGTGGAGCGCGGACCCGGCGCGCCCGGCCGCGACCGGCCCCGAGCCGGAAGGGGCGGCGTCGTGAGCGCAGGAGATGGCCGGGACGGGCCCTCCTCGCCTACGGTCCGGCCCATGAATCCGCGCACGTCGGTCGTGTGGACCCCGGAGTTCCTGACCTACCAGCTCTCCGACGACCACCCGCTCAACCCGGTCCGGCTCGACCTGACCATGGAGCTGTCCCGGCAGCTCGGCGTGCTCGACGGCGTCGAGCTGATCGAGCCGGAGCCGGCCACCGAGGCCGAGCTCACCCGGGTGCACACCCCCGGTTACCAGACGGCGGTGCGCTCGGCCCCGGAGGCGCCGTTCGGCGTCGGGCACGGCCTGGGCACCGACGACAACCCGATCTTCTTCGGGATGCACGAGGCGGCGAACCTGATCGCCGGCGGGTCCGTCCGGGCCGCGCGGGAGATCCACGAGGGCCGCGCCGACCGTGCGGTCAACCTGGCCGGTGGGCTGCACCACGCGATGCCCGACCGGGCCGCCGGGTTCTGCGTCTACAACGACTGCTCGGTCGCGATCGCCTGGCTGCTCGAGCAGGGCTACGAGCGGATCGCCTACGTCGACGTCGACGTGCACCACGGCGACGGCGTGCAGACCTCGTTCTACGACGACCCGCGGGTCCTGACCATCTCGATGCACCAGCACCCGCTGACGCTGTGGCCGGGCACCGGGTGGGCCGGCGAGATCGGCCGCGGCGAGGGGGAGGGGTACGCGGTGAACGTGGCGATCCCGCCCGGCACCGGCGACGCCGGCTGGCTGCGCGCCTTCCACGGTGTCGTGCCGTCGCTGCTGGAGAAGTTCGCGCCGCAGATCCTGGTCACCGAGTGCGGCGCCGACACCCACGCCGAGGACCCGCTGGCCAACCTGGAGCTCTCGGTCGACGGGCACCGCGCGATCTACCACTCGCTGCGTGACCTGGCCGAACGCACGGCGAACGGCAAGTGGCTGGTGCTCGGCGGCGGCGGGTACGCGCTGTTCCGTGTCGTGCCCCGGTCCTGGACGCACCTGCTCGCCGTCGCGCTCGACCGCGACGTCGACCCGGACCGGCCGCTGCCCGCGGACTGGATCGCCCGGGCCGCGACGCACACCGGGGCCCCGCTGCCGGTGGCGATGACCGACGGCGCCGACCCGTCGTTCGCGCCGTGGAGCGACGCCAACGGCGAACGGGTCGACGCGACGATCCTGGAGACCCGCCGCGCGGTGTTCCCGCTGCACGGCCTCGACCCCGAC
>NZ_JADQDD010000440.1 GCF_019263595.1 Pseudonocardia sp. KRD291 | reverse complement strand
CGCGGGCGCCACCCCGCCGGACGCCGCGGCCATCCAGCGGTAGAGTTCGGCGCTGCGCGCCAGCAGCCCGCGCCGGGCCAGCACCGACGCCGCGACGGAGCCTGCCTGCAGCGCGTCGTCCGGGTCGACGGCGTCGAGCGCGCTGAGCACCGCGTCGGCCTGGGCCAGCGCGGCGTCGAGGTCGCCCGCGCGCAGGTGCGCCTCGGCGCGCCGGGCGGCCAGCGAGAGCGGGGGCCTGCCGGCCCGGACGGCCTCGGCGTAGAGGGCGGGCGCGTCGTCGTCCTCGGCCCGCCCGGCCTCGTCGGCGGCCGCGGCGAACACGGCCGCGGCCCGGTCCCCGGTGGCGTGCGAGCCGACCATCGTCCGGGCCACGGCGAGCACGCTGCCGCCGCGGTCGAGCTCGATCTCGGCCAGCGTGCGCCGGATCTCGGTCCGCCGGGCCGGGGGCGTGCGGTCCCGCAGTGCCACCCCGACCAGCGGTACGACCTGCCCGTCGGGCCGGCACAGCCCCGCCGCGCGGGCCTGCTCGACGAGTTCGTCGAGCTCGTCGATGCCGCTGCCGGCCGCGTCCATCAGCCCGAGCAGGGGCACCAGCACCTCGGCGTCCATCGGGGCGCCGAGCGCACCGGCCAGCACCAGCTCGCGGACCCGCGGGTCCTGCCCGTCCACCGCGTAGCCGATCTGCTCGACCAGGACCGGGGGCAGCCGCAGCGCCCCGGTGGGGGCGGGGCGGCCGTCGTCCTCGCCCAGCCGCGCGGTGTCCGCGCCGGCCTCGTCCCGCATCGCGACGAGCAGGCGGTCGGTGAGCAGCGGCGACCCGCCGGAGCTCTCGTGCACCAGCCGCACCAGCCAGCCGGCCGGGCGCCGTCCGAGCACCCGGACGGCCCGGGCCGCGACCCCCGCCCGGTCCAGCGACCCCAGCACCAGCGGCGGACGGGTCGCGGCCAGCGCCGCGCCGAGCCGGGCCACCGCCGTCCCGCGCGGCCACGGACGGCGGGCCACCACGATCCGGGCGCCCGGCGTCGCGGCCCACACACGCAGGTCTTCCAGGTCCGCATCGCCGAGCAGGTGCGCGTCGTCGACGAGCAGCGCGACCGTCGACGGGTCGTCGTCCCCGATGCCGGTGCGCACCTCGACACCGGCCGCGGACCACGCGGCGGCGAGCACCCCCAACGTCACCGACTTGCCGCTGCCGGCGGGCCCGACGACGCCGACCGTCCGAGGTGCGCCCGGCTCCGCGAGCACCTCGCCCGCCAGCTGCTGCGCGGAGCGGACCCCGGCCAGCGCGTCCGGACCGGACACCGTGACACCGGCCACGCCTCGCACGTCCGACACCACCGTCCCGCCCGTCCTCTCCTCCGCTCCGGGTGAGCGAGAGTAACGGGTCACCGATCGCCATCGATCACGCATAGGCCGACCTTCCCGCTCGAGCGTCCGCCGTCCCGGGCAGCCCGACACCCGAACAGGGAGAACGACATGACCGACCGTGACGGCCCGTCCTGGGCCATCGTGCTCGCGGGCGGCCGTGGCACCCGGTTCGGGCGACTCAAGCAGTTCGAGCCGCTCGACGGGATGCGTCTGGTCGACCACACCGTGGCCGCCGCGCGCCGGACCTGTGACAGGGTCGCGGTGGTGCTACCGGCCGGTGTGGAATGGGACGGAGAGCCCGTGGACGCACTCGCCGTCGGTGGCGACCACCAGTCGGAGTCGCTGCGGGCCGGGCTGGCCGCGGTGCCCGACGACGCCGAGGTTCTGGTCGTCACCGATCCGGCCCACCCCCTGGCGACGGACCGGGTCTACGCCGACGTGGTCGCGGCCGTCCGGGCCGGGGCGGACGGCGCCGTCCCGGTGCTGCCCATACTCGACGTCGTGCAGCGGGTGGTCGACGGGCAGGTGGTGGCGACGATGCCCAAGGACGGGACCGTGATCACCCAGACACCGCAGGCGTTCCGGGCGTCGGTGCTGCGCTCCGCGCACGCCGACCGGCCGCGCCCGGTGGAGAACTCGGGCCTGGTCGCCGAGCTCGGGCACCGGGTCGTCACGGTCGCCGGGGACCCGGCGAACCTGCACGTGGCGACGGACGCCGACCTGACCGCGGTGCGGCGTCTGGGACGGCCGGCGGTTGCCCACGACGTGGGCGCACCGCTAGACAAGAACCCGTCACCGACCCGGTGACGCGAAGACAAGGACACATGACCCACAAGCGGACGGACCACACAGAGCTGGTCAGGACGGTCGCTACGGCAGCGTTCACGTGCCCCACCGCTTCCCCAGACCCCGGAGGCTCCCCATGCCGGTGATCGACCCGAACACCCCTGTCGTCATTCTCTGCGGTGGCCAGGGCACCCGTATCCGAGAGGTGAGCGAACGGCTGCCCAAGGCGATGGTCGACATCGGCGGGCGACCGGTGCTCTGGCACATCATGAAGCTCTACAGCCACTACGGCTACCGCCGCTTCATCCTGTGCCTGGGCTACAAGAGCTGGGAGATCAAGCAGTTCTTCCTGGACTACCGCGCGCACCTGTCGGACTTCACGCTCTCGCTCGCCGAGGGCGACCACACCCCGCGGTTCCACAACGACGCCGCCGACGAGAACTGGGAGATCACGTTCGCCGAGACCGGCCTGGACGCCGGCACCGGTGCCCGCCTGCGCCGGATCCGCCACTACATCGACACCCCGCAGTTCATGCTCACCTACGGCGACGGCGTCGCCGACGTGGACATCGACCAGCTGGCCAAGGCACACGCCGACGGCGGCCGGATCGGCACCGTCACCGGCGTGCACCCGACGTCGAAGTTCGGCGAGATGCACGTCGGGGACGACGTGGTCTCCGAGTTCAACGAGAAGCCCACCCAGGTCACCGGCTGGGTCAGCGGCGGGTACTTCATGTTCGAGCGGTCGTTCCTCGACGACTACCTCGACGACGAGGAGGACCTGTTCCTCGAGCACGAGCCACTCGGCCGCCTCGCCCGGGACGGGCAGCTCACCGTCAACCGGCACGAGGGCTTCTGGGCCGCGATGGACACCTACAAGGACTACCAGCTGCTCAACGAACGCTGGTCCGGTGGGAACGCCCCGTGGAAGGTCTGGAAGGAGGAGGGCCCGCGCTGGTGAGCGCCGGCCCCGCGGCCCTCAGACCGTGAGCAGCTCGGTGCCGGCCAGCCCGAGCTCGTCCAGGGTGCCGCGGACCTCACCGGTGTAGACCGGGTTCATCAGCAGCACGCTGCGCGGCGGCGCGCCGGTGAGGTCCTTCGGGGCGCGGATGGG
>NZ_JADQDD010000044.1 GCF_019263595.1 Pseudonocardia sp. KRD291 | reverse complement strand
CGGGGGAGCATGCACAGCCACGAACGACGTCGTCGCGACGCCCTGCGCGCCGATCGCGAGGCCGTCCTCGCCGCCGCGGTGTGGCTACGGCACGAGGCCGTCCAGCACCAGTACGCCGGCCTGCGGGCCCCCGAGCACGCCTACGCGCTGGCGTCGGTGCTCGAACTCCTCGCGACCCGGATGGCCGATCTCGACCCGCCGGTGCGGACGCACGTGGTGCGGGTCTGCCGCGAGCTGGTCGGGGACCCGATGGACCGCCCGACCGTGCGCCGGACCCGGCGGAGGTGATCCACCGGGCCCGGCGTGAGTTGTCCACACCTGTGGATGGAGGTGGGGACAGCTCGAACGCGTGTTCGGCGCCACACTCCCGGCGCAGGTCAGCAAGCTCCGCTCACATCGATGCTCGCTCCGCAAGCTCCGCTCAGCGCACCCCCTCCATGAGGACCTTCAGCTTCGGCACGGTCGCGGCCACGGCGAGCCCGACCACGATCGCGACCGCCCCGGTGATCCCGAAGTAGGCGACCTCGTTCTCCTCGCTGTAGAACTCCGCGAGCAGGCCCGAGAGCACCGTGCCCATCGAGACGGACAGGAAGAACAGCGCCACCATCTGGGTCCGGAACGCCATCGGCGCAAGCTTCGTGGACAGCGACTGCCCGACCGGGGACAGCGACAGCTCGGCCAGGCAGAAGACCAGCAGGATGCCGACGAGCGCGAGCAGCGGCGAGCCGTTGGGGCCGGTCCCGGCCATCGGGACGAACAGCAGGAAGCCGAGGCCGACGATCACCGTCCCGGCCGCCATCTTCATCGGGCTCGACGGCTGGCGCGGGCCCATCTTCGTCCACACCGCGGCGAACACGCCGGCCAGCAGGATCACGAACACCGGCTCGATCGACTGGGTCGCCCCCGCGCCGATCTCGAACAGCCCGAACACCGACCGGTCCAGTCGCTCGTCGGCGTAGATCGTCAGGACGGTGAAGATCTGCTGGAAGATCGCCCAGAACACGGCGCTGGCCACCCACATCGGCATGAAGGCCAGCACGCGGCGCCGCTCGATCGCGGTCACCTTCGGGCTGCGCAGCATCAGCGTGAAGTAGGCGATGGTGGCGATCACGACGATCCCGAACACGATCCACTTCAGGCGGTCCGCGGTGATCACCCCGGTACCGACGAGCAGAGCGACCACGACGAGCACCGCGACCGCGAGCGCGCCGACCTTCGCCCGCGCGGATGCGGGCAGCGGGTTGGGCACGTCGCGTCCGGTCGCGGGCAGCTTGCGCCGGTTGAACGCGTACTGGATCAGTCCCAGCGCCATACCGACCGCAGCGAGACCGAAGCCGGCGTGGAATCCCCAGCTCAGCCGCAAGGTGTCGGTGAGCAGCGGCCCGGCGAACGCCCCGATGTTGACGCCCAGGTAGAAGATCGAGAACCCGGCGTCGCGGCGGTCGTCGCCCTCGCCGTAGAGGGTCGCCAGGATCGTGCTGGCGCTCGCCTTGATCCCACCGCTGCCGAACGCGACCAGCACCAGGCCGACCGCCAGGCCGACCCCTCCGGGGATCAGCGCGAGTGCGATGTGCCCGAACATCACCGAGACCGCGCTGCCGAACAGCATCCGCTCGGGCCCGAACAGCCGGTCCGCGGCCCAGGCCGCGAGGATCGTCGAGAGGTAGACGGTGCCGCCGTAGGCACCGACGATGCCGGCCGCGACGCCCTGGTCGATCGCCAGGCCGCCCTCGGCGACGGTGTAGTACATGTACAGCAGCAGGATCCCCTGCATGCCGTAGAACGAGAAGCGTTCCCACATCTCGACGCCGAACAGCGTCGCGAGCTGGCGTGGGTGGCCGAGGAAGGTCCGTTCCCGGCGCGGTGAGGGTGTGGTGAGGTCGGTCACCGGCCTGGTCTACACCTCGTCGTTGCGTCCCGTAAAGACGAACCTACCGATGAGTAGGTCACACGTTCACTCCAGCGTGGCCGGCCCCTCGACCGGGACCATGCCCAGCCGGTCGGCCACCGCCGCCATGACGTCCTGGACGGCGATCGTGTCGGACAGCGGCATGACCGCGCTCTCCGGCTCCCCGGCCGCGATCCGCTCGGTGACCTCGATCAGCTCGTGCGCGTAGCCGGCCCCCAGGGCGGGTGCACCGATCTCCTCCGGCTCCGCGCCGTGGCGGTGCAGCAGGATCCGGTCCGGGTGGTGGAACCGCGGCGGCACCTCGATCCACCCCTCGGTGCCGACCACCCGCGCCGCACCCGGGGTGGCGCACTGCAGCGAGCAGTACAGCGCGGCGCTGCGGCCGTCCGGGTAGCCCAGCAGGATCGACTCCTCGACGTCCACCCCGGTCTCCGCGAGCGTCCCGTGCGCGCTGACCTCGGACGGTGAGCCGAGGATCATCTGGGCGAACGAGACGACGTAGACGCCCAGGTCGAACAGCGCGCCGCCACCGAGCTCCGCGGAGTAGAACCGGTCGTCCGGGCCGGACTGGTTGCGCACCCCGAGGTCGGCCTGCACGGACCGCACATCGCCGATCGCGCCGTCCGCGATCAGGTCGCGCATCCGGACCACGGCCGGGAAGAACCGGGTCCACATCGCCTCCATCGCGAACACGCCGGTCCCGCGGGCGGCCGCGGCCACCTCCCGGGTGCCCACCGAGCTGACCGTGAACGCCTTCTCCACCAGCACCGCGGTGCCGGCGTTCAGCGCGGCCAGGGCGATCCCGCGGTGCTGCGGGTGCGGGGTCGCGACGTAGACGACGTCGACGCCGGGGTCGTCGATGATCGCCCGGTAGGACTCGTGCACCCGCGCGATGCCGTGGCGCTGCGCGAACGCCGCACCGCGTTCGGCCGAGCGGGACGCCACGGCGACCAGCTCCGCCCCCGGGACGTGCCCGAAGTCGGCCACCACCTTGTCCGCGATCCGGCCCGGTCCGATCACTCCCCACCGCACGGTCATGGGGAGATCCTGCCCGATCGCACCATCGGCCGGGAAATCCGCGACGTCACCGATGAGTCCGCCACCGGCCACCCGTCTACCCCGATGAACGCGACACCAGCGGTCAACCACCTCGAACCAGGGAGCCCGACATGCCGAACATGATCTTCGTCAACCTGCCGGTCGCGAACGTCTCCGCCTCGCGCGACTTCTACACCGCGATGGGTTTCACGATCAACGAGCAGTTCTCGGACGAGAACACCGCATCCGTGGTGATCAGCGACGCGATCGTCGCGATGGTCATGACCAGGTCCCGGTTCGCCGACTTCACGAAGAAGCAGATCGTGGACGCGCACACGTCCAGCGAGGTGATCAACGCGCTCGGGGTGGAGAGCCGCGACGAGGTGGACCGCCTCGCCGACGCCGCGCTGGCCGCCGGCGGCACGGTCGGCGGCGACACCCAGGACCACGGCTTCATGTACGGCCGCAGCATCGACGACCCCGACGGGCACTGCTGGGAGTTCGTCTGGATGGACCCGTCGGCGATCGGCTGACGCCCGACCCCCTCAGCGGTGGGGGTGCAGCGGGAGACCGGCCGAACCCCAGTCGTCGACGACGAGGACGGCGCCGCCTTCGGAGTCACAGATCGTCATCTTCCCGGCGCCGTCGAGCACGATGTTGGTGTACTTCGGGTTGCCGCCCGGGACGTACTCGTCGAGCTTCTCGCCGGTGACCGACCAGGTTTGGATCCGGCCGGGCGCCTCGCCCAGGTCGATCGCGCAGACGATCAGGTTGCCCTCGGCGTCGAACGTGAAGCCGTCCGGGTGCCCGACGTCCATCTGCACCGCGGTCTGCTCGTCGACCAGCTTCCCGTCCTCGACCCGGTAGGCGACGATCCGCGAGTCGTAGGTCGAGGCGACGTAGAGCCGGTCGTCGAGGCCGAAGCCGATGCCGTTCGGGAAGTAGGACGTCGAGGTCAGCAGCTCGGCCTCCTCGGTGGCGGTGTCGATCCGCCACAGCCGCCCGTCCGCGCCGAACGGGGCACGGGTCGGGTCGGTCACGTAGAGCATCCCGTCCGGGCCGAAGCACAGGTCGTTCGGCGCGATCGGGTCCTGGTGCACCCAGCCGAACGAGCCGTCCGGGCGCACGACCTGCACGCCGCCGAGCGAGTCCTTGCCCCACCTCGGGCCGGTCGTCGACCAGCGCGCGCCGTTCTGCGCGACGTAGATCGAGCCGTCCGCGGCCAGGGTCGCGCCGTTGGCGCCCCCGCCGAGCTCGGCCGCGACCTCGGCGCCGCCGTCGGTCAGCCTGTAGAGCCGGCCGTGGGTGATCGAGGTGAAGTAGGTGTCGCCCGACGGCGTGTAGAGCGGGCCCTCGGAGAACCCGACGTCGGTGGCCACCACCCGCGGTGCGGGACGGGTGCGGGTGCTTCCGGAGGTCATGCGTGCTCCTCGGTGTCGGTGTCGATGCCGGTCGCGCGCGGCGGTGGCGCCCCTGTGGCAGCTGCCCGGGGCGGTGATGTCCGCGCCCGGGGGGTCAGGTGAGTGCCGGTGCGCCCTCGGCGCGGCGGACGTGGGTCCGGTTCAGGTCGGCGACGCCGCGGACGCCGAGCAGGGTCAGGGCGCGGGTGATCTCGTCGCGCAGGATGTCCAGGACGGCGACGACGCCGTCCTCCCCGGCCACGGCCAGGCCGTAGAGGTAGGGCCGTCCGATCAGCACGGCGTCGGCGCCCAGGGCCAGTGCGGTGACGACGTCCGTGCCGCGCCTGATGCCGCCGTCGAGGATCACCTCGGCGCGGTGCCCGACCTCGTCGACGATCCCGGGCAGCGCCTCCAGCGTCGGTGTCACGTGGTCGAGCTGGCGCCCGCCGTGGTTGGACACGACGACTCCGTCGCAGCCCAGGTCGACGGCGCGGGCCGCGTCCTGCGCGCCCAGGACGCCCTTGATGTAGAGCCGGCCCTTCCACTGCTCGCGCATCCAGGCCAGGTCGTCCCAGTTCAGCCGGGACTGCATGAGCTCGCGCTCGGCGCTCTCGATCGAGGCGACCGCGTTCGTCACCACGCTGCCGCCGGCACCGCCGGGACTCAGGTCCAGCGTGTTCGCCCCGCCGACGCGCTGGTGGCGCAGCACCTCGTAGGTCCAGCGGGGGTGGCGGGCGAAGTCCAGGGCGCGCAGCGGCGTCAGCGCGGGCGGGATCCCCATGCCCTGCTTGCGCTCGCCCTCCCGGTTGCCCTTGACCGGGACGTCGACGGTGACGAACAGCGTCCGGTACCCCGCCGCCCACGCCCGTCGCATCAGGTCCGCGGCCATCCCGCCGGAGCCCGGGTAGAGCTGGAACACGTGCTCCCGGTCGGCGGCCGCGGTCACCTCCTCCAGCGACCACGACGACGTCGTGGACAGCGCGTAGCGGGTCCCGGCGCGCTGCGCGGCGCGGGTGGCCTCGAGGTCGCCGCTCCAGCGGGTCAGCCCGGTGAAACCGGTCGGCGCCAGCATCACCGGCATCGTCAGCTCGAGGCCCGCGACCGTGGTCTCCAGGCGGTGCGTGTCGTGCCCGGTGAGCACCGAGGGTTGCAGCCACCAGCGGTCGAACGCGCTGCGGTTGCCCGCGAGAGAGCACATGTCGTCGGCACCGCCGTCGACGTAGCTCCAGACCATCCTCGGCAGACGGCGCCGCGCGGCGCGGCGGTAGTCCTCGACCGTGATCAGACGTTCGGGAGCCCGCCAGTGCAGGTCGAATCCGTAGGCGTGCATCAGCGCTGCTCCCTCTCCTGCCGTGCTGGGTCCATGCTCGTTCCGCCTGCGCTTCTCTCGGCGACCTCGGCCTCGAAGCCCTCGCCGATCCGGCGGACCATGTCCTCGTCGTGTGCGTCCGCGCCGCCCGCCTGCTCGGCCAGCGCCCGCGCGACCTGCTCGGCGTGGCGCCGCGGGACGACCACGACCCCGTCGGAGTCGCCGACCACCACGTCGCCGGGTTCCACGACGACGCCGCCGCAGCTGACCGCCACGTTGATTTCGCCGGGGTCGCGCTTGGCCGGGGAGAACGGGGTGGCGCACCGGCCGAACAGCGGGAACCCGCGCGCCGCGACGTCGTCGACGTCGCGCCAGGCGCCGTCGATCACGACGCCGGACAGGCCGCGGTCGATGCCGGACAGCAGTGCCTTCTCCCCGCCGCCGCAGCTACCGGTGTGCCCGCGCCAGTCCACGACCAGCACCGACCCAGCGAACGCGCGGTTGAGCCCGCCGAACACGGCCCAGTTGTCCCCGGGCGGCGCCTTCACCGTGATCGCGACGCCGGCCAGGTGCGGCATCGACGGGTGCAGCGGCCCGATCACCGGCTCCATCGTCCAGAGCCGACCGACCTTGTCGCTGACGGCGGCGGCCGGGGTCGCCCGGTAGATCGCGAGGATCTGTTCGGGCAGCGGCTCCGGGTCCGGCCCGATCCGGGGCGGGACGATGCCCCGGTGCCCGAGCGGTGCCGGTGCGCCGGGTGGCGCCATGTCGCGGGTGTCGGCCATCGGTGCCCCCTGGATGTCGGCGACGACGGGCGAGGGGCGCGCGGGGTCGAGAATCGACCCGGATCCTCGGCGTCGAGGCATGGCGTGGACGTCGTCGACAACATAACATGTTATTTCTGTACGACGCCTCGCACCGAAGCACGCGGCGACACCGCCGCGACGCACAGCGCCAGGAGGGCTCAATGACGACGCTCGCGACACCGCCCACGGCACCGGCCGCCACCGAGGAGGCCCGGATCCCCGTCGTCGACGTCGACGTCCACCCGACCGTCGTCGTCTCCGACTCCTCGATCCGGGAGCGGCTGAGCCAGAGGTGGCTCGACCACCTCGACCTGATCGGCCTGCGCGACACCTCGACCGAGTCGCGGATCGTGCCGCAGCGCCAGTTCACCCACCGCCTCGACGCGATCGACCCGAGCGGGCGCCCCGGCGTCATCCCGGACTTCACCCGCAAGCAGCTGATCGACACGTTCGACATGAGCGGCGTCGTTCTCGGTGACGCGACGGCGCTGAACCTGAGCAAGGGCAACTCGAACTTCCCGCACCAGTTCGGGGTCGACCTCATCCGCGCGTTCAACGACGTCCACCGCGACCTGTGGCTGGCCGACGACCCGCGCTTCTACTCCTCGATCAACGTCCTCGTCGAGGATCCGGCCGAGGCCGTCCGCGAGATCACCCGGTGCAAGGAGGGGCCGCGCGGGGACAAGTTCGTGCAGGTCCTGCTCGAACCGCGGACCGAGCACGCGATCGGGCACCCGAAGTACTGGCCGATCCTCGAGGCCTGCCAGCACTACGGCCTGCCGCTGGGGTTCCACACCTCGCCCGGCCGCCGGATGACCGCGAACGGCACGGTCAACTACTACTTCGAGTGGCACACCGGCTTCCCGCTGCGCAACTACACGCTGGCCTCGAGCCTGATCTTCGAGGGCGCGTTCGACGAGTTCCCCGGCCTGAAGATCGCGCTGATCGAGCAGGCCTGGTCCTGGGCGATGCCGTTCGCGTGGCGTCTGGACAAGAGCTGGAAGATGCTGCAGGCCGAGGTCCCGCACCTGCGGCGCAAGCCCTCGGAGTACCTGGCCGAGCACTTTTACTTCGCCACGCAGCCGATGGAGGAGCCGGAGAACATGGAGGAGTTCGGGCCGTTGCTGGACATGTTCCACGCCCAGTTCGGCACCGACCACATGATGTTCTCCTCGGACTACCCGCACTGGGACTCCGACTCCCCCTACGAGTCGGTGCCGAACCACCTTCCCTCCGACGTCCGCCGCAAGATCCTCGGCGAGAACGCGAGCAGCCTCTACGGCATCCCGCTGCTGGCCGGCACGGGTGTGCGCGCGTCGGGCATCGCCGCATGAGCAGCGCGCCGGTGGGCGGTCGCAACGGCGCGGCGGCCCACCGGCGCGTGTCCACCCGGTGCGCCGCGGCGAGGTGCCGCGGATACGCCCGGTAACCTGAGCGCCGCGATGACCACCGAGAGCAGCCCGGCCGGCACCGGAACGGGCACCGACCCGAACCCCGCGCTCGACGTCGGGTACGGCCGTGCCGGGGACAGGGTGACGACCGCCCTGCGCGAGATGATCGCCAACGGCCAGCTGCACCCGGGCGAGCACCTGCGCCAGGACGAGCTCGCCACCCGCCTGGGCAGCACCCGGGTCCCGGTCCGGGAGGCGTTCAAGACCCTGGCCGCCGAGGGCGTGCTGCACCACCGCCGCAACCACGGCCACTACGTCGCGAAGCTGACCGCCGCCGAGCTGGCCGAGATCTGCTGGCTGCGCGACGCCTGCGAGAACCGCCTGGCCGCGACCGCCCGTCCTCCCGGCGACGACGAGATCGCCGGCCTGCGCGCCTGCAACGACGCGATGCGAGCCATGATCGGTCGCAGCGCCTACGAGATCGTCCAGGCCGACCGCCTGTTCCACGAGCGGTTCTGGGTGCTCTCCCCGATGCGGATCGTGGCCGGCGAGACCGCCCGGATGTGGGCGCTGATCCAGCCCTACCGCTCGTTCATGGACTACGGCGAGGCGGTCGTCTCGCGCATGCACGGCGAGCACACCGAGATCATCGACTCCCTGGCCGCCGGCGAGACCGCCCGCTACTGCACGGCCGTCGAACTGCACCAGCGCCACATCTACGACGTCATCGACGACCTCGCCGCCCGGGAGGCCGAGGGCGTCGCCGTCTGAGCCTCGCCGCCCTCGGTGATCGATCTGTGTCGTATGCCCGGTGCCATCCGTGGCACCGATCTGCTCACACGGATCGATCATGCGTCGTTCGTGAACGGCTGAGCCGGAACCGGCCCCGCCGATGCGGCCGGGCACGGAACCTGTCCGGATGTCACGCGCGTGGAACGACCTTCTTCTGGGGCAGGACGGGCTGGTGAGCCGCGCCCAGGCGCTGACGCACGGGATCCCGGCCCGGACGATCGCCCGGAGAGTCGCCGAGGGTGCGTGGCGGCGGATCCACCCGGGCGTCTACCTCGTCGGCGGGCACGCACTCACCGACCGGGCTCGCATTCGTGCGGCATGGCTCTGGGGTGGTCCGGCCGCGGTCGTCACCGGTCCTGCCGCCGCGCTCTGGCTGGGCATGCTCGACGGCGCCCCCGGGCCGGTCGACGTGACCATCGGACGGAGGCTGCGCCGTCGGTCACCACCGGGCGTCCGGCTGCGTCACCGCGACCTCGACCCGCTCGATCACGCCATGGTGCGCGGTGTCGGGGTGACCGAACCGGCGTTGACGGTGCTCGAGACCGCCTCGGTGCTCCGCGACGGAGCCACCTTCCTCGACCGTGCCCTCCAGCAGAAGCACGTGCGGTTCGAGTCGCTGCACGACGCCTACTGCCGGTCGGTCGGCGCGTACGGCATTGCCCGCGCCCGTGAGCTGCTGGTCGCCTGCGCCCTCCGGGCCGACTCCGCCGCCGAACGTCGGCTGATCGGCCTGCTCCGGCGGGCCGGGATCACCGGATTCGTCGTAGGGCATCCCTTCGGACGAATGAAGATCGACATCGCTTTTCCCGACGTCCGGTTGGCTCTCGAGTTCGACAGCTGGGCCTGGCACACCGATCCAGACCGCTTCGACGCCGACCGGGAGAAGGGCAACGCGCTGACCGACGCCGGTTGGAGGCTGCTGCGCATCACGTGGAAGGAGCTCACCGAGCGTCCGGACCGGGTGCTGGCCCGGGTCCGTTCCGCCTTGGTCCGCGCCGCATGATCGAACTGTGGGAGACGATCGGTGCCACGGATGGCACCGATCGTCCTACTCTGATCGATCATGATCGGGTCGAACACCTCGGCCCCTGCCCGAGGACGGGTGGTCAGGGCGGCGGGAGCGGGACGCCGTCGTGACGGCTCAGGGCGGCACCGACCGCGGTCAGGGCCGCGGCGGCGATCACCATCACCGCCACCGGCCAGGGGCTCCCGCCGACGGCGCCGGTCAGGGCGGCGGCCACGAACGGGGCGGGTCCGGCCAGGAACGCGCTGTTGAGCTCGCGGGTGGTGGCCACCCCGGCGAAACGGTGGCGGGTGCCGAACAGGCCGGCCAGGAACTTGCCCTGCGCTCCGGCACATGCCGCCCAGCCGATCGCGTAGTTGACAACCAGCGCGACCACGACCAGGACCGGGTCCCCGGCCTGCAGCAGCGCGAAGAACGGGAACGCGAACGCCGCCAGGAACACCGTGCCGCCCAGGAAGACCCGGGCGCTGCCTACCCGGTCGGCCAGCGCGCCGAAGCCCACGCAGGTCACGGCCGAGACCGCGGCCAGTAGCAGCACCCCGAGCAACGCGACGCCCGCGGACACGTCCTGCGACGACGTCACGTAGCTGATCGCGTAAACCGAGGTCACGTACCCGCCGACGCCGACCGCGGTCGGAGCAAGCAGGCCGGCTACCCACGAGCGTGCCCCACCCCGGCCGGTCTCGTCCGCGGCATCGGACGGGGCGGCATCGGACGGGCCGGCAGCGGAGGACCCCGACGCCGCGCGGAACGCCGCCGACTCCTCGATCCGCGAGCGCGCGACGAGCGCCGCGATCACGACCACGGCGCTGAGCAGGAACGGGATCCGCCAGCCATAGGCGAGCATGTCGCCATCGGGCAGCGCGAGCTCGAGCACCGCGAACACCGCCGTCGAGAGCAGTAGACCCACCGACGTCGCCGCGCTGGAGAACGACGCCAGAAACGCCTGACGACTGGGCGGCGCGCTCTCGGTGACGTAGACGAACGCCCCGGCCAGCTCCGCACCGGCGCCGAAGCCCTGCACCAGGCGCAGTGCCACCAGCAGGACCGGAGCGAGCACCCCGGCCGTCGCCGCGGTGGGCAGCACGCCCATCAGCGTCGTCGCGATCCCCATCAGCACGACGGTGAACAGCAGCACCGGCCGCCGTCCCCAGCGGTCGCCCGCCCAGCCGAGGACGATCCCGCCGACCGGGCGTGCCACGAACCCGACCGCGAACGTGGCCAGGCTCAGCAGCGTCCCGGTGAGCTCGGAGGCGCCGGAGAAGAACAGCGGACGGATGTAGAGCGCGGCCGCGATGCCGTACAGGCCGTAGTCGTACCACTCGACGACGCTCCCGACGCCGCCCGCGACGGCGGCCCGGCGGGCCGCGGCGCCGACGCGGGGAGCGGTGGGGGTCGAGGTCATGTCAGAGCCGGTACCAGCGCCGCGCCGTCTCGGACATCACGTTGGCCCGCATGCCCTCGGGGAGGACCTGCAGGAACTCGGCGATGTCGTCGTCGTGGCGGTGCGGGTAGTCGGTGCCGAACATCAGCAGGTCGTCGGTGCCCAGCCATTCGACGATCTTCGCCATCTGCGCGGGCGGGCCGGCGTCGATCGGGGCGATCGAGAACCGGAAGTGCTCGCGCAGCAGGTCCATCGGCGGGCGGTCCACCCACGGGATCTCCCGGCGCAGGCCCTTCCACTCCTTGTTCATCCGCCATCCCCAGGTGGGGATCCAGGTGAAGCCGCAGTCGAGCATCGACACGCGCAGCTCCGGGAACTTCCGCAGCACGCCCTCGGCGATCATCGAGATCACCTGGGCGGCGTAGACCTGGGTCTCGGCCGCGTACTCCTCGACGTACCAGGACGGGAACCCGCTGGTCGACGGCGCACCGTCCGGGGTGCCGCCCCAGTGCATGCCGAGCACCAGGTCGTTGCGCACGACCGCCTCGTAGAGCGGCCACCAGGCACGCTGGCCGTAGAGCTGCTCGGAGCGGACCGGGAGCATCACCTGCCTGAACCCGGGGTGCCCGCCGACCCGGTCGATCTCGTCGGCGGCGGCCTGCGGGTCACGCGCCGGGACGACCAGGGAGCCGACCAGGCGCGGGTCGCGGTCGAGCCACTCGGCGACCAGCCAGTCGTTGACGGCGCGGGCGAGCGCGGCGGCCCAGTCCGGGTGGCGCAGCGAGTCGATCGCGTAGTAGCAGTTCAGGACGGCCTTCTCGACCTGCCACGGGTCGAGGATGTGGCGCTGCAGCGCGCCCAGGTCCGACGCAGGCGGGGCGTCGGCGAGGCGCCACTCGTCACGGGAGGTGGTGGGGGCGTTCGGCGGGTAGGCGACCTTCAGCCCGGAGGGTCCGGCCCAGCCGCGTTCCTGCGCCCACTGCACCCAGACGCGGTCCTGGTACTTGTACAGCGTCTCCATCGACGGGACGTTCGCGTGCACGTCGGCGTCGATCACCGACCCGGACCACAGCTCGGTCCGGGTCGTGTTCTCCAGCAGTGCGGTGGTCATCGGCTCGGTTCCTCTCCCGTTCGACAGGTCACTTCCGGCGCGCACGGCCGGTGCTGACCACGACGTAGTCCTGCTCCACGGCGACCTCGAACGTCTCCGCGATGTAGGGGCCGGGCACGCGGCCGTCGGACTCCGGAGCCGCACCCGTCTCCGCCTCCGGAGTGCCGGGTGCGCCGGGGGCCGACTCGGCGGCGACGTCGGCGCCGCTGCGGACCTCGACCGGGAACCGCTTGGCCTTCACCCGCTTCGGGTCGAAGTAGGACTGCCCGGTGTGCACGTCGAACTCCCAGCCGTGCAGCGGGCAGGTCAGGAACTTGCGGCTCTCGTCGAGCCGCACGTCACCGGGCCCGGAGGACTCGACGAGCCCGATCACCTGGCCCTCGCACAGCGGCCCGGACATGTGCGGGCAGCGGTGCAGGAACGCGACGTACTCGCCGTCGATGTTGAAGATGCCGATCTGCCGCCCGTCCAGCTCCACGATCCGGCGCGACCCGGGCGGGATCTCGTCGGTGCGGGCGACGACGTGCTTGCCCCCGCGCGGACGTTCGGTGGGTGCGGTCATGTCCGTCCTTCCAGGAATGGTCAGGCTTCGCGCAGGGCGCGCTTGTTCATCTCCGGCGCGAACCAGGCCGCACCCGCGCTGAGCAGGCAGACGATGAGCATGAACACCGCGACGTAGAGGTAGTTCGGGGCGCCACCGGCGGCGACCAGCAGCGACGTCGCGATCAGCGGGCCGAAGCCGCCGCCGATCGCACCGGCGACCTGGTAGCCCAGCGACGCACCGGTGTAGCGGGTGCCGGTGGTGAACAGCTCGGCCAGGAACGCGCCCATCGGGCCGTACATCATCCCGTGCGCGACGTAGGTGAACAGGAACGCGACCAGCAGCACCAGCCACGACCCGCTGCCGAACGCGGCGAACAGCGTGAACGCGCTGATCCCGAGAAGGGCACCGCCCCAGTAGTAGATCCTGCGTCGTCCGATGTGGTCGGAGAGCAGGCCGAACAGCGGCATCGCGATCAGCTCGACGACGTTGGCGATGCTCTGCGCCGTCAGCACCTCGGCCCGGCTGAACCCGACCTGCGTGCCGTAGGACGCGCCGAACGTGATGAACACGGCGCTGGCCGCGAACGGTCCGATCACCAGCAGCACGCCGACCAGGACGTTGCGCCAGTCCTTGGTCATGATCTCGACGATCGGCGCCTTCTGCCTCGGCTGCGCCTTCTGCTCCTCGCGCGCGCTGTGCTGATGCTCGTTCCGCCTGCGCTGCTCCCGTTCGAACACCGGGCTCTCGTCGACGCCCAGACGCACCCACAGCCCGACCGCGACCAGCACGATCGAGGCCAGGAACGGGACCCGCCAGCCCCAGGACAGCAGGTCCTCCTGCGGCAGCAGCGAGAGCAGCGCGAACACCGCCGTGGACAGCGTGACGCCGGTCGGCACACCCATCATCCCGACGCTGCCCCACAGGCCGCGCCGCTTGTCGTCGAAGTGCTCGATGGCCATCAGCACACCGCCGCCCCACTCGCCGCCGGCCGCGAGCCCCTGGATGACGCGGGCGACGACCAGCAGGATCGGGGCCCAGATGCCGATCTGGGCGTACGTCGGCAGTAGTCCGACGATGACCGTCCCGAAGCCCATCAGGATGATCGACAGGACGAGCATCTTCTTGCGGCCGATCCGGTCACCGAAGTGCCCGGCGATGATCCCGCCGATCGGGCGGGCCAGGAACCCGCTGGCCAGCGTGCCGAACGCGGCCAGGGTGCCGATCGCCGAGTCGACCTCGGGGAAGAACAGGACGTTGAAGACGATCGCCGCCGCGGTCCCGTAGATGTAGAAGTCGAACCACTCGATGACGGTGCCGATGTAGGTCGAGGTCAGGATGCGGCGCTTGGAGTTGCGCCGCTTCCCGCCGGTCGGGGACGACCCGTCGTGGGTGTCGGCCGAAAGTGCCACGCTGCACTCCTGGAAGTGGTGGGAGGGGAAGCGATCAGGTCCGGTGGCGCGCGGCGCCTAGCCCGCGCTCTCGACGATGGCGTGCGCGGGGCATCCCGCGATGGCCCGCCGGGCCGCGGCCTCCTGGCCGTCGGGGACGGTGCCGTCACCCTTCTCGGTGGCGTAGCCGTCGTCGTCGAGATCGAACAGGTCGGGCGCGTGGCCGTCGCAGAGTCCGAATCCGTCGCACAGGTCGGGATCGACCGTGATCCTCATGTGGGCGCACCTCCAGGCGTCACCGACCCCGCACCGCCATGTCCGGAGCCACCGGTTGAGCGACGAGAACATAACATGTTCTGTGCGGAGAGGGCAGGTCTCCGAGCAAGGTCATCAGCGCCCGGACGCGCCTGCTCAGCGCACCTGCAGGCCGGTCAGCAGCGTGTCGGCGTAGGCCTCGCCGATCTCCCGCGCCGGGATCGCCGTGTCGCCCGGGCGGTACCACCGGTTGCTCCACGCGACCATCCCGATGATTCCGTAGGCGACGACCCACGGCTGCGTCCCGACCGCGAACGTGCCCTCGTCCACCCCCGCCGCCACGACGGCGACGACGGCGTTCTCGTAGCGCTTGTTGTACCCGCGCATGCGCTGTGCCCAGGCCGAACGGTCCGGCGAGACCGCCCCGAGGTGCTCCTGGATGTAGACGTAGAGGAACGGGTAGCTCTCGGCGTAGGAGACCATCAGCTCGACGACCAGGCGCCGCAGCTTCTCCGGGGCCGTCCCGGGACCGGACACGATCTCCTCGGCGCTCAGCGCGTTGCGCTCCACCGCCCCGCCGACGACGTCCTGGAAGAGCTCCTGCTTGCCGCCGATGTAGTAGTAGAGCGACGCCCGGTCCATCGAGAGCGCCTCGGCGACGTCGGCCAGCGACGTGCCGGCGTAGCCGTTGTCCTTGAACAGCTGCCCCGCCGCGGCGACGATCTCGGTCCGCCGCTCCTGGTAGGCGGCGGTGCCCTCGCCCCGCGCGGACTCCCGCCGCTTGCCGATCCCGCTGCTCATGACCGTCAGTGTCCCCGATCCCCGATCACCGGACGGGGGCGGCGTCGGGCCAGTACGGCTCCCGCAGGACCTTCTTGAGCACCTTGCCGGACGCGTTGCGCGGCAGCTCCCCGACGAAGTCCACCGAGGTCGGGCACTTGTAGCGGGCCAGCCGCTGCCTCGCGTGCGCGATCAGCTCCTCCGGGGTGGGGTCGGTGCCCGGGTTGCGCACCACGAGTGCCTTCACCGTCTCGCCCCAGCGCGGCGACGGGACCCCGATCACCGCGACGTCGGCGACGCCCGGATGCGCGGCGAGCGCGTTCTCCACCTCGGCCGGGTACACGTTCTCACCGCCGGAGATGATCATGTCCTTGATCCGGTCGTGCAGGAACAGGTAGCCCTCGTCGTCGGTGTAGGCGGCGTCGCCGGTGCGCAGCCAGCCGTCCCCGCTCAGCGTGGACGCGGTCTCGTCGTCACGGCGCCAGTAGCCGGCCATGTTCTGACCGGACCGGACCCGGATCTCGCCCACCTGTCCGGGCGGGCTCGGCTGGTCGGTCAGCGGGTCGAACACCGCGACGTCGTGCCAGGGCAGCGCGCGCCCGACCGAGCGCAGCAGGCCGGCCCGCGGGCCACCGGGGTCGTGGTCGTCCGGGGCCAGGCCGGCCACGGTGCCCGCGGTCTCGGTCATGCCGTAGACGCCGAGGAACCCGCACCCGAAGCGGTCCATCGCCCGGCGCAGCAGGGCCTCGGTCATCGGCGCGCCGCCGTAGGCGACGAGCTCGAGGCTGGACAGGTCGGCCCCCTCGATCTCCGGGGCGGCGAGCAGCATCTGCACCACGGCGGGCACCAGGAACGAGTGCGTGACCCGGTGGCGTTCGATCAGGCGCAGCATCTCGGCCGGGTCCACCTCGGCCACCAGGACGGTGTGCCCGCCCCGGCCCAGCGTGCTGAGCCCGTAGCCGATGCCGCCGATGTGGAACTGCGGCGAGGGCACCAGGTTCACCGAGTCCGGGCCCATCGCGTAGAACTCGGCGCCCATCCGCGGGGTGAACGCCAGGTTGGCGTGGGTGAGCCGGGCGCCCTTGGGGACACCGGTGGTGCCGGAGCTGTAGAGCTGCAGCACGACGTCGTCCGGCGTGACGGCGACGTCGGGAAGGGTGTCCGGTACGCCGGCGATCCAGGCCTCGTACCCGGCGTCCAGGTCGATCACCTCGACACCGTCCGGGACGAGCGCGGCCTCCGTCGTGCCGGCCAGCACCACCCCGGGGCGGGCGTTGTCCAGCACCGCGGCGATCTCCGGCGGAGCCAGACGCCAGTTCAGCCCGACCAGCACCATCCCGGCGCGGGCCGCACCGAACAGCAGCTCGACGTACTCGGGCCGGTTGCGCGAGAGCACCCCGACCCGGTCGCCGGGCACGAGGCCGGACCCGCGCAGCGCGTGCGCCACCCGGTTCGCCCGCGCGTCGAGCTCGCCGAAGCTCCGCGTGGTGTCACCGCCGGTCAGAGCGGGCCGGTCCGGCCCGAGCGCAACCAGACCAGTGAGCATTCCGCCGAGCGTGGTCACCGCGGGACCTCCTAGTAGCTCTTGGGCAGGCCCAGGCTGTGCTGGGCGACGTGGTTGAGCACCATCTCCTTGCTCACCGGCGCGGTGCGGAACATCCGCGCGGTGAACCACAGGTCGGACAGGCCGTACTCGTTGGACAGCCCGTTCCCGCCGTGGGTCTGGATGGCGTGGTCCAGCGCGTTCACCACGGCCTCACCGGCGGCGTACTTGGCCACCGTGGACGCCTCGGCCGCGTCGCCTCCGGAGTCGGTCAGCTCCGCCGCGTGGAAGGTCATCAGCCGGGCCAGCTGCACCTCGACGTAGGCCTTCGCCATCGGGTGCGCGATCGCCTGGTGGGTGCCGATCGGCGCGCCCCACACGCTGCGCTCGGAGGCGTAGCGGGCGGCGCGCTCGAGGGCGTAGCGGGCGATGCCGTTGGCCTGCGCCGCGGCCGTCACCCGCTCCGGGTTCAGCCCGGCGAAGACCTGCTTGAGACCGTCGCCCTCGGCACCGATCAGCATGTCGGGGGTGACCGGGACGTCGTCGAAGAACGTCGTGAACTGGTTCTCCGGGATCTGCAGCGCCGCGTCGATCTTCTGGAAGGACAGCCCTGGCGAGTCGGTCGGGACCAGGAACAGCGACAGCTTGTGCCGTCCCCGCTCGTCGGCCTCCGGTCCGCGGGCGACGACGAGCACCGCGTCGGCCTCGTCGATGCCCGACGTCCAGTACTTCTGGCCGCGGAGCTTCCAGCCGCCGCCGTCCCCGGAGATGTCGGGGTGCGCGGTGGTGGTGATGTTGTGGGTGTTCGTGCCCGCGTCCGGCTCGGTGATCGCGAACGCGACCTTCTTCGTGCCCTCGCAGATCCCGGGCAGCCACTCCTGCTTCATGTCCTCGGTGGCGTGCGCGGCGAGCAGCGAGCCCGCGATCGCCGGGGAGATCACCAGCATGAACATCGGACAGCCCTGCGAGGCCGTCTCCTCGATGACCAGCGCGAGGTCGACCAGGCCGCCCCCGCCGCCCCCGTAGGCCTCGGGCAGGTGCACCCCCAGGAACCCGGCCGCGCCCATCTCGCGCCAGAGCTCCTCGGGCGGGACGCCGCGCCGGGTCACGTCCTGGAAGTAGGAGCGGCCGTAGCTGCCGACCAGCTTGCCGACGGCCTCGCGCAGCGCCCGTCGCTCGTCGTTCTCGACGAGCATGGTCTCGCGGACCTGTCCCATCATCGGTCCTTCCAGTCGAAGAATCCTCGTCCGGACTTGCGTCCGAGCTCCCCCGCGGCAACCTTCTGCTCCAGTATCGCGGGTGGGGAGTAGCGCTCGCCGTACACGCTCTGCAGGTGCCGGGCGATGTCGAGACGCACGTCCAGCCCGACCACGTCGGACAGCCGCAGCGGCCCGATCGGGTGCCCGTAGGCGACGACCGCGGCCCGGTCGATGTCCTCGGCGGCGGCGACGCCCTCCTCCAGCATCCGCATCGCCTCGAACGCGGAGATGCAGTCCAGCCGGCTGGTCGCGAACCCCGGCACGTTCGCCACGACGATCGACTCCTTGCCGATCGCGGTGGCGACCGACCGCGCGGCGGCGATCGCCTCGTCGCCGGTGGCCGCCCCGCGCACGACCTCGACCAGCGCGATCGACCAGACCGGGTTGAAGAAGTGCATGCCGCAGAAGCGCTGCGGGTCCGGCAGCCCGGCGGCCAGGTCGTCGATCGAGTACGAACTGGTGTTCGACGCCAGCAGCGCGGGCGCGCGCCGTGCGGCGGCGGTCAGCACCGCCCGCTTGAGGTCCAGGCGCTCCGGGACCGTCTCGATCACCACGTCCAGCCCGACGCGGAGCTCGTCGACGGTGCCGACGACCGAGACGAGTCCGGACAGCGCGTCCGCGGCGTCCGGGTCGAGCCGGCCGCGGTCCACCCCGGCCTGGGCCCGGCTCTCCAGCCGGGCCAGCAACCCGACCCGGCGCTCCGCGTCGGACTCGACGACGGTCGTCGCGTGTCCGGACGAGGCGAGCACGTAGGCGATGCCGAACCCCATGGTCCCGGCGCCGACGACCCCGGCCCGCAGCATCCGGTCGCTCATGCCCGCACCGCCCGGCGCAGGCCGACCCGGTCGCGTACGACGTGCCCGGTGACCGTCGCGTCGTCGCCGACGTGCACGAGACCGATCGCGCTGTGCGAGACGGTGCCGCCCTCGAGCCCCTCGGTGTCCGGCAGGCCACCCCGGTAGCGCCCGGCCTGGTCGAGGGCGAACGCGACGTCGCGACCGGCCGAGAACAGCTCGCGGATCTCGGTGTGCGGGTCGTCCAGCAGCGCGTGCGTGCCGTGGCCGCACCAGCCGTCGTCGAGCATCACGGTGCCGCCGTGGCCCAGGTCGCCGGAGCCGAGCCACGCGCGGACGACCGCCTCCGCGTCCGGGTCGGCGGGTTGCGGGATCGCGGCCCAGGGCGCGACGGCCGGGTGGTCCACCGGGTCCGGTGCGCGGTCGGCGAGCTGGCGGCGACGGGAGTGGTAGTCCTCCTCGGTCGCGTTGCGGGTCAGCTTCTCGCCGTCCCAGGCGAAGATGCCGATCCCGGTCCAGGCGGCGGGCGCCATGTCGTCGGCGGCCGACGGGCCGTGCTCGGAGAACCGGACGGCGACCCGCTCGCCGTCGGTGACCACGGCGTGTGCGGTCAGCAGCAGGCCGGGGAAGCGGTCGAGCTGGGCCATGGTGCCGGGGACGTACTCGTCGTCGCGGCCGGCGAGCGTGTGCCCGCCGATCAGGATCTCGTACCCCGGATCCATGATCTCGGCGCAGACCGCCGGATCGGCGCGTCCCAGCCAGTCCACGGAGAACCGGCGGATCAGCCCGACCAGCGGGTGGATCTGCGGTGCCACGATTCTGCGCACCCCTTTCAACGGTTGTGTTGACGCTAACCCCGCCGCGGCCGGACCGTCAACGGAATCGTCAACTCCAGTGTTGACATCCTGCTCGCCTGTGCGGACCATCACAATCCCCATGGCCGGCGAAGGAGCCCCTCATGTCCCGGATGCGCTTCGGCATCTTCCTGCCCCCGCACCACGTCCCGGTCGGCCAGAACCCGACCTGGTCGCTGGAACGCGACGTCCAGCTCATCCAGATGCTCGACAAGATGGGCTTCGACGAGGCCTGGATCGGTGAGCACCACTCCTGCGGCGTCGAGCTGGTCGGCGACCCGCTGCTGTTCATCGCCCACGTCGCCCAGGTCACGCGCAACATCAAGCTCGGCTCCGGCGTGCTGTCGCTGCCCTACCACAACCCCTACATGGTGGCGGACCGCCTGATCCTGCTCGACCACCTGACCCGCGGCCGCGTGATGCTCGGCGTCGGACCGGGGGCGCTGGCCACCGACGCCCTGAGCCTCGGGCTGGACCCCGCCGACGCCCGCAAGGCGCTCGAGACCGACGTCGACGTGCTGATGCACCTGCTGCGCAGCGACGAGCCGATCACCATCGACACCGGGCGCTACAAGCTCGACGAGGCGCGCCTGCAGATGGACGCCTACTCCTGGCCGCACCCCGAGATCGCCACCGCGGCGATCGTGTCGCCGTCCGGACCCCGGCTGGTCGGCAAGCACGGCATGGGCATGATCTCGATCGGCGCCACCATGAGCCAGGACGGCTTCGACGCCCTGGGCATGCACTGGAACGTCGTCGAGGAGCGGGCCAGGGAGTTCGGCCAGAACGTCGACCGGTCGGGCTGGCGCCTGGTCGGCCCGATGCACATCGCCGACACCAAGGACCAGGCGATCAAGGACGTCTCTCACGGCATCGACGCCTGGTTCGACTACCTGCAGCACACCGCGGCCGCCCCGCAGCTCGGCGTGCTGGGCGAGACCACGAAGGAACGGATCGACTTCGTGATCGAGTCCGGGATGGGCATCATCGGCACCGTCGACGACGCCGTCCAGCAGATCGAGCGCCTCGAGGAGCAGTCCAACGGCGGCTTCGGCGCCTACCTCATGTTCGCCCACAACTGGGCGCCGTGGGAGGAGACCCAGCACCACTACCACCTGTTCGCCAACCACGTGATCCCGAAGTTCAAGCGCACCGACCGCCGGCTGCTGGCCAACGAGGCGTGGACCCGCAGCGTCCGCGAGCCCCTCGCGGCCCGTCAGTGGGACGCGATCAACGCCTTCACCGCCCAGCACGCCGAGGAGCAGAAGGCCAAGGGCGAGCAGGGCTCCATGAGCTGACCCGCCACCCCGCGACCTCGCCACGGCGCGCGCCCTTCCGACGGGCGCGCGCCGTTCGGCGTCACGCGCGGGGTCGACGGGTAGCGTCGTACCGGACGGTGACGGTGGTGGGCCGGTCCGGCACGTCGGTGGGCCGGACCGGTGTTCAGGGGGTGGGGGTCCCGTCGAGGGTCAGGCCCTCGTAGTCGTCCTCGCGGACCTTCTCCAGGATCCGGCGGTAGCCGCGGACGCCGCCGACGTAGGGCATGAACACCCGCGGCTTGCCCTCGACCTCGTCGCCGTTGTAGTAGCTCGTCGCCCGCGGGTAGAGCGTGGCCTGCGCGCGCTCGTTGACGTGGTCGACCCACCTGGCCTGCGCGTCGGCGGTGGCCTCGATCCGGTCCGCGCCCTGCTTCTCGGCGTGCGCCAGCAGGCCGGCCAGCCAGTCGACGTGCTGCTCGATCGAGAGCAGGACGTTGGACAGCAGCGACGGGCTGCCCGGCCCGGCGATGATGTAGAGGTTCGGGAAGCCGTGCACGAACGGACCCAGGTAGGTCTGCGGGCCTGCGCTCCAGGCCTCGCGCAGGGTGAGCCCGTCGCGGCCGGTGATCTCCGGGCGCAGCAGGGAGCCGGTCATGGCGTCGAAGCCGGTCGCGAACACCAGGGTGTCCAGCTCGTGCTGGATGCCGCTCGCCAGCCGGACCCCGTTCGGGGTCAGCGCCTCGATCGGGTCCTCCCGGACGTCGACGAGCGTCACGTCGTCGCGGTTGAACGCCTCGAAGTAGCCGCTGTCCACCGACGGCCGCTTCGCGCCGAACGGGAACCCGCGCGGCGTCAGCTTCTCCCGCGTCTCCGGGTCCTCGACCTTCTCGGCGATCTTGCCGCGGATGAAGTCGGACGCGGTCTCGTTCGCCCTCTCGTCCAGGATCAGGTCGTAGTAGGCGAGCACGAACCCGAAGCCGAGCCGCGTCCACGCCTGCTCGTAG
The DNA here is from genome assembly GCF_019263595.1 of Pseudonocardia sp. KRD291. Classification (GTDB taxonomy): domain Bacteria; phylum Actinomycetota; class Actinomycetes; order Mycobacteriales; family Pseudonocardiaceae; genus Pseudonocardia. The sequence goes on along the minus strand of NZ_JADQDD010000044.1, from coordinate 6,938 downwards.
GTCTCCCGGCGCTCGTCCGGGGTGGCCTCGAGGGCGGACTGCTTGCTCGGCTTGAAGCCCAGGCCGGACGGCGAGTTCAGCGCCGCCTCGCGGCGCTCGCGGTAGTGGGCCTTGACCTCGGCGTCGCGCTCGTCGGTCAGCGGCTCGTTGGCGGCGGCGATGCTGAAGTTCGGGGTCCGCTGGAACACCGACAGGTGCGCGGCCTCCTGCGCCACGACCGGCACCATCTGCATGCCCGACGAGCCGGTGCCGATGATCCCGACGCGCTGCCCGGACAGGTCGACGCCGTCGTGCGGCCACCGGGCCGAGTGCAGGACCGTGCCGGTGAAGCTCTCCTGCCCGGGCCACCGCGGCGCCTTCGTCGTGGACAGGTTGCCGACGGCCATGATCAGGTGCGCACCGGTCCAGGTCTCGGAGCCTCCGCCTTCCGGGGACACCTCCACCGACCAGCGCCCGGCCGCGTCGTCCCAGGTGGCGCCGGTCATGCGGCGGTGCAGATGGACGTCGCGGAGCAGGTCGAAGCGGTCGGCGACGTGCTCGGCGTAGCTCAGGATCTCCGGCTGGGAGGCGTAGCGCTCGGTCCAGCGCCACTCCTGCTCGAGCTCGGGGCTGAAGGCGTAGGAGTAGTCGTAGCTCTCCACGTCGCAGCGCGCGCCGGGGTAGCGGTTCCAGTACCAGACCCCGCCGACGCCGCCGCCGGCCTCCAGCACGGCCACGGTCCTGCCCTGCTCGCGCAGCGTGTGCAGCGCGCGCAGCCCGGCGAAGCCGGCCCCGATCACGACGACGTCCACGTCCCTGGTCACCCGACGACGTTAACCCCGGCGCCGGGTCCCGGTCAACGCATGTGTTGACAGCCGGGCGCGCGGGACTAGGTTGACAGGCGACGTGACGTACGGAGCACCGGAGGACGACGTGGACCTCGACAGCCTCGAGATGCTGATCTACGAGAAGAAGGACCGGATCGCGGTCCTGACGCTCAACCGGCCCGAGCGCGGCAACGCGCTGTGCCGGCAGCTGCGCGACGAGCTCGACCTGGTGCTCGACGACCTGGACTCCGACGACGACACCCGCGTCCTGGTCGTCAAGAGCAACGGCAAGAACTTCTGCACCGGCTACGACCTCACCGAGTGGGCCTATCTGTGGGACTCGGCCGAGACGCCGTCGCGGCCCGAGGACGCCCGCCCGCACCGGCGTTCCCCGATCTTCTCCCGGCGCGAGTTCCACGAGTCCCGCGAGCGCTGGATGCGTCTGTGGCGGATCCGCCAGGCGACGGTCGGCGTGGTCCGCGGCGCGTGCGTGGCCGGCGGCCTGGACCTGGCCGGCGTGCTGGACATCGTGTTCACCGCCGAGGACGCCACGTTCGGCCAGCCCGAGGCGCGCACCATGGGCGAGATCCACATGTTCGGCATGTGGCCGGTGCACCTGGGCATGCGCAAGACCAAGGAGTGGCTGTTCTCCGGCGACTCGATGACCGGCGTCGAGGCCGCGGAGCTGGGGCTGGCCAACCGCGCCGTCCCGGCCGACGAGGTCGAGGCCGTCGCCATGGCCTACGCCGAGCGGATCTCGCACGTCCCGCTGGAGATGCTCTACGCGCACAAGGAGTCCACCAACCGCTGGTGGGACGCGATGGGCATCACCGCCGCGATCGCCGCGGCCAACGACGCCGACGCGATGGCCATCGCCGGCCCGGCCATGCAGGACTTCCAGCGGGTGCAGCGCGCCAAGGGCGTGCGCGCGGCCGTCGAGGACCGCGACGAGCCGTTCTCGCACCACCGCACCTACTGGGAGGCCTACCAGGCCTCGAAGCAGCAGAAGGACTGACGCGTGCTCGCCCCGGTGGCGCAGCGCCAGGCGGCGCTCGAGAAGCGGTTCCCCACCTGGGAGCCGCGCCGGCTGGACCAGGTGCTCGACGCCGCGGCCGCCGAGTTCGGCGACCGCGACCTGGTCGTCACCGACGGGCGGACCTTCTCCTACGCCGAGATCGCGGACTGGTCGGTCCGGGTCGCGAACGGGCTCGTCGCGGCCGGGGTCCGGCCGGGTGAGCACGTCGCGATGGTGTCGGCGAACCTGCCGGAGTTCGTCGCGCTCAAGTTCGGCATCGCCCGGGCCGGGGCGGTCTGCATCCCGGTGAACTTCCTGAACCGCCGCGACGAGCTCGGCTACGTGCTCGACCAGTCCGACGCGGTGGCCCTGGTGACCATGGACCGGTTCCGGGACCTGGACTACCTGGCCGCGCTGGACGCGTTGATGCCCGGCTGGGAGTCGGCCGGGGGCGGGTCGCGCTTCCCGACGCTGCGGACGGTCGTGCTGCTGCCCACCGGCTCGGCCCCGCCCCGCGAGGGCGCGAGGACGTTCGACCAGCTGGCCGCGACCGCCGAGGGCTTCGAACCGGTGACCGCGACCGGGCCGCACGACACGGCCGACATCCTCTACACCTCGGGCACCACCGGCACCCCCAAGGGCGTGCTGCTCACCCACGACATGCTGCTGCGCACCGCGTACGGCAGCGCGTACGGGCGAGCGTTCCAGGACGGGCGGCGGATCACGTTCTCGCTGCCGATGTACCACGTGTACGGCTACGTCGAGGGCCTGCTCGCGGTGCTGTTCGCCGGCGGCGCGATCGTCCCGCAGCTCGCGTTCTCCCCGGCCGCGACGCTGGACGCGATCTCCCGGCACCGCTGTGACGACGTGCTGTTCATCCCCACCATGACGGCCGCCGTGCTGGATCACCTCGACACCGGCGTGGCCACGGATCTGTCGTCGCTGACCTCGATGATCTCCTCCGGCGGCGTGGCGCCGACCGGGATCTGGGACCGGATCGAGGAGCACCTCCCCGGCGTCGAGCTGACCACCGGCTACGGGATGAGCGAGGTGACGGCCTCGTCCACGGTGACCCGCCCGGACGACCCGCCGGAGCGGCGCCTGAGCACCAACGGCCGTCTGCGCGACGTCGGCGTGGCCGGCGATCCCGCACTGGGCGGGCGGCTCGTCGAGTACAAGGTGGTGGACGCGCAGACCCGCGCGGACGTCGCGGTCGGCGGGGTCGGGGAGCTGCTGGCGCGCGGGCCGGGCGTCACCTCCGGGTACTACCGCAAGCCCGAGGAGACCGACGCCGCGTTCGCCGACGGCAGTTCCGACGGGCGTGGGGCGTGGCTGCGCACCGGCGACCTGGGCCGGCTCGACGCCGACGACTACCTGACGCTGGTCGGGCGGGTGAAGGAGAGCTACCGCTGCGGCGGCGAGCAGGTCATGCCCAAGGAGATCGAGGACGTCCTCACCGGGCACCCGTCGGTCGGCCAGGCCCACGTCGTCCCGCTGCGCGACGAGCGGATGGGCGAGGTCGGGGTGGCCTGGATCGTGGCCCGGCCGGGCACGACGCCGGACGCCGACGAGCTGGTCTCGTGGTGCCGCAAGCGCCTGGCCCGGTTCAAGGTGCCCCGCCACGTGCTGACGATCGAGGTCGCCGACATCCCGACGACCCCGTCCGGGCGTCCCCGCAAGTTCCTCCTCGCCGAGCTGGCCGCTCAGCGGCTTCTCGGCTGAGGGTCCGCTCGTCCCTCCCGTCGAGCCGACGTTGTGCGCTTCTGTACATGGCTGTCCTGGCCCGGGCCCAGCCGCTCGACGCTCCGACCGTGCCCGCGGCCCGGGCCGACGAGCTGGTAGGCGAGGTGCGGGCCGACCGCGACCGTTCCTGATGGACGCGTTCGACGCCGACGTCCTGATCTACGCCGCGTCGGCGGACCATCGGTTCGGGCCCCTGATCCGGGCACTGTTCCCCGCGACGCCCGGCCGAACGGCCGGTGTCGGCTCGGTCCTCCTGTTGCCGGAGGTACTGGCGAAGCCGATGCGCACCGGGGCGGCGGGCGAGCTCACCGCCCTGGTCGGCCTGCTGAGCCGGCTGAACCTACGACCGGTGGACGCCGTGACCGCCGAGGTCGCGACGACCGTGGCGGTCGCCTACGGCCTGCGTGCTGCCGACGCCACACACCTGGCGACGGCCGTCGTGGCCGGAGCCGATCGGTTCGTCACGAACAACCGGCGGGGCTTCTCGGCCGCCATCGCCGAGATCGACGTGGTGTACCCCGAGATGCTCGACGAGCAGTTTAGTGACCCGTTCCTGCCCGTCAGACGGAGCGGGTGGGGCGGCGGAGGCGGACCAGGCCGTCGATGGCCAACGCGTAGCCGGTGACACCGAACCCGACGACGATCCCGGCCGCGACCGGCGAGACGAACGAGTGGTGCCGGAACTCCTCGCGCCCGTGCACGTTCGAGATGTGCACCTCGATCGTCGGGAGCTCGGCGCCCTCGACGGCGTCGTGCAGCGCGACCGAGGTGTGGGTGTAGGCGGCCGCGTTGAGGACCGCGCCCAGCGCCGTCCCCCGCTTCACCGCGGCGCCTGCCTCGTGGATCCAGTCGACGAGCACTCCCTCGTGGTTGGTCTGGCGGAAGTCCAGGTCCAGGCCCTGACGGGTGGCCTCCTCCCGGCAGAGCGCCTCGACGTCGGCCAGGACCGTGGTGCCGTACACGTCCGGCCGACGGGTGCCGAGCAGGTTCAGGTTCGGGCCGTTGAACACGAACACGGTCGACATCGCGGGCTCCTGGCTGGGATCGGGTCGCCGGGGTCGGATCGCTGGGATCGGATCGCCGGCGTCGGGCGGCGGTCGGCTGCGATCCTTCCCCACCCGGACCGCGCCGACCGGCCCCACCCTCGTGCGGGGCTCAGGCCCAGCCGGGGCGGACCAGGCCGCTCTCGTAGGCCAGCACCACCAGCTGCGCACGGTCCCGCGCACCGAGCTTGGTCATCGCGCGGCTGACGTGCGTCTTGGCGGTGGTCGGGCTCATGAACAGGCGGGCGGCGATCTCGTCGTTGGACAGGCCCGCCGCGACCTGGACGACGACCTCCCGCTCGCGGTCGGTCAGCGCGTCGAGCGCCGTCGCGTCGGCGGCACCCGGGCGGGAGCGGGCCGCGAACTCCGCGATCAGGGTGCGGGTGACGGCCGGGGCGAGCAGCGCCTCGCCGCCGTGCACCACCCGGATGGCCTTGATCAGGTCGGCCGGTTCGCTGTCCTTGACCAGGAACCCGCTGGCGCCGAACCGGATCGCGTCGAAGACGTAGGAGTCCTCGGTGAACGTGGTCAGCACGATCACCCGGACGTCGGCCAGTGCCGGGTCGGCGGTGATGTCGCGGGTGGCGGCGAGCCCGTCGTGGCCGGGCATCCGGATGTCCATCAGGACGACGTCCGGGCGCAGCTCGCGCACCCGCGCGACGGCCTCGGCCCCGTCGGCGGCCTCGGCGACGACCTCCAGGTCGGCCTGCGACCCGAGCAGCGCGCGGAAACCCGAACGGACCAGCGCCTGGTCGTCGGCGAGCAGGACCCGGATCATCGGCGCACCGTATCGGGGCCGTCGCCGGGTGCGGGGTCGGTGGACGCGGGGTCGGTGGACGCGGGGCCGACGGACGCGGGGCCGGGTTCCGGCCCGGCCGGGACGAGCGGCAGCCGGGCGTGCACCCGGAACCCGCCGTCCGGCCCGGAACCGGTCTCCAGCGTCCCGCCCAGCGCGTGCGCGCGCTCGCGCATCCCGACCAGCCCGTTCCCGTCGTGCACCTCGCCGGGCGCGCCGGCGCCGTCGTCGTCGACCCGGATCTCCAGCGCGTCGCCGGAGTGCCGGAGCAGCACCGTCGCGCTCGCCGGCCCGGCGTGCCGCAGCGCGTTGGTCAGCGACTCCTGCACGATCCGGTACGCGGCCAGGTCGGTGCCGGTCGGCAGCACCCGCGGCGGGCCCTCGGTGCGCAGGACGACCGGCAGACCGGCGCCGCGGACGTCGTCGAGCAGGGCCTCGAGCCGGTCCAGGCCGGGCGTGGGGTGGTGCGGGGCCTGCTCGTCGACCCCGCGCAGCACACCCAGGGTGGAGCGCATCTCGCGCAGCAGCTCGCGGCTGGACCGCTTGATCTCGGTCAGCGCGGTGCGGGCCTGCTCCGGGTCGTCGTCCATCAGGAACAGCGCGACGCCGGCCTGCACGTTGATCAGCGAGACGTGGTGCCCGAGCACGTCGTGCAGCTCCTGGGCGATCCGCAGCCGCTCCTCCCCGGCGCGGCGGCGCTGCTCCTCGGCCTGCACGGCCCGGGCCTGCGCGATCCGCTCCCGCCGGGCCCGCCACAGCGCCCCGGCCGCGGCGAACGCGGTCAGCCACGCCAGCCACAGCACCAACCCGGACCAGGGGATCGGCCGCCCGAGCAGCAGCAGCGTCGCGCCGAGCAGCAGCATCGCGGTCACCACGACCGCCAGTACCCGGCGGTGCCATCCGGCGGCGACCGCGGTGAACACCGCCACCAGGGTCGCGAGCGGGACCGGCCCGAACGGGTAGTCCGCGACGACGTAGAGCCCGAGCACGAGGACGCAGACGGCCACCGCCAGCGGCGGCCGGACGCGTCGGAGGACGAGTGCGGCCGGCCCGATCAGCAGCAGCACCACCGCGAGCGCGCCGAACGGCCGGGACGTGGGCTCGGCGTACGCGGCGAACCGCGACCCGCCGAGGCTCACGGCCGCGACGGCGGCGGGCAGGACGATCGTCGGGACCACCCCGCCCCACCAGCTCGGACGGGGCTCGGCGGACATCTGACACACGGTAGGGCAGCCGGGCGGCCGCGGCGTCCTCCCGGCGGAGGCGGTCCGGGTACCCCCGCGGGAGTACCGCCGGCGCGACGGGTGCACCGGGGGTGGCAGGGCAGCCGACACCCGGGGACGGACGCGCGCAGGCCGTGCGCAGCGGAGTCTCGCTTCCATGACGAACACCGACATCACAGCCGACCCGACCATCCCCTCGGCCCCGCGCACCGTCGCCCCGGGCGGCGCGGAGCTGCTGGCCTCCGACGCCGAACGCGAACGCGTCGCCGACCGGCTGCGCGCCGCCGCGTCCGACGGGCGGCTCACCCTGTC